>NZ_JAYFUI010000083.1:0-45797 GCF_034961125.1 Pseudomonas machongensis | reverse complement strand
TGGTCGACCATGTGCTGCATGTCGAACAGCGCAAGCTCAATCTCTACAAGGGCGGCTACAGCGCCTTCGAGCGCACCCGCGCCGAGCGTCTGGCGCAGCAGCAACAGGCTTACGAAAAGCAGCAGGCGCAGCGCGCGCACATGGAAAAGTACATCGCCCGCTTCAAGGCCCAGGCCACCAAGGCCCGCCAGGCGCAGAGCCGGATCAAGGCCCTGGAACGCATGGAGGAGCTGTCGGCGGCGCATGTCGACTCGCCGTTCGACTTCGTCTTCCGCGAAGCCCACAAGATCTCCAGCCCCCTGCTCGACCTCGCCGAGGGACGCCTGGGTTATGGCGACAAGACCATTCTCGAGAAGGTCAAGCTGCAACTCACCCCCGGTGCGCGCATCGGCCTGCTTGGCCCGAACGGTGCCGGCAAGTCCACCTTGATCAAGAACCTGGCCGGCGAACTCGAACCGCTGTCCGGGCGCCTGGCGCGTGGCGAGAACCTCGCTGTCGGCTACTTCGCCCAGCATCAGCTCGACTCGCTGGACGACAAGGCCAGCCCGCTGCTGCATCTGCAGCGCCTCGCCCCGGCAGAGCGCGAGCAGACTCTGCGCGACTTCCTCGGCGGCTTCGACTTCCGTGGCGATCGCATCGACGAGCCGGTGGTCAACTTCTCCGGTGGCGAGAAAGCCCGCCTGGCCCTGGCACTGATCGCCTGGGAGCGGCCGAACCTGCTGCTGCTCGACGAACCGACCAACCACCTCGATCTGGAGATGCGCCTGGCCCTGACCATGGCGTTGCAGGAGTTCGCCGGTGCCGTGGTGGTCGTGTCCCACGACCGTCACCTGCTCAAGAGCACCACCAACGACTTCCTGCTGGTGGCCGATGGCAAGGTCGACACCTTCGATGGCGACCTGGACGACTACAGCCGCTGGCTGATCGACTACCGCCAGCGCACCGCCCCGGTCAGCAACACGCCGGTCAACCCGGACAAGACCGACAAGAAGGCCCAGCGCCAGGCCGCCGCCGCCCTGCGTCAGCAACTGGCACCGCACAAGAAGGCCGCCGACAAGCTGGAGACCGAACTGGCCCAGGTGCACGCGCAACTGGCCGAGATCGAGACCGCGCTGGGCGACAGCGGCCTTTACGACGCCGCCCGCAAGGATGAGCTGCGCGACCTGTTGGCCCGCCAGACCAAGCTCAAGCAGCGCGAAGGCGAGCTTGAAGAGGCCTGGATGGAGGCGCTGGAAACGCTGGAAAGCATGCAGGCCGAGCTGGAGGCGCTGTCCTGATGGAGGCGCTGCGCTCGCTGTTGCCGGGGCAGTGGATGGATGCGTTCTGGCTGGGCTTGCAGATCCTGCTGATCCTGGCGCTGGCCTTCGTGCTGCAGCGCGTTGTCGCCCGCACCTTGAGCCGTCTTGGCCAGCGCTACCCGCTGCCGCCGGAGCTGCTGGTGCCGGTGCGCGGCGGTCTACGCTGGCTGATCATGGGCAGTGCGCTGCTGTTCGTGCTGGAGCGCATGGGGGTGTCGGCCACGGTGTTGTGGACGGCGCTGTCGGGCTTCGTCGCGGTCGCGGCGGTGGCGTTCTTCGCGATCTGGAGCGTGCTGTCGAACCTGCTGTGCGCGGTGCTGATATTCACCGTCGGGCCGTTTCGCATTGGCGACGTGGTCGAGCTGGTCGATACCCTCGACAAGCCGGGGGTGAAGGGACGGGTGATCGCCATCAACCTGCTGTACACCACGCTGATGGAAACGCCGGAGGCGGGTGGGGCGCTGGTGCAGGTGCCCAACAGTCAGTTCTTCCAGAAGTCGGTGCGGCGCTGGCGGGGGACTGAGGTGCAGGGCGCCAACAACGGTACATCGGCCGAGACCGATTGAACCTCTGCCGACCCTGTCGCGGGGCCGGCCAAAGCACAGAAAAAACCAAGGCCTCGCCACAAATTCCACTGGTTATTTTTTCACCAAAACCTTAGCTTAACGTTTTGCAACATTCGTTCGAGCGAGGTGTGTGATGTCGATGGAAACCTGGTTGGCCTTCTTTGCCGCGTGCTGGGTCATCAGCCTGTCGCCGGGGGCCGGGGCCATCGCCTCGATGTCCAGCGGCCTGCAATACGGTTTCTGGCGTGGCTACTGGAACGCCCTGGGCCTGCAACTGGGCCTGATCGTTCAGATCGCCATCATCGCCGCCGGTGTCGGCGCGATCCTCGCCGCATCGGCTACTGCCTTCCAGATCATCAAGTGGTTCGGTGTCGCCTACCTCGTGTACCTGGCGTACCGGCAATGGCGTGCACTGCCGATGGACATGAGCGAAGAGTCTGCCGTGCGTCCCATCGGCAAGCCATTGAGCCTGGTGTTCCGGGGCTTTCTGGTCAACGTCAGCAACCCCAAGGCGCTGGTGTTCATGCTCGCGGTGTTGCCGCAGTTCATCGACCCGCACCAGCCACTGCTGGCGCAATACCTGGCGATCACCGCGACCATGATCAGCGTCGACATGCTGGTGATGGCGGGTTATACCGGCTTGGCCTCGCGGGTGCTGCGCCTGTTGCGCACGCCGAAACAGCAGAAGCGCCTGAACCGTACCTTCGCGGGGCTGTTCATCGGTGCGGCGACCTTCCTCGCCACCTTGCGTCGCGCGCCGATCTGATCGTCCGGTCATGCCATGAAGGGGCCCACAGCGGCCCCTTTTTTCATGGTGCAGCGCATTCGATCGAGTCAGGGTGGGGTCTACGCTGTCTAGTGGTAGGCAATTCAAACCAGGCCAAGCCGGAGGCATGCACCATGGACGCACCGATTCATCCGTTCTCTGAAATCTTCAAGCAACTGGGCCTTGATGACGACCCGGTCGAGATCGACCGTTTCATCACTACCCACTCGCCGCTGGACGATGGCGTGAAACTGGTGGATGCGCCGTTCTGGAACGATTCCCAGCGCGCGTTCCTCAAGGAAAACTACATCGCCGATTCCGATTGGATAGTCATGATCGATCAACTGAACGAGGCGCTGCACCCACGCAAGCAATAAAGCGCCGAGCGGCACCTGATGGTTGATTTCAGCGTTGCTATGCTCAGGAAAACAAAAAGGGGATAGCGCGATGAAAGATCCCTACGCACCAGGCTTCTGGTGCACCGTGATGATCCTGGGCACCCTGACGGCTGGCTACTTCTACGGTATCCGGCACACCCATCAGATGAACCAGGCGGTGCAGTTTCTGTATGCCGCCGCTGCGGTCACCGCGGCGGTGGCGCTCTGCGGCCTGGCGTGGATCGCCTGGCAGCAGTTGCACCTGAACAAGCGTGAAGTGGCCCAGGGCCGAACGCTGGTGGCCATCTGGAACACCAAGGTCGCCCTGCGTCGGGTCGAAACGGTGTTCGACCGCTATTTCTGGGGCAGCTACTGGCATTCCGGACGCACCTTCGAAGAGGTCATGGGCGAGCTCAAGGGCACGCCGCTGGATCAGTGCCTGGATGCGCTCAAGCGCCAATGTCGAGCGCTGGACCGGGAGGTGCACGATCACCATCACCACTGGCTGGCCAATGCCCGCGACCTGTCGAGCGTGGCCACGGCCATGGCGCGCGAGCGCTATCAGCTCGACCTGTGCGACCCGCAGGGGCGTGACGGTGGTAATACCGCGGTGCTCAATCGTGACCTGGAGGTGTTGGTGTACACCTGGTCGGCGCGTCTGCGCAGCTTCGACCATCAGCTGGACGAGCTGGAGCGCGCCTACCACTGAACCGGCGGCTATTCGCCGCGGATGTACTGTTCCAGTTGCAGGATCAGGTTGGCCTGTTCTGCAATGGTTTCCTTGACCAGGTCGCCGATCGACAGCAGGCCCAGCAGTTGGCCATTATCGACCACCGGCAGGTGGCGCAGGTGACGGTTGGTCATCAGGTTCATGCAGTACTCGAGGTTCTGCTTGGGATCGACGGTGACCACCGGCGAACTCATGATCTCGCGTACGGGCGTGGCTGCCGACGAGCGGCCCTTGAGCACCAGCTTGCGCGCATAGTCGCGTTCGCTGACGATGCCCACCACTTGTTTGTTCTCCACCACGGGCAGTGCGCCGATGTTCTTTTCTGCCAGCAGCTTCAGCGCCTCGAGCACCGAGTCGTCAGGCCCTATGGTGTAGACGGTCTGGTGCTGGGACTTGGTCTTGAGAATCTGTTCGACGTTCTTCATGGGGGCCTCGTGGTTGGAAAAAGCGCTGTCCTGGATTAAATAAAGCATCCGGGACCGCGCTCTGCACGGCAATGCAGGAAACGGCATCGAGGCGATTGAAAAACGTCATTGGTCGCAGCGCACGAGGGCCGACGGGCGGCCCTCGCCGGGATTCGCTCAGAGCTTGGGCATCTGCCCGATCCGCGCGACCATCTCGCTGATCACCTGCAGGTCGAGCATGAACTGCTCCACAGTCTTGAACTCGTTGTCGTTGTGGCCGGTGTACTTCACGCCGGGCATCGACAGGCCGAACTGTACGCCGTTGGGCAAGTCGTGCACCGAGGTGGCGCCAGCAGAGGTGCCGAACTCATGGGGCAGGCCGAGGTTCTCGGTGGCCACATCCAGCAGCGCCTTGACCCACTCGCCTTCGGGGTTGCGGTACATCGGCTCGTCCAGGGTGTACTCGAAGGCCACCGAGGTGTGGCTGGTACGCGCCCAATCACCGAGCTTGTCAGCCAATTCGTCCTTGATCGTGTCGATCGGCTTGCCTTTCGGGATGCGCAGGTTCACCGCCAGCTTCAGGGCTTTTTGGTCCAGGCCGACGTAGGTCAGCGAGGCGGTCAGCGGCCCCATGAAATCGTCCTTGAAGCCGACCCCCAGTTTGTTACCCAGGTAGTCCAGCCCCCAGTTATCGGCGGCGTAGCGTGCGGCATCGGTGATGTGGTTGTGCTTGAGCGGCACGCGATCGCCCAGGCCGTTGAGGAAGTCGAGCATGCGTGCCACCGGGTTGACCCCTGACTGTGGCGAGGAGGAGTGCGCGGAGACGCCGGTCACGGTCAGGATCACCTGCTTGCCGGAGACCACGGTGTCGATCTTGAAGTCCTTGCCGTTGGCCTTGCGGTACTCGTTGCCAGCCTTTTTCAGACGCCGGGCCAGATCGGCCGGATGGTCACCGATCAGCGTCGCCACCGAGGTGGTGGGGATCTGGTTGGTGGCCAGGCCGCCAGTGAGGTTGATCACCTCGGCGCCCTTGCCTTCACCCGCGCGCTTGCTGAAGCTGGCCATGACGGTGCCATAGCCTTTCTCGGCGATCACCACCGGGTAGCCGCCGTCCAGCGCCAGGTTGTAGTCCGGCGTGGCGTTGCGGGCGAAGTAGTAGGGAATGGCGTCGCCGGAGGTTTCTTCGGTGGTATCCACCAACAGCTTGAACTGACGCGCCAGTGGCAGCTTCTCGTCCTTGGCGACCTTCAGTGCGTAGAGCGCGACGACGATGCCGTTCTTGTCATCCTCGGTGCCACGGCCGTACATGCGATCACCCACCAGGGTGACCTTGAACGGATCGAGGCGCGTGCCGTCTTCCAGCTTCCAGTTGTCCGGATTGACCGGCACCACGTCGGCGTGAGCATGGATGCCAATCACTTCTTTGCCTTCTCCGAGGGTGATCTCGTAGACGCGGTTGTCGATGTTGCGGAACTCAAGGCCGAAGCTTTCGGCCAGTGCCTTGATCTTGTCGGCGATCTTGTGGAATTCAGGGTTCTCGTGCTGTGGCAGACCCTCGACCTGGAAGGTCGGGATCTCTACCAGCTCGCGCAGGGTCTCGGTGGCGGCCTTGCCGTACTTGATGCGGGTGTACAGGCCCAGCAGGCGGTTGATTTCGTTCTGCTGCTCGGCGCCGAGCGGTTTGCCTGCCAGATAGGCCTTGAGGGTTTCGTCGAGCTTGTCGGCCTTGGCCAGTTCGCTGTTGGCCAGCTTGTCGATGAATTGCTTGAAGTCGGCCGGGTCGCTTCCATCGTAGGCCTTGAGGATGGCGGCAGACTGTTGCGGGCTGAGGTTGGCGTGGGCTGGGATGGTGAACAGCGCAAGGCTGGCGAGCATCACGGAGACGGCAGAAAGCTTGGGCAAGGGCATGGGTAAGCGCATTCCTTCGCGAAGGGTTTAAAAGGGATGTCCATTGGTAGGAAACATGCCCACGCTAACACCAATGGACGGTGTCGGGGGAGGGGCGGGACGCGACATGGCGCACAAACGAAAAAGCCCCGGGAGATTTCCCGGGGCTTTCGGAGATGGCGCACTCGGCGGGATTCGAACCGAATTTGTAACTACATGATTTTAAATATTTTTTGTATTCTTAGTGGATTCCGGGATGCACAAAGGGATACACCGATGCAGGATGAGCTGCATCGGTGGTTTGCTCATACGTTATCCAAAAGTGGTGGTCGGAGCTTGGGCCTGGGCTTTGAAGGCTTTCTCGGCAGCTTTCCTCCGAGTTGCAATGTCGCTGGCAAATGTTCTCAATGCATCAATGTGAGCCTTTATTTCCGCTGGTGCTGGCCTATTCTCTGAGAGAGCTCTCGATTTATCGTGACCGTACATCCAGCTACTAGATAGGGACATATTGATAGTTATCCGTGTAGCATCAGTAGGCTCTATTGTGATTTGGCCTATTCTCGTTGTTTGTACACTATTCCTTCCACGACTTACGATGTCAAAGAACAGATCCTGCTCAATTGAAGCCTCCCAAGCTTCTCGGAGTAGGCAATAGAGCATTGCCGATCTCTGGTTATATGTAGAGATGTCTGTTTCATACAAACCTTTGAAGGAATTTAACTCTTGCTCCAATTGTTGCGCTCTATTACCGGTGCTCATTCCTCGCCAAGGTGCTTCTACATGGCAAAAGCCAGAGTCCTTGCCATTTCTTCTGACCGTAAATGACGACACGGCAGGGCGTATGTTCTGGTCCAATGCCATTTCGTTACACTTACCATCGATTTCCATGATCAGTGCTAGGTCGTGAGTAAAAATTATCAATTGTCTAGATAGCGCTTCCTGGCATAAGCGCGAAGCAATTTTTTCTCGATAGACGTGATCAAGGGAGCTAACAGGGTCATCAAAAACTATGGGGGAACTATTTGCGAATGTTTTTATTTCCGCTAGGTAAGCAGCCAAGGAAACAACTTTTTGCTCCCCCTCGCTGAGAACTTTCCCCGGTTTTTGAGCGCCTATAGAGAAGCTGTGGGAGGTATCACTGTCTTTAACGATGGGGGATATTTCAACGTCAAGCTTAATCCCGAGTGCGCTTAGTTCTTTTTCGAAGTTTATAATAAATTCTGGTGTGACCAGCTGAGAGATTATTGATTTGGCTTTTCCGGAAAATCGAGTTTTTGTCTGTTTGAGGGAGTTGACAGCTGCTTCCACGTTTTTGTTATGTTTTAGGTTGTCTATGTAGGTGATGATTTTTTCGGATGCATCAGATACCAGTTTTTTATTGATCTTCTTTTTTAAATTTTCTTTATCTAGTGCATGCTTTTCAGGGGCAATGTTTTCTTGAAGTTCTTTCAGTTTGATTTGAATTTTTTCGGAAATGTTTTTCTCTATAGGCTCGCCGGAGATAGAAGTTCTGCTGTACGGCGCATCTGAGTTTTGGCTGGACTTAAAAAAATCTTGCCTGGTCTTCAGGGATCTAAAAACATCAGCCAGTCCAAAGTCTGAACCTAGCGCCTCCAACAGATCATTGCACAATGGCTCGTACGTTTCTGGCTCGGGCAACACTAGATCGAGGATTTCTTGTCTCTTGCTTTTTAGAGTGACGCAGGCTTGGTCGTAAGTTAGTTTGCTTTGATCTTGCATAAATTGTTCGAAGCGTTCGAGACGATCTTTTGCGTGGTCGTCTAGTGGCTGCATGCAAAGAACACATAACGAATCCTCGCTAGTGTTAGGAAATTCACTACTGATATACGCGTGAGAAGTGGAGAACTCTCGAGCTGCCTTGAAAAGTATTTTCCAAGGCTCGGAGTGAACCCCGTCTAATGGATCGGTTTTTTCTAGCGTAACCAGGGAAAGGTCATAAGCTTTTTTAGCAGCTATTTCAGCTGCCTCTAAACTTGTAATTTCTTCAGGCTTCGACTCGGTTAATATTTTGACAGCTGCGGTTATCTTTAGAATTGCTCGAGGTAGGCGTTCTGCTGATATTTTTGTTAATTTTTCTATGGTTTTTATAGTGGTACCATTTTCGTAGTCGGCAATGGTTTTTGTCAGGGTCGCTAAATCAGCTGCGTCTTGCTCGCTCCATGTGAGGCTTTTTTTTAGGTCGACGCTATTAGTTTTCTCTGAGAGACGATTTAGCCAGCTTTGTATTTCTATGTTGTCTTCCAGTCCACTGATAATCGGTTTTTTTACTTCTCGTAATTTTAGTTGAAATTTGTTTTTGACACTTTCTATTGTTTGCGATATGTAGTCAAAAATATCCGCCCCTCTGGGCTTGTAAGTTACACGGTTATTGCTATCAAGTAGCGTCTTTCCACAATCTGTGTCAAACACATTGATTGAAGATAGGTCGGTGTGATTCCTGCCAGGGGTCCAGATCCAACTTTCTCTGTTGCCGTTTTTCAAAAAGGTTATACGGGCTGACTGCTTGTTTGTTTTTGGTTTGTAAATGTTGCTTAGAAGGTTTGGCTCTATATGTTTTGCAAAACAGGCGTTTTTTAATATTCGGCTGTATCCTGATTTGCCTGAGCCATTTTCTCCATATATTAACGTGATGCCAGAGTGCCCAAAGGGTAACTTTGCTTCTTGGTGAATGGCATTAATGTTTTCTACAAGGTCTATGCTGCAAAGTTTAATGGGGTCATCAGTTTTTTCGGTTTCTAATCCGTCTAATTGATACGCAGGCGGAGAGCATTCCTTTACTTCGCTTTCGTCGTTAAGCCCGAAAGCGCAAAGTGCATTTGTCGCTATCTGAGTGAGCTGTTCCGGACTTAAAGAGGGGTCTTGCAAAAGGCGCCGAACAAGGTCCGCTTCCCATTCGGGCAGGTCTTTTGCCGCCCATTCAACAATCGCTTGATACGAGTTCATACACATTCCCTGTAGTGGCTTTTTGGTACGTTTTACGCGTAGCGAGGTCTGCCGTCTAGATGGCACGAGCCCGCTCAAGCCTAGCTAAGAACGCTTGCAAATATGCTCAGGAGTAGGTGGTGGAAGCCATTGTTACCGACCGGGTCTTTCTGGGCGTAATGAGGTACGGGCTGCAGGCGTTTGCAGGCAAGCAGCTCCTCAAAAAAGAGATCCTCAAGCCAGTAGGGCGTTCGAGTCCTATAGGTGCAGGGGGGGGGGCAGAAAAAGCGACACATTTAGACCGGGGGCGTGGCGGGGGGATGAGTGCGCGCGCCAGGATGAAGCGAACTTAGGCGAACGCGTTCTACTCGATGCCGGGTGGAAATCGGTGTTCACTCATGCTCTTTCCAGCTTTTGGGGGCCTCTTGCCATGCTATTAGGCTCTGTACGAAAAGAGATGTCGCAAACACCGCATGGAGCAAGCTAGTGAGACCATTGCGGCATAACTTTTCGCGAGCTTGTCGAAGCGGGTCACGATCCGGCGGTTCTCTTGCAGCCAGCCAAATATGCGCTCGATGATGTTGCGCTGTCGGTATTTGGGCCGGTCAAACAGACTTGGTAAGCCAGGCCTGGGCTTACGCTTCATCGAGCGCAGCGGGATGACGGGTTGCATTCGATATTGGTCGCAGTAGCGGCGTAGCGCTTCGGCATCGTAGCCCTTGTCGGCGAGCAGCCATTTGCAGCGCTTGCGCGGGCGGCCGCGTTGGCTCGATGGAATGCTGACCTCGTTCAACAGTGGTTGTGCGTAGCTGATGTCACTGGCTTGACCGCCAGAGAGGAGAAAGCGCAACGGCATCCCATTGGCATCGCAGAGCATGTGGATTTTGGTTGTCAGGCCGCCACGACTGTGGCCTAGAGCGTGATCGGCAGGCTCGCCAGGCCCCTTTTTCCCGGCGCCAGATGAGGCTCGGGTTGCGCGTACTGCGGTTGAGTCGATCGTTCAGGTTTGCAGATCGATCAAGCCCTGCTCATTCAATCTCAGGTGCAGGCGTTTTAGCATCTGCTCGAAAGTCTCTTGGTTTCGCCAGCCCCGAAACCGTTGATACACATGTTGACCATGGGCCGAAGCGCTCAGGCATATCTCGCCATGCAGCACCTGAGTAGAGCATCCACAGCACGCCATCGAGAATCAGTCGGTCGCTCAGTCGGGGCCGGCCTCGGCCATGGAGTTCGATTAAGAGATCGGAGACCACATCCCAGGCCTCGTCCGTGAGTTCGTAGCGCCTTGCCATCACAGAGGTCCTTTCCGTTAATGGCGCGTGACTCTACAAAATCTCAGCGCTGGAGGAGCGACGATTAGGTTTCTTGGGATTTCGTACAGAGCCTAGGAGCTAATGCCTGGAGTCGTGTTTTCGGTTAACTCCTGCGCCGTATTTGCGCGTGTCCTTTTGTCCTCAATTCGATTCAGGGCCTGCATAGCCTTTTGACGTTCCTGTGCGCGATCGTCAGAGGTGTAAACGTCTACTTTCAGGTGCTTGGAACGCACCATAGAGCTCAGGTTCTTTTCCATTCTTTCAAGGCTCCGCGCCATATCGACTACTGGATCTTGTCCGAGCTCGCTCACACCCTTGTAATCCGCCATGTTCAAGGTGTAGGAATTGGTCTCCCGGGGCCTTTCTTTGCTGCCGTGACGCCACGAGATAGTGACTTCGAACGACTTCCCTTCTAGTAGGGTTATGTCTGCCAGGTAGCTGCGTAGCTCTTGTCCCGGTTTCAGCACGCTCACCTGCTCAAACGGAATTTTCGCGCCCTGTCTTCGAGCCTCGCCATTCTCAAGCGGTGGATTGAAGCTAATCTTTATATCGTAGGCTGTCGCGTTTCCGGTGTTCTCCACAACGAGGTCGAAATGCTTAACCGACCAGCGGTTGCGGCTTAGGATCGCGACCACATGAGGCTGGTCTGCGGCCTCGACCATCCTGGTAGTCTCCTTGGCGAGCAGCTTGGTAACGCGCCAGAGGAAAATCGTGGCAATCGCGGTCACAACTGCCGCGAGCATGTTTCCTAGGGCGGGCGCGGTGGTTAGCCATAGTGTTTGATCAGACATGAGACTTTCCTGTGATAAGTCCGATGAAAAGCTCTCAGGGGCGGTGTTTCTGAAGGAATCCAAGCCCTTCATCGGAGACTCGGACGGTTGCCCAGTTACTAGCCATTTCAATTACTAAGATGCCGTCATTGCCATCACAATAGCCTTTCAGGTGATCTCGAAGCTCTGCCGCCGTTCGAGCGCTGTCCACCAGCCAAACCGATTCCAGAATTTTTGCTGCCTCTCCCAGGGAGGCTAGCCCCTTCCTTATCCTCTCGTAATCCCTGCCAGCTTGGTGCAGATCGTAAGACACAACGTACTGAGGCATATCCTTTCCCCTTGACCGAGTTGAGCCGAAAACAGCCGTGCCGACTGCTAATGCCAATATGCCACGTTGCGCTGTTGTGACTACAGCTCTCCTCGATAAACCTTCAAGATTTGGGGTTAATGGGCCGGTCCCCATCACAGCTTTCAATTCGAGGAATAACCATGCCGATTGAGTTTCTGACGCACGATCAGGTTTGCGAGCTCACAGGGGCGAAAACGAAGAAAGCCCAGATAGATAACCTGACGCGAAATAGCATTCGCCATTCGATAAAGGTCAGCGGCTGGCCTGCGTTACTGTTTCTGCAGTTGAGGGGTATGCGCTCCAGGATGATGAAGAACCCGCCACGCCGGAGTGGAGTCTTGATATCAGCAAAATCAGGTAGGACCGCCGCATGCGACCCTTTTCCGCTCAAATTGCCTGTTTTAGGGTGGGTATCCTCAGATGTGAGGGTACCTCCGTCGCGCTAGGTTTCCGCGTATCTCAAAACCTGGCGCGTCAGGCACAAAAAAGCCCCGAATGTCGGGGCTTTTTGCTGTCACGCTGCTGTCATGGTCAGGCCTGCTGTCAGCGTGAAACCACGGAAGTGGCGGAATTCATGGCGCACTCGGCGGGATTCGAACCCACGACCCCTGCCTTCGGAGGGCAGTACTCTATCCAGCTGAGCTACGAGTGCAACGCGGCGCAATGATACCCATCTGCGCCGGTGGCGTCCATCGCCTTGATCTGTGGCTGTTTTTCCCGGGGGACCGGCGCTGCCTGCTTCGCGGGCAAGCCCGCGAAGAGGTAATCAGAGTACTGAATGGCTCAATGCACGCTGTTGCGCGCAATCTCCAGATCATTCATCAACCCCTTGGCCAGGGCGCTGAGGTAGTGCAGTGCCGTTACAGCGGCAGGGCGCGCGTCTTCCTGGTCGCTCAGGTCACGGATGCAGCCGAGCACGACCGAGACTTCCTCCAGCACCCGTTCCAGCGGTACGCCGGGCTGCACCCTGAACATGTCCAGGAATGTGGCGATGCCGGCAGTGGTGTAGTGATTCGATTGATCGTCCATGGACATTCCCTCAGATCCGGTTCAAGGCATGTTCAACCAGTGCCCGCGCGGTTTCGGCGCTTTGGGCAGCGTTGGCCAGCATGTTCAGGCCGGGCGCTCCGGCGCAGGCGCGGCAATGCTCGTCGATGGTTTCGGCAACGCCGAGCAGCAGTGCGCTGGCGTGGGCCAGGGCGTCGGGGGCGATCATGTCGGTTTGGATGGAGAAGGCGGGATTGGTGATGAGGGTGAGGCGGGGTGGGTCGGGGACGCGTTTTTCATGGCTACAGCTCCGTCTTGTTAGAGCTGCCGCAGATCCGTGGCTAAACGAATAGGTGGCAGCTGTACGCGGGTTAGCCAACCGGGAAGACGGCACCCGGCGCACCCGAAGGTGCCCCACGCACAGCCGCCATGAAGCACCAGAGCAATGCTCTGGAATAGTGGAGGCGAGGTGCGACCGTCTTTGATCCGAGTGGCTAAACCCGATCGTTGATTTGGCAACGACCGGGCGAGCCTAGAGGGCGCTGCACGCCTCTCGCAATGGCTTGAGTGCGGCAAAAGTGTCTTTGGGAAATGGACTACGCGCAATGGGGAAAATCTGATGTAGGACTTGCCCAGGGCCAGGCTTCATTGTCGAAAAATGCAAAAGAAAGCTCGAAATTCCTTCTCGGATGACCGATTATCGCAGTACTACTCAGCCTCGTACGCAGCGATTAAGTTCGCTGGCCGTTGAGGTGAAAAAACCGGCCTCGAGCCGGTTTTTTCGTTTCTGGGGTGGAAAGTTTCGTGAGTCTTTCCAGCACATCACGATCCAAACTATCCATATGCCATATCGATATTTCCCCAGATCCCGCTTATACCCCTATCCTCTGGTCACAACTTGTTATAACAAGTCGACCGACTAGCGAAGAGACCCCATGGCCGAACTGCTCCCCCTGTCCCCGGTACCGCTCTACACCCAGCTCAAGGAACTGCTGCGCGAGCGCATCCTCGATGGCACCTACCCGCCGCACAGTCGCATGCCGTCGGAAAGCGAGCTGGGCAAGGCGTTCGGGGTCAGTCGTATCACCGTGCGCCAGGCGCTGGGTGATCTGCAGAAAGAGGGGCTGATCTTCAAGATCCATGGCAAGGGCACCTTCGTCGCCAAGCCCAAGGCGTTCCAGAACGTCAGCACCCTGCAGGGCCTGGCCGAGTCGATGACGCAGATGGGCTACGAAGTGCTCAACCGACTGCGCAGCTTTCGCCATGTGCCGGCCACTGCGCTGGTGGCGGCGCGCTTGCAGGTCGAGGAGGGCAGCCTGGTGACCGAGATTCGCCGGGTGCGGCTGATCAACCGCGAGCCGATCTCGCTGGAGCTGACCTGGCTGCCCAAGCATGTCGGCGAGAAGCTGGAAAAGGCCGACCTGGTCACCCGCGACATCTTCCTGCTGCTGGAAAACGACTGTGGAATCGCCCTGGGCCATGCCGACCTTGCCATCGACGCGGTACTCGCCGACAGCGACCTGACCCAGGCGCTGGAAGTGGAAGAGGGCTCGCCGATCATGCGCATCGAGCGCCTGACCCACGCCGCCGATGGCACGCCGCTGGACTTCGAACACCTCTATTACCGCGGCGATGCCTTCCAGTACCGCCTGCGCATCGACCGCCAGAAAGGGGGCAAGGCATGAGCATCCAGACCCAGGACTACGACATCATCGTCATCGGCGGCGGCACCGCCGGGCCGATGGCGGCGATCAAGGCCAAGGAGCACGACAAGCGCTTGCGCGTGCTGTTGCTCGACAAGGCCAACGTCAAGCGCAGTGGCGCCATCAGCATGGGCATGGATGGGCTGAACAACGCGATCATTCCCGGCCACGCCACCCCTGAGCAGTACACCAAGGAAATCACCGTCGCCAACGATGGCATCGTCAACCAGGCCACGGTGCACGCCTACGCCACCAAGAGCTTCGAGACCATCGAGCAGCTCGACCGCTGGGGCGTGAAGTTCGAGAAGGACGAGACCGGCGACTACGCGGTGAAGAAGGTCCACCACATGGGCGCCTACGTGCTGCCGATGCCCGAGGGCCACGACATCAAGAAGGTGCTGTACCGCCAGCTCAAGCGCGCCCGCGTGGAGATCAGCAACCGCATGGTCTGCACCCGCGTGCTGCTTGACGCTGAAGGTGCTGCGGCCGGGGTGCTGGGCTTCGATTGCCGCAGCGGTGAATTCCGCGTGGTCCGTGCCAAGGCGGTGATCCTCGCCTGCGGCGCGGCCGGGCGCCTCGGGCTGCCCTCGTCGGGCTACCTGATGGGCACCTACGAGAACCCGACCAACGCCGGCGACGGCTATGCCATGGCCTATCACGCCGGTGCTGAGCTGGCGAATCTCGAGTGCTTCCAGATCAACCCGCTGATCAAGGACTACAACGGCCCGGCCTGCGCCTACGTCACCGGCCCCCTGGGCGGCTACACCGCCAACAGCAAGGGCGAGCGCTTCATCGAATGCGACTACTGGAGCGGGCAGATGATGTGGGAGTTCCACCAGGAGCTCGAAGGCGGCAACGGCCCGGTATTCCTCAAGCTCGATCACCTGGCCGAGGAAACCATCCAGAACATCGAAGAGATCCTGCACAGCAACGAGCGCCCCAGCCGTGGCCAGTTCCACGCCGGGCGCGGCACCGACTACCGCCAGCACATGGTCGAGATGCACATCTCCGAAATTGGTTTCTGCTCCGGGCATTCGGCCTCGGGGGTGTGGGTCAACGAGAAGGCCGAGACCAGCGTCAAGGGCCTGTATGCCGCCGGTGACATGGCTGCGGTGCCGCACAACTACATGCTCGGTGCCTTCACCTACGGCTGGTTCGCCGGGATCAATGCCGCGCGTTACGTGGCCGGGCGCGAGCTGGCCGAGGTCGATGTGGCCCAGGTCGAGCGCGAGCAGGCGCGGGTGTTCGCGCCGCTGCAGCGCGAGCACGGCCTGCCGCCGGCGCAGGTCGAGTACAAACTGCGGCGCATGGTCAACGACTACCTGCAGCCGCCGAAAGTGACCAAGAAAATGGAGATCGGCCTGAGCCGTTTCGCCGAGATCGAGAGCGACCTCGAGCAGATGAAGGCCAGCAACCCCCATGAACTGATGCGAGCCATGGAAGTGAGCGTGATCCGCGACTGCGCCGAGATGGCGGCGCGGGCCTCGTTGTTCCGCCAGGAGAGCCGCTGGGGGCTGTACCACCACCGGGTCGATTTCCCCGAGCGCAACGATGCCGAGTGGTTCTGCCACTGCCATCTGAAGAAGGGTGAGGACGGCGAGATGACCAGCTTCAAGAAGCCGGTTGAGCCGTACCTGATTGCCCTGGATGCCGACGAACAGAGCGCCTACGACCGACTGCGGGTAAAAGCCGATGCCGCTTAGAGCGCCGCAACACCCTGTAGGAGCGGGCTTGCCCGCGAACCAGGGCGAAGCCCTGGCCATACACCGCAGTGGCTTCTTCGCGGTCAGGCCCGCTCCCACAGCACCGTTACAGAGATAGAGGGCTCAAGGCCCCAAGGACCCCGTGAAATGGCCTACCAACCCCAGGAAATCTTCTTTCGCAGCAGCGCCCCGGTCACCATCGACGAAGACAAGTGCATCGCCGAAAAAGGCTGCACCGTCTGCGTCGAGGTGTGCCCGATGGACCTCTTGGCCATCAACCCAGCCACGCAGAAGGCCTACATGGCCTTCGACGAGTGCTGGTACTGCATGCCCTGCGAAAAAGACTGCCCGACCGGCGCCGTGAAGGTGGATATCCCCTACCTGCTGCGCTGAAAACACCCCCGCCATCCGGCGAACCACCGGACGCCCACACCGCAAGCCCCTCGTTTCCCACCACCCAAGCCTGGTGGCGGAGACGATTCCAATACCTAGACGATTCGAGGGGAAACACCCATGCGCCTTGCAGCAACCGTGGCCGGCCTCGCGCTGGCGATCACTGGCCTGAACGCCAGCGCCGAAACCATCCGTGTGGCCATCGGCACCCAGGACACCACCATCAACTGCGCCACAGGCGGCCTGCTGATCCGTGAGCTGGGCCTGTTGGAGAAGTACCTGCCCCACGACGGCAAGTACAAGGACGCGACCTACCAGGTCGAGTGGAAGAACTTCACCAGCGGCGCGCCGCTGACCAACGAAATGGTCGCCGGCAAGCTCGACTTCGGCGCCATGGCCGACTTCCCCGGCTCGTTCAACGGTGTCGCCCACCTCGATGCCGGCAAGCGCAGCCTGTTCATCAGCGTGCTGTCGGGCAGCGTGCATGGCAGCGGCAACGGCATCGTGGTGCCCGCCGCCTCCAGCGTGCAGTCGCTGGCCGAACTCAAGGGCCAGACCATCTCCGTGCCCTTCGCCTCCACCGCCCACGGCATGCTGCTGCGCGCCATCGCCGCCCAGGGCTGGGACCCGCAGAAGGATGTGCGGATCATTGCCCAGGCCCCGGAAATTGCAGGTTCTGCCTTGCGCAGCAACCGCATCGAGGCCCACGCCGATTTCGTGCCCTTCGCCGAGCTGTTCCCCAACCGCGGCTTCGCTCGCAAGATCTACGACGGCTCCCAGGCCAACGCGCCGACCTTCCACGGTGCGCTGGTCGATGCGGATTATGCGAAGAAATACCCGGAGGTGGTCACCGCCTACCTGCGCGCCAGCCTTGAAGCCGATCGCCTGATCGCGGCCGAACCTGAAAAATACAGCGAGCTGATCGAGAAGGTCACCGGCATCGAGGCCGAGGTCAATTACCTGTTCCACGGCCCCCTCGGCCTGCAGACCCGCGATCTGACCTGGAAGCCCGAGTATCGCCAGGCCGTCGCCACCTCGATCGACACCCTCAAGCTGCTGAAAAAGACCGATCGCGGCCTGGACACCGACCGCTTCATCGACGACCAGTACATCCGCGCCGCCTTCAAGCAGGCCGGCCTGGACTACGACAAGGCGCTCAAGAACTACGCCCCGCTGCCGCTCAAGGCCAACGATGCAGCGAGCGGCAAGCCGATCACCGACTTCAGCCGCCTGGCGCAGATCTGGGTGCGCGGCGAGGACAAGGTCCGTCATTACGCCTCGCCGGAAGCCGCCCTTACCGCCCTCGCCCAGCTCGAGCAGGAGGGCAAGGATATCCGCGCGATCTACGCTCAGGCCGCCGACAGTGGCATCAAGCTGCTGGCCAACCAGGCGTGGTTCGTGCGCAACGCCAAGGGCGAGCTGTCAGCCTTCCTGCTCAAGGACCAGGCCGAGCAGTACGCCAAGGCCCACGGCGGCGAAGCGCTGGACTTCGGTGACGCCAACCGCAAGCTCATCGCTCAGCGCTGAGTGAATGGAGCCGGGAGAATCCACATGAGCCGTTCCCTCGCGCGCTGGCCGTTGCGCCTGGCTTCGTTGCTGGCCTGCCTGCTGTTCTGGCAGGTGGCGGCCAGCCACAAGCTGAACTTCGGCCTGTTCACCTTCACCTATGTGCCGACGCCCGGCGCGGTGCTCGATGCGGCCTGGCAGCTGCTGGCCTCCAATGCGCTGCTGGCGCACCTGGGTAGCAGCCTGTCGCGGGTATTCGCTGGCTATCTGGCCGCAGCAGTGCTGGGGGTGGTGTTGGGGCTGTTGATCGGTCGCTCGAAATGGGCCGAAGACACCCTGCTACCGCCGCTGGAAGTGCTGCGGCCGATCCCGGCGGTGGCGTGGATTCCCCTGGCGATCCTGATGTTTCCGTCCTCGGAGCTGTCGATGGTGTTCATCACCTTCACCGGCGCGTTGTTCCCGATCCTGCTCAACACCGTGCATGGCGTCGAGGCGGTCGACCCACGGCTGGTCGCCTCGGCGCGCAGCCTGGGGGCAGGGCGCTGGGCGATCCTGCGGGAAGTGGTGCTGCCTGGTGCATTGCCAAGCATCGTCACGGGCCTGGCCATCGGCATGGGCACCTCGTGGTTCTGCCTGGTGACCGCCGAGATGATCTCCGGGCAGTTCGGCATTGGTTACTACACCTGGGAGTCCTACACCTTGCAGAACTACCCGGACATCATCGTCGGGATGTTGCTGATCGGCCTGTTGGGCATGGGCAGTAGTGCCCTGGTCAAGCGCCTCGGTGCGCTGGCCACGCCCTGGTACCGCGCGCGGAGGAGTTCGTGATGGGCCGTTATCAACAGGCGCCAACGCCGGGGCGTATCGAGGCGCAGGGCGTGTCGATACGTCTGGGGCAGGGCCGCGAGGCGTTCGAGGCCGTGCAGGCGCTGGACTTTGCCATCGCCCCGGGCGAATTCGTGTGCATCCTTGGCCCCTCCGGGTGTGGCAAGTCCACCCTGCTCGGTGCCCTGGCCGGCCACCTGATGCCGGCCGGCGGCCAGTTGCACGTCGATGGCCAGCCCATCGACGGCCCGTCGCCCGAGCGCGGCATGGTGTTCCAGCACCATACCCTGCTGCCCTGGCGCAGCGTGCTCGACAACGTCGCTTTCGGCCTGAAGATGCAGGGGGTGGCCAAGCCCGAACGCCAGCGCCGCGCCCATGAAATGCTTCAACTCGTGGGGCTTGCCGACTTCGCCGAGCGTTGGCCCAGCCAGTTGTCTGGCGGCATGCAGCAACGGGCCGAGATCGCCCGGGTGCTGATCAATCATCCGCGCCTGCTGTTGATGGACGAACCCTTCGGTGCCCTCGACGCACAGACCCGCTCGCGCATGCAGGAGTTGCTGCTGGATATCTGGACGCGCATCCGCACCACCGTGGTGTTCGTTACCCACGATATCGACGAAGCGCTGTTCCTGGCCGACCGCATCCTGGTGATGAGCCCGCGCCCCGGGCGCTTCATCGAAGACCTGCGGCTGGACTTCGCCCGCCCGCGTCGCGCGAGCCTGCTGACCAGCCCGGCGTTCACCCACCTCAAGCGTCACTGCCTGGCGCTGCTGCGCCATGAAGAAGGCCGCGAACTGCCGCGCCTGACACCGTTGGGCCTGCCCGACACCGACCCTCCTGCGCTACGGATCGCCCTATGACTGATCGAATCACCGACAACCCCGATATCCTCGACCTGCTGCCACGCTTGGGCGATGGCGACGCTGGTGTACGGCGCATCGCGCTGATCGAGCTGGCCGATCTCGAAGACCCCGAAAGCCTGCCTTGGCTGACCGATGCGCTGCTGGTCGACACCCACGCCGAAGTGCGCGCCGAGGCCGCGCGCCTGCTGGAGGCCTGGGAGGAACCCGAAGTGGTGCAGGCCCTGTGTGCGGCGTTGGCCGATGCCGCCGAACCCGTGCGCCTGGCGGCGGCGCAGAGCCTGAGTGAGCTTAAGAGCTGGGAGGCAGGGCTGTTGATCTTGCCGTGGGTCAATCACGCCGAGCCTTTCGTGCGTGCCAGTGCCCTGCGCGCCCTGCGCGAGTTGCGCCTGGAAGAAGCCGCCGCACCTGCGTTGCTGGCGCTGGGCGATGGCGAGGCAGCGGTGCGCCGTGAGGCGGTGGGGATTCTTGGCTGGCTCAAGCATGAGCCGGCCTTGCCGGCCTTGGCGCGGCTGGCTGGTGAAGAGGTGGATACCGACGTGCGCCGTGCGGCCATCGGCGCACTGGGCCTAGCCCGCGACGGCAGTGTATTGCCGGCGTTGATTGCCGCGCTGGGCGACCCCGCCTGGCAGGTGCGCGAAGAAGCCGCCACGACCTTGGGCAAGGTGGGCGAGGCGGAGGCGGGCAATGCACTGATTGCCGCGTTGAATGACAGCTATTGGCAAGTGCGTCTGCGGGCCGCCCGAGCGCTTGGCCGCCTGCGCCACCGCCCAGCGCTGGACGGCTTGGCCGTGCTGCTCGGCCATGGCATCGCCAACCTGCGCAAGGAGGCAGCCCTGGCCCTGGGCGAGCTGGGCGATGCGCGGGCTTTGGCGGTGCTGCGGGGGGGCGAAGACGACAGCGACCCCGAAGTGCGCAAGGCAATACGTATCGCCCTGGCGCAGTTGCAGGGTGTGGCGTGATGGATGTGCCCAGTGGCGTGTCGAACCAGCGCAGCGAGGGCGAGCTGGCGCTGCAATGGGGCGAGGTGCGCCAGGTGATCAGCCATGCTCGCCTGCGCGGTGCCTGCCCTTGCTCGCAGTGCCGTGCGGCGCGATTGCGCGGGGGTATCAGCCTGGTGGTGGAAGGTGTGCGGATAGAGCGCATCGAGCTGCAGGGATATGGCCTGCAACTGATGTTCAGCGATGGGCATGATCGAGGGATCTATCCCTGGGCGTATTTGCGCGAGCTGCAGTGACCGGGCAGGCTCCTTCGCGGGCAAGCCTGCACCCACAGAAGTTGCACGCGAACCCAAGCCTCCAGGAGCAGGCTTACCCGCGAAGCACTCACAGCGCAATCAGCTCCGGCCGCAACCCCTCCACCCGGCTCGGCGCGGGCCTCAGGTGGTCACCCGCTCCGGTGATCTGCTGCAGCACCTTTTCGCGCAGGCCGTGCAAGGCCACGCCCGTGCGCAAGCGCGGATGCGGCAGCTCGATCTCGACCACCGCCTTGATCCGCCCTGGGCGTGGCTCCAGCACCACCACTCGGTCTGCCAGATACGTGGCTTCTTCGGCATCATGGGTGACCAGCAAGATAGTCACCCCCGACCGTTCGCGAATCGCCAGCAATTCGTCCTGCAACTGCTGCCGGGTCAAGGCATCCAGTGCGCCGAAGGGCTCGTCCAGCAGCAGGATGCGCGGGCTTGCCACCAGCAAGCGGGCGATCGCCACGCGCTGTGCCATGCCTCCGGAAAGCTGGTGCGGATAGGCCGACTCGAACCCCGTCAGCCCCACCAGTTGCACGAACTCATGCACCTTGCGCGCTCGCTCGCCCTGGGTGAGCGGGTCGTTGACCAGGCCCAGGGCGATGTTCTGCTCGACCGTCAGCCAAGGGAACAGGCGATGCTCCTGGAACACGATGCCGCGTTCGCCGCCGATGCCGGTCACCGGCTGGCCGTCGATGCGGATGCTGCCGTTGAAGTCGGTGTCCAGCCCCACCAGCAGGCGCAACAGGGTGGACTTGCCGCAGCCCGAGGCGCCCACGATGGCGATGAATTCACCTTCGTTGATCGACAGGTCGAAGCCGCGAATGGCCTCGAACGGTTGGCCGTCGACGCTGAAGGTCTTACCGACGTTTTCGAAGCTGACCAGCGGCGGGGTGGCGTCGGGTTGATTGGCGGCGTGCAGGGCCGAGGTGTTGAAGGCGTTCATGCGGTTCTCCAGCGCGTGGCGCGCGATTCGAGGCGTTGTCCGAGGTTGCCGAGCAGGGCACCGACCAGGCCGATCAGCACCATCGCGGCCATCACCTGGTCCATGCGAAACAGCTGTTGAGCGCCCAGCATCAGGCTGGCGATACCGCCGTCCGAAGGCATGAAGTATTCCGCGCCGATGGTGCCCAGCCAGGCGTAGATCAACGACAGGCGCAGGCCGGCGAAAATAGCCGGGGCGGCGCCGGGCAACACCAGCAGGCGCAGGCGATGGGGCAGGTCCAGGCGCAGTGTGCGTGCCGCTTCCCCAAGCTGCGGCGACAGGCTGGCTATGCCACGCTGGGTGGCGATCAGCAACGGGAAGAACGCTGCCAGCCCGACGAACACCAGCTTCGACCCTTCACCCAGGCCGAACCAGGCGGTCAGCAGCGGCACCCAGGCGAACAGCGCGACCTGGCGCAGCGCCGACAGGCTTGGCCCGAACAGGCGCTCGCCGGTGCGCGACAATCCCAGCACCAGGCCCACGGCAAAGCCTGCGCCACCGCCGAGCAGCAGGCCGAGCAGGGTGCGCTGCAGGCTGCGCGCCATGGCGTCGGGGAGCGAGCCATCGAACAGGCCGCCAATCAGGCTGCGCAGCACCTCGAGCGGTGAGGTGAGGATATTGCCGTCGACCCAACCGAAACTGTTGCTGGCCTGCCACAACGCCAGCAACGCCAGCGGCAGCAGCCATCCCTGCCAGGCGCGCGAGGTATCACGCAAGCGTTGTTCGCCGGTCGCCGATTGCGGCCAGTACAGCAATCGGCGCTCCAGGCGCGAGAAGCCGTGTTCCATGCCGGCCCCGACCACACCGATCAGCAGGATGCAGAGAAACACCAGGTCGAGCATGAACAACTGCCGGCCCCAGACCATCAGGTAACCGATGCCTTCACTGGAGGCCAGCAGTTCCACTGCCAGCAATGAGGTCCAGCCGGTTGCCAGGCCCAGGCGCACGCCGGCCAGGAACGCGGGCAGGGCGGCGGGTAGCAACAGGCGCAGGAACAACAGGTGTGGCGGCAGGCGCAGCACGGCGGCGGCCTCGCGCAGCCGGGGCTGGGCGTCGCGTATACCGACCAGTGTGTGCAGGGTGACCGGTACCACCACGGCCTTGACCAGCACCACCAGCTTGAGCCATTCGCCGATGCCGAAGAAAAGCATGAACAGCGGGATCCAGGCCAGTGTCGGGATCTGCGCGAGGGCGATGAAGGTGGGTAGCACCAGGGTTTGGGCGCGGCGAGAGCTGCCCAGCCAGGTGCCGAGCAACAGGCCGCTGACGATCCCGGCGAGCAGACCCCAGAGCAGGCGCTGCAGGCTTATCCACAGGTGGCCCCAGAGCTCGCCCGAGCCGTACTCCAGAGCCGTCTGCCAGACCAATGACGGAGCCGGCAGGATCTGCTCGCTCATCCAGTGCCGCTGGCTGGCCACCCACCACAAAAGCGCCACGGCGACCGGGATCACCCAGGGGATCGCCTTGTCTGCCCAGCCGCGCCTCGCGAAGGATACCCGCCAACCGCCCTGGCTCAACGCTGTCGTGCTCTCGCTCATCGATCCCTCTCTTGAAGCGTTTCAAGCTTATGCGCTAAAGGAATAAAAAACATTCAATGCCAATATCAAAGAAATAAGAGCATGCATCCTGTGCATCGGGAAGCCCCCGGACATTGCGTTTTGCTCATATTTGCGATGCGTCCTGCGCAAGCCGGGCGCAGAGCCGCGTCTTTGCTCATTTATAGCTTTCGGTTACTTGAGCATGAGTTTTCGGTCTTTGCCGATTCTAAGCGGGGCGGCCTAGCGTTTGGCCAACGCGCCGGTCATCGCCGGCGGCAGCCTGCCAAGGAGCCATGCCATGAAAACCCCGTTCCGCCACCTATTGCTCGCCGCGCTGTGCAGCGTCCTGCCGCTGGCCGCTCAGGCCGCTGACAGCGCCAAGCCCGAGGTCATCCGTATCGCCGTGCCTGACCTGAGCGCTGGCAGCAAACCCAGCGCCGGGGGCGTGGTCGATGTGCTGCGTGATCAGCAACTGCTGGAAAAAGCCTTCGCCCAGGATGGCATCCGCATCGACTGGCGCTTCTTCAAGGGTGCCGGGCCTGCAGTCAACGAAGCTCTGGCCAACGGCCAGGCAGACTTCGCCTACCTGGGCGACCTGGCCGCGATCATCGGCAAGTCCAGCGGCCTGGACACCCATGTGCTGGCGGCCGGGGTGCGTGGGGTGAAGAGCTACCTGGGGGTGGTGCCGGGCTCCGGCATCCACAGTCTGGAGGATCTGAAGGGCAAGCGCGTGGCAGTGTTCCGTGGCACCGCCAACCAGCTGTCGTTTGCCAGCGCCCTGGCCAGCCAGGGCCTCTCGGAGCGCGACCTGAAAGTCATCAACCTGGACTTCAACGCGTCCAACGCGGCGCTCGCCGCCAAGCAGATCGACGCCACCTGGGGCCTGTCGAACCTGCTGTCGCTGCGTGACCGCGGGCTGGTCGAGCTGCCGGTCAACTCGCGCGACCTCAAAGGCGCTGGCAGTACCCAGTCGGTACTGGTAGGCACGGGCGAGTTCATCCGCCAGCACCCGGACCTGGTCCAGCGCCTGGTCAGCACCCAGCAGCAGGCGGTGAACTGGCTGCGTGACGAGCGCAACCGCGAGGCGTACCTGGATCTGGTGTCGAGCACCGCCAACTGGCCGCGCAGCGTGCTCAGCGATGACCTGGCCCAGGAAAATCTCGCCCACTATTTCGATCCGCGCCTGGATGGCGAATTCGTCGGCCTGCTGCAGCAGGGCGTCGACCTGGCCGCCAAGGAGCGCCTGATTCGCCGCAGCTTCCAGGTATCCGACTGGATCGACCCCCGTTTCATCGATACCGCCCTGCAACAGGAACAGGCCGTCCAGGCCGCCCGCTGAATCCATCGTAAGGAGCACGACATGAGCAACGCCGCATTGGCCGCCGCGCCACAAGCCCTGGAACTCGATATCCATCCGGTCGCCGGCCGCATCGGTGCCGAAATCCGCAACCTGAAGCTGTCCGCTGATCTGGACACTGCCACCGTCGACGCCCTCCAGGCGGCGCTGGTGCGGTACAAGGTGATCTTCTTCCGTAACCAGACCCACCTCGACGACCAGGGCCAGGAAGCCTTCGCCAAGCGGCTCGGCGAGCCAATCGCCCACCCCACCGTGCCGGTGGTCGATGGCACCCGCTACCTGTTGCAGCTCGACGGTGCCGAGGGCCAGCGCGCCAACTCCTGGCACACCGACGTGACCTTCGTCGACGCCTACCCCAAGGCGTCGATCCTGCGCAGCGTGGTGGCGCCAGCCTCCGGTGGCGACACGGTCTGGGCCAACACCGCGAGCGCCTATCAAGAGCTGCCTGAACCACTGCGCGAGCTGGCCGACAAGCTCTGGGCCGTGCACAGCAACGAGTACGACTATGCCGGCGCCAAGCCGGATGTGGACCCCGAGCGGCTGGAGCGCTACCGCAAGGTGTTCACCTCGACCGTGTACGAGACCGAGCATCCGCTGGTGCGCGTGCACCCGATCAGCGGTGAACGGGTGTTGCAGTTGGGGCACTTCGTCAAGCGCATCAAGGGGTATTCACAGGCGGATTCGAACCACCTGTTCAGCTTGCTGCAGGGGCATGTGACGCGCCTCGAGAACACCGTGCGCTGGCGCTGGCAGGCGGGGGACGTGGCGATCTGGGACAACCGGGCGACGCAGCACTATGCGGTGGACGACTACGGCACCCAGCCGCGGGTCGTGCGGCGGGTGACCTTGGCCGGTGAAGTGCCGGTGGGGGTGGATGGGCAGTTGAGCCGGACTACGCGCAAGGGGTGATCCTGTAGCGGGTGTGTGGGCTTGTTTGCGGGCAAGTCCACGACCGATCCCTAACCTTCCCCATCACAAGCAATCAACTGCCGCACCAACCCCTGCGCCAATGGGGACAACCCATAGCCCACCCGGCTGACGATGCCGTAGCGGGTATGGCAAGCCTCTTCCTGTTCCGCCGTCAGGTCCACCAGCTCCAGCGCTACCAGCCGCTCTTCGTCCTGATAAGGCCGCAAGTTGCCCCGGCAGGCGATGCCGATGGTGTCCGATTGCATCACCACGTTGAGCAGCGCATAGCCATGCTCGCACTCCACGTTGGGCAGGAAGTCCTGGCGGCCGCTCATTTCGCTGAGCACCTTGCGGATGTTCGGCGGGCGCAAGGTGGTGGCCATGGGGTAGTCGAACAGGTCGCGCGCGCGTACCTCGTTGCGCTCGGTCAGCGGATGCCCGGCGCGGCAACAGAAGTACCAGCGCTGCGGCGTGAGTTTGTGCACCCGGTAGTCCGGGTCGGCTTCGAACTGACGGGTGTCAGCGACGAAGAACTCGATCTCCTCGGCCATCAGTCTGCGGTTCAACGCCTGCCAGTTATCCACCTGGAAGCAGGTGCGCGCGGCCGGAAACTCGGTCACGAAGCGTGCCACCGCGCGTGGCACCAGCCCACCGGCAGGCGCCGGTCCCGAACCGAAGCGCACCATGCCGGTCGTCGCGCCATTGAACTGGTTGATCTCGTTGACCAGGTTGTGCGCGCCATGCACCAGGCGCCGCGAATGCTCCAGTACCAACTGGCCCTGGCGGGTCGGTGCCAGCTCCTTGCTGGCGCGGTCGACCAGGCGACAGCCGACGTTGTGCTCCAGCGTCTGGATGCTGCGGCTGAAGGCCGATTGCGACAGGTTCACGGCCGCGGCGGCGGCGACGAAGCTGCGGTGCTCGACCAGGGCGATGAAGTGGCGAAGCTGACGGAGATCGATATGCATTTTCTACATGAAAACTTTCGGTGAAATGCAATTGCTGACAAGGGTTGTGAACCTTATAAATGCAGTTACTTATTCCACAAAATATGAAATGCAAATATTTATATCTCTTAAAAGAATATAAGCCCCTCTGACTGCGATTCGGTTCCGTCAACGGAAATGCTCGCCAGGGCCCATGCCTCAAGGAGCATCTGCATGTCGCGAGTTTTCCGTTGGCCGACGCGTGCGTCGCTGTTCACCCTGCAACCCCTGGCCGCTGGTGTGCTGTTGGCGACCGCCGGTCATGTCCTCGCCGAGCCGGCGCCTGCCGACGCTGCGCCCACCGTCGAACAGGACGCCAAGCTTGGCACCGTCACGGTCAATGCCCGGCGCCGCGAGGAAACCTCGCAGAGCGTGCCCACGCCCATCAGCGTGCTGGGCAGCGAAACCCTGGAAACCCAGCGTATCTACCGAGTGCAGGACCTGCAGCAGCTGGTGCCCAGCACCAATGTCGCCTACGTCCATGCGCGCCAGTCGAGCATCTCGATCCGCGGCCTGGGCAACAACCCGGCCAGCGATGGCCTCGAAGGCAGCGTCGGGGTGTATCTGGACAACGTCTATCTTGGGCGCCCCGGCATGGCCGTGTTCGACCTGCTCGACGTCGAGCAGCTCGAAGTGCTGCGTGGCCCGCAGGGCACGCTGTTCGGCAAGAACACCACGGCCGGGGTACTCAACATCACCACACGCAAGCCAACCTTCCAGCGCGAGGGCAGCGTGCAATCGTCGCTGGGCGAGGACGGCTACTGGCAAACGCAAGGCAGTTTCTCCGGCCCGATCACCGACACCCTCGCCGGGCGCATCAGCGCTTACCGCACCGAGGACGACGGCTATGTGAAGAACCTCTACAACGGCGACGATCTCAACGGTGGCAAGCGCCAGGGTTTTCGCACCCAGTTGCTGTTCAAGCCCAGCGATACCTTCAACCTGCGCTGGATCGGCGAGTACAACGAAGAGGACTCCAACAACGGCATCCTCAGCCTCTACAGCACCGGCCCGACCATCAACGGCGTCAACCGCTACGAAAGCCTGGCCAGCCAGGCTGGCGCCACTTTGGTGTCGGGCAAGAAGCGCAAGGTCAACTTCGATGCCGACCAGATGGTCAAGGTGTTCCAGGGCGGCACTTCGGTGGAGGCCAACTGGACGCTGCCCAACGACTTCACCCTGACCTCGATCACCGCCTACCGCTGGTGGGATTTCACGCCACGCAACGACGACGGCCTCAACGTGCCCGCCGCCTACAACGCGGGCGTGTCGGTGCGCGACAAGCAGTACTCGCAGGAACTGCGCCTGGCCTCGCCCACCGGCGGCTTCTTCGACTACGTGCTGGGGGCCTACTACTTCAAGCAGGACCTGGACAACAAGTCGTTCACCTATTACGGCCCCCAGGCCGACATCTGGAACGCCACCCCCGCCGGAGCCTTGGCCAACGTCACCACCCTGGGCAACGGCCATATCGATACCGACAGCTACGCGTTGTTCGCCCAGGGCACCTGGCACCTGACCGAGCGCCTGGACTTCACCGCAGGCGTGCGTGGCACCTATGAAGAGAAGAATGCCTGGGTGACCCGCGACGATCCCTTTGGCGGTGCCGCAGTCACCGGTGCAGCAGCCACGGCACGCCAGGGCCGCGTGGGCGCTTACGATTCGGGCGACCTCAGCCAGTACAGCTTCGCGCCCTCGGGGCTGCTGAGCCTGAGCTACCGCTTCAGCGACGAGGTGCTTGGCTACGCCAGCCTTTCGCACGGCGAGAAGTCGGGTGGCGTGAACCTGACCGTCGGCGCCGCCCCGCGCCTGGGCACCGACTCGCTGCAGGTCGGCACCGAGCGGATCAACAACGCCGAGCTCGGGGTCAAGAGCACGCTGCTCGACAACCGCCTGCAACTCAATGCCAACCTGTTCTGGGCGCAAGTACATGGCTACCAGGCCAACGTCTACGACCAGGTCAATCGCGTGCAGTACCTGGCCAATGCCGGCAGCGTGCGCTCGCGTGGTTTCGAATTCGAGGCCACGGCCGTGCCATTGCGCGGCCTGACCTTGAACTTCAACGGCTCGTGGAACGACGTGCGCTACACCGAGTACAAGGACGCCCCGTGCCCGCCGGAGGTCAGTCTGGTCAACGCCGCCGCGACTTGCGACCTGTCCGGCCACCAGGTGGTCGGTGCTTCCAAGTACATCGCCAATCTCAACGCCCAGTACAAGTGGCAACTGGCCGAGCGCATCGAGCCCTATGTCACCGCCAGCTACGCCTTCCGCTCTCGCGCAGTGGGCACCATCGACGACTCGGACTACGGCCAGATCCCCAGCTACGCCATCGTCAACCTCTCCACCGGCGTGCGCCTGGACCAGGGTGACGGTGTGCTCGACCTGTCGCTGTGGGTGAAGAACGCCGGCGACAAGACCTATTTCACCAGCCTGTGGAACTCCGCCAACGGCGGCTATGCCGGCGTGCTCGGTACGCCGCGCACCGTGGGCGCCACCGCCCGCTACGACTTCTGAGGACAAGGAGCTTTGCCATGAACGCCAAGACCGAAACCCCCGCACTGCCCGAGGGCGCCTGCATCACCGCCAAAGTGCCCACCGACGACCAAGCGCTGCTCGGGGACATCGTCGTCAACCCTTACCGCCTGGCGCCGCTGACCGCGATCATCCGCGACGGTGGGCGCACCATCGGTAATGCCCATGTGCGTGTGCTGGGCCGTGGCGAGCGGGGTGTGGACATCGCCTATGACGTTTCCGACCGCTCGCTGTGGACTTACGGCGGTATCCCGGTGTTCGGGCTCTACCCGGACCACGTCAACCAGGTCGAGGTCAGCTACAAGCTCGACGGCGAGCGCGTGCGTGAGCGTTATGAAATCTACGCCCCGGCCGTGCGCCTGCCGGTCGTGGCGAAACAGACGGCGGCGCTGCCGCTGGTCGAACCGATCAAGGTGGCGCCGGGCTTCGAGAAACGTCTCTACCTGTTCAACCACCTGCTGGGCGAGATCCCCGGTGGCCGTGCCTTCAAGTGGAACGGCCTGGGCGGTGCTGCCGAGTGGGATCAGGTCGGCAACAACTGGATCGCCGACAGCAATGGCGATGTGCGCTGGTACCTGGATATCGAGCAGGTCCACGACTCCAACCGCCGCGATGGCCTGGGGGGGACCATGGGCTTCCAGCAGACCCGCGACGGCAAGCTGATCTGGGGCCAGGGCCAGACCTACTCCAAGTTCGACCTGCTGGGGCGGCGTATCTGGCAGCGCAACCTGCCGGACAAGTTCGCCGACTTCTCCCACGAGATCCGCGAAACGGCACAGGGCACCTACCTGCTGCGGGTGGGCACCAGCGACTACCGGCGACCGGACGGCAAGCGCGTGCGCTCGATCCGCGACCACATCATCGAGGTTGACGAGGCGGGGGATGTCCTGGACTTCTGGGACCTCAACCAGATCCTCGACCCCTACCGCGGCGACCTGCTGGAAACCCTCGGCAAGGCGGCGATCCAGTTGCCGGCGGGCGTGCACAAGCAGGACGAGCGCCTGGCCAACGAGCTGGCCGAAGGCGACCTGCCGTTCGGCGATACTCCCGGCGTCGGCACCGGGCGCAACTGGGCGCACGTCAATGCCATCGACTACGACGCCGATGACGACAGCATCATCGTTTCAGCGCGTCACCAAGGGGTGGTGAAGATCGGGCGTGACAAGCAGGTGAAGTGGATCCTCGCCTCGCCCCAGGGCTGGCCCGCGCGGCTGAAGGCCAAGGTGCTGACGCCAGTCGGCGGCGATGGCTTCGACTGGTCGTGGACGCAGCACACCGCCTGGCTCACCGGCAAGGGTACGCTGACCGTGTTCGACAACGGCTGGGGCCGCGATTTCGCCCCGACCAAGCTCAGCGGCAACTACAGCCGCGCGGTGGAGTATCGCATCGATGAGGCGAAGGGTACGGTCGAGCAGGTGTGGGAGTACGGCAAGGAGCGAGGTGACGAGTGGTATAGCCCGATCACTTCGGTGGTGGCCTACCGTCCGGAGACCGATACCCAGTTCATCTATTCCGCCTCGGTGGGCTACCTGACGCCGGAGAAGCTCACCACTACGGTGCTCAATGAGGTGCGCCGGGGGACCCAGGAGGTGCTGGTGGAATTGAAGGTGCACAGCCGTCAGCCGGGGAGTGTGGGGTATCGGGCTCTGGTGATCGAGTTGGACAAGGCCTTCTGATAGAGCGGCATCACATTTTCGTCAGCTCGATCGTCTAATCTTTGCTGGCCCTATCGCGGGACAAGCCCGCTCCCACAACCTGTGGGTGTAGGCTTGTCCCGCGATAGGGCCAGCGCTGTCTAAAGACCATTCGTTCTTTTTTTCGAACAGCCTATTGTCCAACACCCCAGCACCCGCTTAGCATTCGTTTGAGATTTCAAACGCTCGATGCCCATATTGAACACTTGGCTCGTTTGGGTGCCAGAATTCCTGACGGCAGCCCCACCAGGGGCGCCTTTCAACAATCAACAAGACGTTCCGTGCCAGCGCGGCGCGGTCAAGGGAAGCCGACATGCAGCTCAAAGACGCTCAGTTGTTCCGCCAGCAAGCCTTCATCAACGGTGAATGGCTGGATGCGGACAGCGGTCAGACCATCAAGGTGACCAACCCGGCCACCGGCGAAGTCATCGGTACCGTGCCGAAGATGGGGGCTGCGGAAACCCGCCGCGCCATCGAAGCCGCCGACAAGGCCCTGCCGGCCTGGCGTGCCCTGACCGCCAAGGAGCGTTCGAACAAGCTGCGCCGCTGGTTCGAGCTGATGATCGAGAACCAGGACGACCTGGCTCGCCTGATGACCACCGAGCAGGGCAAGCCGCTGGCCGAAGCCAAGGGCGAAATCGCCTATGCCGCCTCGTTCATCGAGTGGTTCGCCGAGGAAGCCAAGCGCGTCTACGGCGACACCATCCCGGGTCACCAGCCAGACAAGCGCCTGATCGTCATCAAGCAGCCGATCGGTGTCACCGCGGCCATCACCCCGTGGAACTTCCCGGCGGCGATGATCACCCGTAAAGCCGGCCCGGCCCTGGCTGCTGGCTGCACCATGGTGCTCAAGCCTGCTTCGCAGACCCCTTACTCCGCCCTGGCCCTGGTCGAGCTGGCCACCCGCGCCGGTATCCCGGCTGGCGTGCTGAGCGTTGTTACCGGCAGCGCCGGCGAAGTCGGCGGCGAGCTGACTGGCAACTCCCTGGTACGCAAGCTGTCCTTCACCGGCTCGACCGAAATCGGTCGCCAGCTGATGGAAGAGTGCGCCAAGGACATCAAGAAGGTTTCCCTGGAGCTGGGCGGCAACGCTCCGTTCATCGTGTTCGACGACGCCGACCTGGACAAGGCGGTCGAGGGCGCGATCATCTCCAAGTACCGCAACAACGGCCAGACCTGCGTCTGCGCCAACCGTATCTATGTGCAGGACGGTGTCTACGACGCGTTCGCCGAGAAGCTCAAGGCTGCCGTTGGCAAGCTGAAGATCGGTAACGGCCTGGAAGAAGGCACCACCACTGGCCCGCTGATCGACAACAAGGCGGTCGCCAAGGTCCAGGAGCACATCGAGGACGCCGTCTCCAAGGGCGCCAAGGTGCTGTCCGGTGGCAAGCTGATCGAAGGCAACTTCTTCGAGCCGACCATCCTGGTCGACGTACCGAAGACTGCCGCCGTCGCCAAGGAAGAGACCTTCGGCCCGCTGGCGCCGCTGTTCCGCTTCAAGGATGAAGCCGAAGTCATCGCCATGTCCAACGACACCGAGTTCGGCCTGGCCTCGTACTTCTATGCCCGCGACATGAGCCGCGTGTTCCGCGTCGCCGAGGCCCTGGAATACGGCATGGTCGGTATCAACACCGGCCTGATCTCCAACGAAGTCGCGCCGTTCGGCGGTATCAAGGCCTCGGGCCTGGGCCGCGAAGGTTCCAAGTACGGCATCGAGGACTACCTCGAAATCAAATACCTGTGCATCAGCGTCTGATGCGCTAAGGGCTTTACCTCTGCCAGCGGGGCGCGAGAGCGACGTCTCGCTGGTTTTTTTGACATGCAGTACCTGGTGGCCAGGGCGCCGGTGACAGTCGATCAACGAATACTGTTCGCAGGCACACCCAGCCACCCCCGAATAACAGCGCCGTCAGAGTCGGCGCGAATGAGGGCATTATGAGCAAGACCAACGAATCCTTGATGCAACGCCGTGTCGCCGCCGTCCCACGTGGCGTCGGCCAGATCCACCCGATCTTCGTCGAGTCGGCGAAGAACTCCACGGTGATCGACGTTGAAGGCCGCGAACTGATCGACTTCGCTGGCGGCATCGCAGTACTGAACACCGGCCACCTGCACCCGAAAGTGGTCGCTGCCGTTCAAGAGCAGCTGACCAAGGTCAGCCACACCTGCTTCCAGGTGCTGGCCTACGAGCCTTATGTCGAGCTGTGCGAGAAGATCAACAAGCTGGTTCCGGGTAACTTCGACAAGAAGACCCTGCTGGTTTCCACCGGCTCCGAAGCCGTTGAAAACGCCGTGAAGATTGCCCGTGCCGCCACTGGCCGTGCCGGTGTGATCGCCTTCACCGGCGGCTACCACGGCCGCACCATGATGACCCTGGGCCTGACCGGCAAGGTCGTGCCGTACTCCGCAGGCATGGGCCTGATGCCAGGCGGCGTGTTCCGTGCCCTGTTCCCGAGCGAGCTGCACGGCGTGAGCGTCGATGACGCCATCGCGTCGGTCGAGCGCATCTTCAAGAACGACGCCGAGCCGCGCGACATCGCTGCGATCATCCTCGAGCCAGTACAAGGCGAAGGCGGCTTCCTGCCAGCGCCAAAAGAGCTGATGCAGCGCCTGCGCGCCCTGTGCGACCAGCACGGCATCCTGCTGATCGCCGACGAAGTGCAGACCGGCGCTGGCCGTACCGGCACCTTCTTCGCCATGGAGCAGATGGGCGTCGCGCCTGACCTGACCACCTTCGCCAAGTCCATCGCTGGCGGCTTCCCGCTGGCTGGTGTGTGCGGCAAGGCCGAATACATGGACGCCATCGCTCCAGGTGGCCTGGGCGGCACCTACGCCGGTTCGCCGATCGCCTGCGCCGCGGCCCTGGCCGTTATCCAGGTGTTCGAGGAAGAGAAGCTGCTGGACCGCAGCAAGGCCGTTGGCGAGCGCCTGACCGCCGGCCTGCGTGAAATCCAGAAGAAGCACTCGATCATCGGTGACGTCCGTGGTCTGGGCTCGATGATCGCCGTGGAAGTGTTCGAGAAGGGCACCCACACCCCGAACGCTGCCGCCGTGGCCCAAGTGGTCGCCAAGGCCCGTGACAAGGGTCTGATCCTGCTGTCCTGCGGCACCTACGGCAACGTTCTGCGGATCCTGGTTCCGCTGACCGCCGAAGACGCCCTGCTGGACAAAGGCCTGGCCATCATCGAAGAGTGCTTCGCTGAATTGGCTTGATTGCCGATCCGCGTAGCCGATAAAAAACGCCCAGGCATTGCCTGGGCGTTTTTTTTCAACCTGAGGATCAGGTGCTCGAAGGGCTGGGAGGTGTCCAGTCGGCAGCAGGGAAGAAGCGTTCGACCAGGTCGTCGTTCTTGAGCATGGCGGCGTACTCGTCGCGCTTGAACGGGTTGCCGGTGCGCAGATCGTATACCGGGTGCACCACGGGCGCTGTGCTCGGGATCTCCTTGAGCTTCACATTGACGAAGCGGAAGTCGTCACCCACCACCTCGCCGATGTCTTCGATCTCGAAACGGCACCCTGGCGGGAACAGGGTTTCCGCCTCTGTTGTTGTCCATGACAGGGGAGCTATGGGCACCCCGCTCTCGTATTGGCCCGCCGGTACCTCGAAAACCACCGATGTGTTGTCGAATGTGCCCTTCACGATGTCCGGCGAGGAGAGTTCATCGCTGGCGAATGAGCGTATTACATAGGGATTTTCGGTAAAGGACGTCAGGTCCGAGTTGACCAGTACGTCGCCTTTCTTCAGTTTTCCGCTGCGAAAGTGCTCGCCCGAGGTGCTTCTCGATCCGTTGCCTCCGCGGTAGAGAGCGACCGTGTTGCTCTTGGGCAGGGTTTCCAGCGAGTCCACCAGCTTGTCGACGAACGTGTCCGAGTCGCAGAACGGGAACTCATGCACCCCGCGGCGCAGGTAGCTGTTGATTTGCGAGCTTTCATCCGTGTAGTTGCCGATGAGGCGGTTTACGTAGTCTTCGTCTTCCTTGTAGGTGTAGGTGATGCCTTCATCGGTTCGCAGGTACTCGAAGTCATGCTCATCCATGGGCGCATCTTCGCCATCTTCCAGGCGGGCGATGTCGGTATCGTCCAGCAGCGCGCGATGGCGGGCCTGGGCCTGGTTCGAGAGCAGTTCGCTTTGTGCCGCGTCCTCTTTCATGTGGATATCCCAGAAGCTCGAGCGAGCGCTGGGCAGGCTCACGACGTTGTTGCCACCCGCCACAGGTGGGGTCACGGTTTCAGGCGGGGGTACCAGGTTGTTATCGCCAGGATTCCCTCCCCGCAACCCACCACTGTCGACGCGCTTCCAGGTACCGTCCGCCTGGCGCGCCAATGGCTGGCGTCCGAAGAAGGCGAAGGGATTGTCCGGGTCGATGATCGACCATTGCGCGGTATGCGCATCGAATTGCACCTGGAACACCTGGTCGTCGATCTGCACGTAGGGGCGGCCATTGACCAGGGTGATGCCTTGCGCGTGTGTGCCACTGGCCGGTGTGCCACCCTCCAGCGAGATGGCGACGGCGTGCTTGTCGGGGGCTGGCTGAACTACAGCGTTTTCCGCGTGCTCCACCGGGATCCAGTCACCCAGTTTGTCGTGCCTGGCGTAACGTCCGGTGTCGATCAGTTCACCGCTCGCGTTACGTCTGGCGATCCGCGCCAACCCCTGGGTAGAAGGGGGGGCGAGCAGTACCGACTGGCCCTTCAGCTCGACGGGCTTGAGCTCACGCTCGGTGAGGCCGAGCACTGCCGTTTTCGTGTCTGCCCAGCGCCGTGGTTGGCTGGGCAGCCGCTCGGCATTGCGCAGCAGGCTGCCAAAACCTTTCATGCCGTGCGCCAGGTCACCATAGGCGCCTGCGCCGTTGAGCAGCGAAGACAACAGGTACAGGCTCGCGGTGCCGGCATCGCGATTGATGAATGCGCTCAGTGCGCCGATATAGTCGCGCAGGGCAAGTGCGGCGCCCACTGTGAAGGCAGCAGGCGGGAAGGGCAGCGTCACGATCTGGACCACCGTTTCCAGCGTGTTCCAGACGATGCTCGCGATCATATCGGCGCGACCCTTGGTGACATCGCGCACATCGACGATGCGTTGGCGCAGCCCATCGTCGTAGCACAGGATGCGCAGGTCGTCCGTGGGGGCTTCGGGTACGCTTGGCACCGGGCTCGGTCCGCCTTCGCGCAGGTCCTTGAACAGGAAGGCCAGCAGTTGCCCGGCTTGCTTGCGACTGCGGTCCTTGTAGTAGTCGATCATGCCTGGGGTGTTGAGCGACTGGACGAAGCTGCTGAAGGGCCGAAAGTCGATGCCGTCTGCAGCCGCGGGAGTGTAGAGCAACGTCTGCGAGGGGTGCCCTGTCGGCGACTTGAGCAGGTAGCAACCGTGGATGATTTCTTCGCGGTAGGGCGGGGTCTTGCCCATGATCCGGTACAGCGCGTTGAACAACTTGCCGACGATCGGCTCGTCGGCCAGGAACTCGTTGTCGATACGCACTACCAATCGGTAGAACGCATGACGCTTGCGCTGGGTGTCGGCAGTCTGGTGCATGCTCTGGATGCTCGCCAGCAGCCAGGCGTACTGGTCGGCATCCAGATGCCCTTGCAGGAGGCTGCGCAGCGCCGCCAGTTGCATCTGCAGTTGTACGATCAACACGCTCTGCCGACGACGCCAGGCGTAGCCGGTGTGTATGGGTGAGAGCAGGGTCTCCTCGATCAGGCTGACGTAGCGGTCGGATACCCACTGACCGCGTACGGAGCCTGTGACCGACTGCGGCGTCAACGCCGAAAGATCAACCCCGTCGGGGCCTTCGAGGGTTGCCGTGGTATCGGCTGTGGCCGTGAACAGGCCCAGGCTGTCGTCATAGCCGTTGCGCAGCAATTGGGTGTAGGTAAGGGTCTCCCTGGGTGACTTGATGATCACGCTGTCCGGATCGATGCTGTCGTCACGGTTGCCGAGCAACTGCTTGAGCTTGTCACGGGCCTGGGCGTGGACATACGCCTCGAAATCCGGCAGTTGCGCATGCTTGGCCTCGGCATACTGCTGCTCTGCAGCCTGGATCTGGTCTTCCAGGCGCGTCAGCTGGCCACGCTGGGAGGCACTGGCCGCCTGCAACCAGGCGGGTGCGCGCGCGGCTGTGTTGGCCTCGGCAACCTCGATGCGGTTTTGGGTCAGGGCTTTGACCCCTTCCTGGCCCGTGAAGCGCACCAGTGTCATGAACTGCTCGTAGAGCTTTTCCGGGGTAGGGATCTGCTGACGCTGCCTGCGGATATCCAGGTACCAGGTGTCCCAGACCTGCGCCTCGGTGCTGGCGGGCTGTTGCTGTGTCTGCGGGAATGGCTTGTTGGCGATCTGACTGATCAGGGCGGCGAACGAGGTGCGCTGCTGGGCTATCACGTTCTGCAGCAGGTAGGCCTGGGTGTCCGCTTCTGCGAACCAGCCCACCACCTCGACGAGCAACTGCCGTTCGCTGTCGAAACCCAGCACCGGCTTGTGCGGATGTTGCGGGCAGCAGAGCAGCAGACGCTGCAGGCCTCCCTCGGCGTCTTCCTGGCGCACCAGCAGGGCATCGCTGAGCAGGTACTGGTCCGCCAGGAGCAGGTTGGCACTGGACAACCTGTCGTAGCCCGTGCCGCTTCCGGCGGCGAAGGTTGCCAGCGTCTGCTGGTCATCGGGCGTGATCTGGCCTTGCAGGCGTGCGCACCAGGCTTGGGCCGCGATCTGCTGCAAGAGGGCGGCGTTCATCAGCGACCGGCTGCTGTCCTGCTTGTGTGCGGCTCTCTGAGCGGGGGCGAACTTGCCGTGCAGCGCCAGTGTTTCGATCAGCTTGCAGACATAAGCGGGCGTGAGTGTGGCGTACGCCTCAGGCAGTGGCCGGTCTTGTTGCTCGAAGCGCGTGGCGGTAATGAATTCCGAGGCCGGTTGGTCGTCGCCGTCGTGCAGGCCCTGCAACGCCAGGTGCACAAGGCTGCGCCGGATCTCGTAGGGGGCGGCGGTTTCGGGCAGCGTACGCTTGGTCACCAGCATGATCTGCTCGGGGTCCAGGTCCAGGCCCAGGTCGTTGGCGATACTGCTGCGCAGATGGGTCGCGGCGAAGCTTTCTATACTGTCGCAGGCGCCCAGCGCACTGAGCATGGCGGCACGCGCGTGGTCGTATTCCTGGAGTGCCTTCAGGCATTGACTGGCCTGGTCCTCAGGCGCGTATCGCAGCCATTCAGGTGCTTTTGGCGGTGTCTTGAGTGCTTCGTCGAGGGTGGCGTCGAGCGCGCTGCCTGGCCCAAGGGCAAGCGGCAGGCGCAGGGCATCCTCGACGCGCCCGGAACGGGATTCACCAGGCGCCAGCCCGGCCTGCAAGGCGTGCTTGATATCGTGCAGTTGCAGGCTGCGCAGTTGTCGATGCAGCTCGGCAAAGGCCTTGCGCGGTGCGGGCCTGATCACCCAGTGGCGCTGTTCGTAGGTTTGCACTGCCGATGGCTGGGTCATCGCGAGGCGCTGCGTGCGGGGCAGGGTATCGGTGATGCTGGCCCTGGCCACCGGCTGGTTCACCAGCGCGGTCAGCGCTGCGATTGCCAGGTCGCGCGTGGCGAAAGCGGCCCATTGCCGGCCTGCCAGCCACACGAGGGTCGGGCCGCTGTCCAGGTTGAACATCAGGCAGCCATGCAGTGTGGCTGTGCGGCTTGCCTCGAGCTTGAGGCTCAGGGTGCTGATGGTCAGGTCATTCTGATCGAGCGAAGCGGGCAGGCAGGTGGCATAGGTCGGGTGGATCCTGCCGGCTGCGATCTGGACATCGAGCAATTGGCGCAGCGTGGCCTCGATATCTTCGATGTGACACTGGCGCCTCGTCATGGCGGGCTTTTCGAGCGACTCCCAGTAAGCGTGCAGGGTGCTCCTGATCGTCAGCTCGATGCTCGCAGCTTCTGCGTCTGTCAGTGCCTGGTCCAGATTGACCAGCCCCATGCGCTCAAGCGAGGGGTGCTCCTCAAGGCGTTGGTCGATGCGGGTGCGCAGGGTCGAAAGGGCGTGTTGGGTGGTGGATGAAAGGTTGAGCGTCATGAGCTCCTCGCTGGCCGTGCGTGTTGTACGGCTTTGTGATGGGGGCATCACTAGAGCCAGGCGGGCGCTGGGCGAGGTGGTAGTTAATGCATGCTCGGATGCTGCGACGAAGATGAACAAACTGTGAACTGCATGCCATCGCGGGTTTTTTTGTGCCAATTCGCGGCAGGTGGCGCTATGGTTAACCGATGGACGTGTTTGGAAGCCGCGATGGACTGCGTGTCAGGATTATTCAGGAGTTGCCCATGAGCGCTGCAGACCCCCTCCCACCCCGCGTGCTGATCGCCGAGAGCGATCCCTGGGTGCGCGACATGCTTCGCGAGATGCTGCTCAGCGTGCGCTGCGATGCCCGGCTGGAGGTCTGTGCCGATGGTTCCCAGGCCCTGACGGCGCTGTCGAGCAAGCCCGACCTGATCATCGCCGCCCGAGAGCTGTCCGGTGTCGATGGCCTCGACCTGTTGCGCAAGGTGCGCGCCAAGAGCGACAAGCCTGGGCTGCCGTTCATCCTCATGAGCGAACGCACTGACAGCGCCAGTGTGAAAGAAGCGCTGCCGCTGCATCCCACCGCCTACCTGAGCAAACCGCTGAACCTGGACAACCTGCGCAAACGCCTGGAAAACCTGTTGCTCGAAGTCGGCGAGCAGATCGCCTGCCCCGTGCCGCCCCTTCAGCCGGGTGCCAGCTTGCCGGCCTACCTCGAGCAGCGCCGCGCTACTGCCGATGGCGGCCCGCTGTTTGCCGATGTACAGGTGGCGATCAAGCGCGCGCTCAACCCGCAGGGCCTGAACCTGCGTGTGCTGGAAGAGGAGGTGCGCAATGACCCGCAGATCACCGGGGTACTCATCGCCGCGGCCAACAGTGCCGCCATGCATAGCGATGCGCCGGTGCAGACCCTGCTGCAGGCGCTGAACAAGCTGGGCAGCACCCAGAGCATGAACCTGATCCTGGGCCTCACGCTGAAGCGCAGCGCACGCTTGAGCGATCCGCTGCTGGCGCAGCATGCCGCGCGCTTCTGGAACATCTCGCTGCATACCGCCGAATTCGCGCGTACCTTGGCACGCATGCTCGAGCTGGACCAGGAGCGCTGCTACTGCGCGGGCCTGCTGCATTGCCTGGGTGACCTGGCCGTTTTGCGTACCCTGCAGGAGTGGCGTCTGGCCGGTGGCGAGCTGGACGAAGACCAGGTGCAGTTGTCGCTCAATGAGTTTGGTGCGCCATTCGGTTCGGCCCTGCGCACCCGCTGGCGCCTGCCGCTGAACCTCCGCGAGCTGATCGCTGCGATCTACCAGCTGGGCGGTGGCGTGTATTCGCGAGAGATTCTGGCGATGAACCTGGCTGGCCAGTTGTCGCGGGCGTTGCCAACCCAGGGCAACGAGAAGATCGCCAGCAGCAAGACCGCACGCCTGCTCAAGCTTGGCCTGCCTGAGCTCAATCGCCTGCGCGAGCCACCCGCGCCGCCAGTGGTGATCACGACGCCTGAGGTCGAAGCCGCGAGCGTTGAAGCTGAGGTTGTGGAAGAGGTGCCTCAGGCCCCGAACACCGACGAAGACAGCGCCACGGAAAAACCGTGAGCGCTACCGCTCATCCGCGCACGATCTGGTTCTTGCCCTGGCGCTTGGCCTGGTACATCGCCGCGTCGGCGCGACCGAACAGGTTGTCCAGGTCGGTGTCCTGATCGCTCAGCTCGGTCAGCCCCTGGCTCACGGTCACGCCGTAGGTCTGCTGGCCGTAGGTGAAGCTCAGGCGCTGGATTTCTCGCTGCAAGCGCTCGGCGATCTGCTCGGCGACCTGTGCCGTGCAGCCTGGGAATACCGCCGCGAATTCCTCGCCGCCAATACGGCCGAACAGATCGCCCCGGCGCAGTACTGCCTTGCCGCTGTCGGCGATGCGCTGTAGCACCTGGTCGCCTTCCGGATGCCCGTAGCTGTCGTTGATGTGCTTGAAGTCGTCGATGTCCAGGAGCAGGAATGCCATTGGCGTGCCGTCTTCGCGGGCGCGGTCGAAGGCTTGCTGGGCGCATTCGAAGAAGTGCCGACGATTGCTGCTCTGGGTCAGGACGTCGGTGGTGGCAAGGCGCTGCAATTCGCCTTCGAGCTGTTTCTTCTCGGTGATGTCCTCGGCAATGCCGACGATGATCACCCGCTCGCCTTCGCGCTGCTGGTTGATGTAGCACTTGTCGCTGAGCCAGCGCACTTCGCCTGCGCCGTTGATGATGCGGTATTCGCGGTCCTCGACGGTGCCCTGGAGCAGTACCTGGGCCAGGCTGCGCTCGGCGTAGTCGAGGTCGTCGGGGTGGATTGCGTCGCGCCACTCGTTGTAGTCGGCCATCACCAGGCTGGCCGGGCGGCCAAAAATACGCTCGTAGGCGGGGCTGACGTACAGCACCTGGCGGGTTTCCCAGTCGAAGGCCCAGAGCACGGCGTTGACGCTGTCGAGCAGCGAGCTGTAGAGCTGCTCGCGCTCGCTCAGGCGCGCCACTTCACCCTGGGCATGCAGCAGGGCGAGCAGGGTCTGGGCAGCTTCGGGGCGGGGCGGACCGGTCTGGATCGAGGGGTGACGTTCTTTGGCCATGTGCACGGATCGGATCTCGACGAATGTGCGTGCGGCCACGACCCGGCCCGCCACGCGGGCGATATGCCGATTTTGAGTCGAGCAGGGGGGGGAAGTTCCGGTCGGCATGCCCTCGGGCGGGGCATGCCGATCAACGGCAGTCAGGCGCCGGTAGGGCGTAGGGAGTAGGTCTTGAGCTGTGCGGCGAAGTCGCGCAGCGACTGGATACCACTGGCTTCGGCCTCGTGCACCCAGTCTTTCATGGCCGCCAGCATGTCGTGGCCGTTGGCGCTGGTGCGTGCCCAGATCTGTTGCAGCGCCAGGCGCTTCTCGTAGATGGTCTTGAGCGTCTGGCTGTGCGTCAGCATCGATTCGATGCGTACGTGGTGGCGATCCTGCAGCAGGCTGGTCTCGCGTGACAGCAGGCGCTTGGCACGGCGGAAGTGGTGGCGCACCGAGGTGTCGACCTTTTCCAGCTCCTGCTTGACCAGCGGGCCGATCACCAGCTTGCGGTACTGGGCCATGATCTGGAAGCGGTTGTTGAGGATTGCCATGGCGGTGTCCATGTCCAACGAGGCCTTGCCTTCGACTCGGTGGGCGATCGGCGCCACGCGCTGCACCTTGGCCAGGCGCAGCAGGCACAGCAGGCGAATCCACATCCAGCCCATGTCGAACTCCCAGCGGCGCACCGACAGCTTGGCCGAATTGGGGTAGGTGTGGTGGTTGTTGTGCAGCTCTTCGCCGCCGATGATGATGCCCCAGGGCACCAGGTTGGTGGCGGCGTCGCGGCACTCGAAGTTGCGATAGCCGACCGCATGGCCCAGGCCATTGACCACGCCGGCGGCCCAGAACGGAATCCACATCATCTGGATGGCCCAGATGGTGATGCCGATGGTGCCGAACAGCAGCAGGTCGAGCACGGCCATCAGGGCGATGCCGCCCATTTTGTAGCGCGAGTAGAGGTTGCGTTCGATCCAGTCATCCGGGCAGTTCTTGCCGTAGATGCGCAGGGTTTCCTCGTTGCGCGCCTCTTCCCGGTACAGCTCCGCACCTTTGCGCAGGACCGTGCCCAGGCCCTTGTACACCGGGCTGTGCGGGTCGTCGGGGGTTTCGCACTTGGCGTGGTGCTTGCGATGGATCGCTGTCCATTCACGGGTGTTCTGCGCCGTGGTCAGCCACAGCCAGAAGCGGAAGAAATGCTTGAGCCCGGCATTGAGCTCCAGGGAGCGGTGCGCCGAGTAGCGATGCAGGTAGATCGTGACGCTGACGATGGTCACGTGGGTCATCAGCAGGGTGACCGCGACCAGTTGCCAGGCCGACAGGTCGAGCAGACCGTTGTACCACATAGTTGGAAAGACCCTCGGGAAAACAGGGGAAACAACGGGCGCATTATCCCTTGACGGGGAAATAAAACCAGTCGTGCTTTCGCCGTGATCGTCACCGCCGGTCACCTTGCCGTCGGCGAGGGTGTCGCCAAGGCAGGCTGGACGGGCAAAGGCGGCGGGAACCGCGACTTATTTATGAGCCGGGATTTAAAGTCACGGCATGTTTCAACCTTTATACTGCGCCATCATTTCCCATGGACTGATGCACCCGACATGTCTGTTTCTGTTCGCGACGCCTTGCGCATGGCTGCGCTCTACGTTGTGTTGTCGTTCCTCTGGCTGGTGCTGTCGGAGTGGGTGCTGCGTGGCATGACCGACAACGACCTGGCGCTGACCGTCGGGCGGCAGATCAACGTGGTGGTCTGGGTGCTGCTCAGCGCCTTGCTGATCTTCGTGTCACGGGCCCGGCTGCTCAACTTCATCGGCGTGGGTGCGCGTCTGCGCAGCGAGGATCGCGAACGCCTGCGCATGGCGGCAGCGGTCTTCGACAGCACCTTGGAAGGCGTGCTGGTGACCGATCGCAACGGCCTGATCGTGCATGTGAACCGCGCCTTCATGCGCATCACCGGTTATCACCAGGACGAAGTGCTGGGCCAGCGCCCGAGCAAGTTCAAGTCGGGACGCCATGGGGCGCCTTTCTACCAGCAGATCTACGCGACCTTGGCCGAAAGAGGCGAGTGGAGCGGGGAAATCTGGAATCGCCGCAAGAGTGGCGAGATCTATCCGCAATGGCAGACGATCTGCGCGATTCGCGACGACAGCGGTGAGCTGAGCCACTACGTTGCGGTGTTCAGCGACATCAGTGCGATCAAGCATTCCGAGCAAGAGCTGGCCTACCTCGCCCATCACGACCCCTTGACCGGCCTGCCCAACCGCCTGCTGTTCAGCGACCGTGCCGAGCAGGCGTTGGCGGCGGCGCAGGCGAACAAGCGTGGCTGCGCCTTGCTGCTGCTCGACCTCGACCACTTCCAGAGCATCAACGACAGCCTGGGGCACACCATTGGCGACCAGTTGCTCAAGCTGGTGGGCGAGCGTTTGCAGGAGCAGCTGGGTAGCGGCGTGACCCTGGCGCGCCTGGGCGGCGACGAGTTCGCGGTACTGCTCGAGGGGTGCCAGCAGGTCGCCCAGGCGGCGACCACTGCACAGGGCATCCTCGAACGCCTTCGCCAGCCGTTCGCGTTCGAAGGGCAGCACCTGTTCATCGGTGCGAGCATCGGTATCAGCCTGTTCCCCAGCGACGCGCTGAGCGCCGAGCAACTGTTGCGCAATGCCGACTCGGCGCTGTTCAAGGCCAAGAGCAATGGTCGCGCCTGCTATGCGCTGTACACCGAAGAGCTTACCGCCCACGCCCAGCATCGCGTCGAGACCGCCGGTGAACTGCGCCGGGCCCTGGCCCAGGAAGACCTGCGCGTGTTCTACCAGCCGGTGCACGACCTGTTCACCGGGAGCATGGTCGGGGTCGAGGCGCTGGTGCGCTGGCAGCATCCCGAGCGCGGCCTGGTGCCGCCGGGCGAGTTCATCCCGATCGCCGAGCGCACCGGGCTGATCGTCGATATCGATGCCTGGGTGCTGCGCCACGCCTGTCGGCAGATGGTGCAGTGGCAAGCCGAGGGGCGAGTGCTGGACTTCGTCGCGGTGAACCTGTCGAGTCGCCTGTTCGGCCAGCGTGGCCTGTATCGACAAGTGGCCGAGGTGCTGGACGAGACCGGCCTGGACCCGGCGCTGCTGGAGCTGGAAGTGACCGAGAGCGCGGTGATGGAGGACCCCGAGGTGGCGCTGGAGCAGTTACACCGTCTGCGCGAACTGGGCTTGCGCCTGGCGATCGACGATTTCGGCACCGGCTATTCGTCACTGTTGCGGCTCAAGCGCCTGCCGGTGCAGAAGCTGAAGATCGACCAGGGCTTCGTCGCCGGATTGCCCAATGACGAAGACGACATCGCCATCGTGCGGGTGATCATCGCCCTGGCGCGCAGCATGGGTATGCAGGTGCATGCCGAGGGGATCGAGCAGGCCGAGCAGGCGCGACTGCTGCTGGAGCAGCAGTGCGACCTGGGGCAGGGCTACTGGTTCGGACGGCCCGTGGCGGCCGAGAACCTGCGCTGGTCGTAGGAACTCGATTTCAGCTCAGCGCTTGTTCAAGCCTTTGGCCAACCGATCCCCGCCCAACTGGATCACCGCCACCAAGGCCACCAGCATGACGATCACCGTCAGCATGATCTGGCTGTCGAAGCGCTGGTACCCATAGCGGTAGGCGATATCGCCCAGACCGCCGGCACCGATCGCGCCGGCCATGGCCGAGGAGTTGATCATGGTCACCAGGGTGATGGTGAAACCGCCGACGATCCCTGGCAGCGCTTCAGGCAGCAGCACATGCCAGATGATGTGCCAGCGTCGGCAGCCCATGGCCTGCGCCGCTTCGATCAGGCCTTGGTCGACCTCGCGCAGGCTGACTTCGGCGATTCGGGCGAAGAACGGCGTGGCAGCGATGGTCAATGGCACCACCGCCGCCCAGACGCCATAGGTGGTTCCGACGATCAGCCGGGTAAAGGGGATCAACGCCACCATCAGGATCAGGAAGGGAATCGAGCGGAACAGGTTGACGAAGGCGCCCAGCACGCGGTTGAGCAGCGGCGCTTCGTAGATGCCCCCTTTGCCGCTGGTGACCAGCAGCACCGCCATCGGAATCCCCACCAGCAGCGCGATCAACGAAGACACCCCCACCATCAGCAGGGTATCGATCAGGCCTTGCAGCAGGCGTTCAGTCCACATAACCCAGCACCTCCACATCGGCAGCCCAGCGCCGGGCGCGTTCGAGCAGTTGATGAGCCCCGAGCGCGGAGCCGCGCACGGCCAGGACGAGTTGGCCCAAGGCGTGCTCGCCAATGGTCTCGACACCCCCCTGGAGCAGACGCACACGCCCACCGAGATCGATGAACAATGCCGACAGCTCCGGCTCGCCGACCAGTTGCAGGCGCAACACCACGGCAGCGTCCTGGCTGACCGGTTGAGCTCGCAAACTGGCCTGCAAGGCTGCGGGCAGCTTGGTCTGCAAGGGGGCGAGCAAGGTGCGGGTCACTTCGTGGCGCGGCGCGCCGAATACCTGCCAGACCTCGCCCTGCTCGACTACTTCGCCACGTTCGAGCACCACCACGCGCTGGCAGATGTCGCGGATCACCGCCATCTCGTGAGTGATCAGCACGATGGTCAGG
>NZ_JAYFUI010000082.1:0-26944 GCF_034961125.1 Pseudomonas machongensis | reverse complement strand
ACCAACTCCTTGAGCGCCGCATGTTTGTCCGGCCTCTGCTGGCATTTGATCTGGTAATAGAAGGTGCTGCGCGCCAACCCCACGATCTGCAGAAGATCAGGCAGCGGATACCTGTGTCTGAATTTGCAGACGATCAGGGCTTTTTCGTCCGTGTTCGCTCCTTCTCCTCCCGCAGAGCCTTTAACTCCTTTAAGACATCATTCTCCATGCGCAGATATTCGAGCTCGCTCAACAACTGCTCACGGGATTTCTCTGCGTCGTTGGTGTCGGTGGGCTTGATGGGCTTAATTTTCTTCGGCACGGCTGGTTTTCTTTGCTTGGCGACAGAGGCTGCGGGACTGCCACTGTAGTACTGCCGCAGCCAAATGCCTATCTGTGAGGACTGACCGAGATCAAAGTGCGCTGCGGTTTGGCGCAAGGACAAGTGATGTTCAAGCATGTGTTTGAGCACTCGCTGCTTGAGCGCCTCGGTGTAGCGGCGACCATTCGAGCGCGGACTGAGGCTGGCACCGGCTTGGTAACCGGCAACCCAGCGCCGAAGCAGGCTGCAATCGATGCCAAAGTGATGTGCCACCTTGCGAAAGCCGTTACTGCCTTCCAGGTAGGCGGTGATAGCCGTGAGCTTGAACTGCTCTGTGTATTTGCCCATCGATCCCCCAAGGGTTGGATTTGTGTCCAACTTCTTGGGGGCAGTCCAGGGATTGGGCTGGTCTTTAGATTTTGAACAAGACAGTTGCTCCCACCAGTAAACCTGCGCATTAGAGCCTGCAGGGCACATGTGGGAGCGGACTGGTCCCGCGATGAAGACAACGCAGTCTTACAGAACGTCGAGCAGCTCGACGTCGAACACCAGCACGCTGTGCGGCGGGATGCTACCAACGCCTTGCGCGCCATAGGCCAGCTCGCTCGGCACGTACAGGCGCCACTTGCTGCCAGCGTTCATCAGTTGCAGCGCTTCGGTCCAGCCAGCGATCACGCCACCTACCGGGAATTCGGCAGGCTGGCCACGCTCGTAGGAGCTGTCGAACACGGTGCCGTCGATCAGGGTGCCGTGGTAGTGGGTACGCACGTTGTCTTCGCGGCTCGGCTTGGCGCCGCTACCAGCGGTCAGCACTTCGAACTGCAGGCCCGAAGCCAGGGTGGTGATGCCGTCACGCTTGGCATTCTCGACCAGGAAGGCCTTGCCCTCGGCGGCGGCGGCTTCGGCTTTGGCGGCAGCTTCGGCCTGCATCACCTCGCGGATAACCTTGAAGCTGGCAGACAGGTCGGCTTCGCTGACACGGCTGTCGGCACCGTTGAAGGCGTCGGTCAGGCCAGCGAGAATCGCTTCCAGGTTCACGCCTGGTGGTGGGTTGTCGCGCAGCTGGCCGCCCAGCTGACGGCCGATGCCGTAGCTGACGCGGGATTCGTCGGTGGACAGGTTGAGTTCGGACATTGGCTTGCTCCGCTTAAGGGCGCACTGCATCCGCGCCCTTGGTCAAAAGGGCAAGCAGCCTAGCACACTGGGGCCGCGCTAAGCAGCTACCAGGCCGAACGCTGGGATATCGGGACCTTGAGGTCTTCCTCCGGGTGGCTGCCCATCCCGCACATCTCATCCTGCACCGACCAGTGCACCAGGTTCATCGATAGCATGGGCAGGGCTTGCAGGAGCAAGCGAGCATCTTCGACCGAGTGCACCCGCAGGCGCTCGCCACGGGGATCGTTCAACGGATGGGCATGACCCTTGATCCGGGCCTCGAGCAGGTAATCGCCGCCTTCGATGGCGATCAGGTTGAGTTCATCGACGTGGCCGGCCCTGGCCTCGGTATTGAGCTGATGCAGGTTCATGGATGCACCTCGCTGTGGGAAGCCCACATAATTGCTCATTTTTTGTACAGAAGCCGGGATTAGACAAGAGGCCACTCGTCGGTCGGAAGCACGTCGCCCTTCTCGCGGGCGAACTCGCGAGAAGGGCGATACCGACTCAATGCTTGGTCAGCTTGTCCAGATAGCCCATGCAGAAGGCCGAGACCACGAAGGTCATGTGGATGATCACGTACCACATCAGGTAGTCGGTGGAGATGTTCTGCGCATCCATGAACACGCGCAGCAGGTGGATCGAGGAAATAGCCACGATCGACGCCGCAACCTTCATCTTCAGCGAAGAAGAGTCCATCTTGCCCAGCCAGTTGAGCTTCTCCTTGCTCTCGTCGATGTCCAGTTGCGAGACGAAGTTCTCGTAGCCGGAGATCATCACCATCACCAACAGGCCGCCGACCAGCGACATGTCGATCAGCGACAGGATCACCAGGATCAGGTCCGCTTCGCTCAGCGCGAAGACGTTGGGCAGGACGTGGACCACTTCCTGGAAGAACTTCAGCGCCAGCGCCAGCAAGCCCAGCGACAGGCCGAAATAGATGGGTGCGAGCAGCCAGCGAGAGGCATACATCGCGTTTTCGAGAATACGTTCCATGGAGGATAGGGACTCATGAGATGACTGGAAAAGCGTGCGCGAGTATAGCCAGCCATCAATGACAGCAAAAGTCTGCGGCGGGTTGCCGCAGAGTCCTCTTCAATTATCCGGACGGAACTGGTAGTCCCCGATATTGCGGCAACGTTCTCCGTTGATCCGCCGCAATTGCGCCTGCAGGTGCAGGCACCAGATCTGCGGGTCTTCAGCCACCTGGTAGCCGTGCAGGGTCAAGCTGTCGACAACGGCGTTCATCACCGATTCGGCCACCATCGGCCCATGAAACGGCCCTTGTGCCTTGATCGCCGAAGGCTGTTCACCGGACATGCCGGCGGCAAACAGCAAGGTCCACATGCCGTTGTCGCCGGCCAGCGGACGGATGCTGCACTCGATGCGGGTCACCAGGCCAAGGCACTGGCGGGTGAGGCTGAGGTTGCGCATGGCGGCGTCCCCTCTGAGAAGCCCTGTTCAGCCTGCAAGACAGGCTGTTTCCATCCTGAACCCTGAAAACTCCTTAAGTTCCAGCATAGATGACAGGTGGGCGTTGCTGGAAAACCGGCGCTGAACGGTAGCACTTGGCCGCCAGCGCCGGATTATTGACTCAGGCCGGCTTGGCCTGGGCCACCATCTCCTCCAGCCGTTCCTTCTCGGCCTCCTTGATCTCTTCCTCGCTGATCATCTCGGCGATGACCCGCAGACGCTCGACCACCCGCGCGTTGACGCTGCCTTCAGGGAATTCGCCCTTCTCGTCCGGCGTCCCGGCATCCTCGCCCACCAGCAGGCTCAGCGCTTCATCGGCCTGGCTCACCGCATAAACATGGAAGCGCCCGGCTTCGACCGCCTGCAGCACGCGCTCGTCGAGCATCAGCGTGGCAACGTTGGCGCGCGGGATGATCACCCCTTGCTCGCCAGTCAGGCCACGCGCTTCGCACAGGCGGAAGAAGCCTTCGATCTTCTCGTTGACCCCGCCCACCGCTTGCACTTCGCCGAACTGGTTGATCGAACCGGTGATGGCGAAGCACTGCTTGAGCGGCGTGCGCGACAACGCCGAGATCAACGTACAGGCCTCGCCAAGCGAGGCACTGTCGCCGTCCACATAGCCATAGGACTGCTCCAGGGCAATGCTCGCCGAGATCGCCAGGGGGAATTCCTGGGCGTAGCGGCTGCCCAGGTACCCGGTGAGGATCATCACGCCTTTGGAGTGGATCGGCTGGCCGAGGTTGACCTCACGCTCGATGTCGACGATGCCGCTGCCACCGGGGTAGACCGTGGCGGAGATCCGCGCAGGCATGCCAAATGCCGAATCGCCGACCTCCAGTACCGTCAGGCCGTTGCACTTGCCGATGGCAGCGCCTTCGCTGTCGATCAGGATGATGCCGGCGAGCATGTCATCGAGCACCCGCTGCGACACCCGCCCGGTGCGGGTTGCCTTGGCCTTGAGCGCACGCTCGATGTGGCCTGCGTCGGTCATCTCGTCGTTGGCCAACTGGCGGATGAAGTCCGCCTCGCTGACCAGCTGGAACAGGTCGCCGATACGCGCCGAGAGCCGCGACTGGTTCTCTGCCAGGCGCGCGCTGAAGGTCGCCAGGCGCGCCACGGCATCGCTGGTCAGCGGCGCCATGCCCTCTTCATTGGTACGCGTACGCAGCAGCTGGGCGAACTGCTCGAGGTTCTCGTCGACCATCGGCATGTCTTCGTCGAAGTCGACCAGGACGCGGAACATCTCCTGGAAGTCCGAATCGTGGTCCTGCAGCGCGTAGTAGAGCTGACGCGAGCCGATGATCACCAGCTTGACGTTGAGCGGGATCATCTGCGGCGTCAGGGTGACGGTGGCGATGCGGCCCAGCTCGCCCAGCGGCGACTCCATTTTCAGCTTGCGCGACTGCAGCGCGCGCTTGAGTGCATCCCAGACGAAGGGCTCGCCCAGCATTTTTTCCGCTTCCAGGATCAGGAAGCCGCCGTTGGCGCGGTGCAATGCACCGGGACGCAGCTGGCGGTAGGAAGTGGAAAGCGCGCCCTGGTCAGTGCTGTACTCGATGCGACCGAACAGGTTGTCGTAGGTCGGGTGCGGCTCGAACACCACCGGCGCGCCGCCATTGACCGGATGCCCCACCACCAGGCTTGGCGCGTACTGCTCTTCAAGCATCTTGCGCGCCACCGCGTCGGTCTTGGCATCGTCGACCAGTTGCTCGACCACGGTGCGCAGCAGGTTCAACTGCACCGACTGCAGGTAGGCGCACACCGCAGCGTTCTCGGCGTACTTCTCCGACAGAGGGGCCAGTAGCGGTTGCAGGGCCAGGGTGATAGTTTCTTCGTTCAGTTCGCGCAGCTGATTGTTCGACTCGCGCTTCCACTGCGGCAGGCTGGACAGCTCCTCGTTGAGACGCTCCTCCAGCTCGGCGATGTCTTCGTGGAACTGCTCGCGGACCTCTTCAGGCAACTGGGCGAACTCGGCCTCATCCAGCGCCTTGCCGTCGGCCATGGGGGTGAAGGCGACATTGCTGGCGTCGCGGTACAGCGCCACGTCCTTTTCCAGCGACGCGCGTTCGATCACATCCAGGGCACGGTCGTAGCGCTGGTTGAAGGCGCGATCGATGGCGCCCTTCTTCTGTTGGTAGGACGGGTGCTCGAACACCGCCGGGAAGGTCGCCAGCAGGTTGCCGATCAAACCGTTCATGTCGGCGATGAACTCGCCAGCAGTGCCTGCCGGCAACTCCAGCGCGCGCGGCTCGCGGGTGTCTTCGAAATTGTTGACGTAGACCCGGTCAGCCGGGGTCTGCTGGCGCTTGCCCTCGGCCTTGAGGTAGCGCTTGACGAAGGAGAAGCGGCCGGTGCCCGGCTCGCCCATCACATAGACGTTGTAGCCAGGGCGTGGCATGGCCACGCCGAACTGCAGGGCCTCGACGGCACGCTCCTGGCCCAGTACTCCGCGAAACGGCTCCAGATCATCGGTGTTGGTGAAGGCAAACTGCTCGGGGGAAAAACGCCGGGTCAGGGCTTCGGGCGCGAGACGCAGGCGCGCAGCAACAGGATCGGGCATTGGGTTTCCTTACTTCGGCGGGGCGGATACGCAGCATTCTGGCGCCGGGGGCGCGCGCCTTGCAAGGCTCCGCGGGACTTTATGTCGCAGGCGTTAAAAAGGTTTGTCCAAGATTTTTTCGCAATCAACTACGCAACTATTGGATCGTGCCTAAACTCCAAACTGCGCGGGTGGGTAAAACGCTTCCCCGTCCTGGCAGTGAACTGCCAGACAACCCTGATCATTGATACGTATCGAAAAAGAGAATAACGCTATGAAACGGATTCTTCTGGGTACCTTGTTCGCCGCGGTTTCGATCAATGCCATGGCCGAAGCGCCAGGCGGCCCGAACTGCGGTTGGGGCAACCTGCTGTTCGAAGGCCAGCGCGGCACTCCGGCGCACTTCCTGGCCTCCACCACCAACGGCACCTCCGGTAACGCCACCTTCGGCATGACCTCCGGCACCAACGGCTGCTCCACCAAGGCCGCGCTCACCTACGGCGGTAAATCGTGGCTGGCCATGAATGGCACCATGAACGAACTGTCCGAAGACATGGCCCAGGGCCAGGGCGAAGCCTTGACCACCTACGCCGTGGTACTGGGCGTCAAACCCGAAGACCGCGCGCACTTCGCCTCGGTCACCCACGACCACTTCCAGCAGATCTTCAGCAGCGCCAACGTCACTGCCGAAGATGTCCACAACAACACCATCGCGGTCCTGAAAAAAGATCCGCAACTGGCGAAATACGCTGCCGAAGCGTAAGTTCGACCCTGCCCGCCCCGCTTGCGGGGCGGGTTTCGCCCGCCTCCCTTCGGCATCATTCAGAAGTAGTTGCCCGATATGCTCAAACGCTTCGCCTACCTGACGTTATGCGCCTGCGCCCCTGCCTACGCGACACCTTCATTGGATGAGGCGCGCGTGCAGCAGTTGGCCGCCGACCGCTACTGGATCGCACTGGGTCACTACGAAACCGCCAAACTGGGCGGTTGGCGCAGTTATGTGGACGACGACAAATTTTTTCTCGCCGAGGACGGCGCCCATCATCCGGATCGCGAACTGCGGGCCACGGTCGATGCGCTGTATGCCCCGGCCAGCCTGGGCGACAAACACGCCCAATGCGTCTTTCCGGCGCGCACCCGCTGGCTGCGCGAGCAACTGCAGCTCAGCGACCTGCCGACCCCGGACTGCCAGGAATACAGCCGCTGGTACGCCGACGTCGCACCGCACAGCGCAGTGCTGATCTTCCCGGCGGCCTACCTCAACAGCCCGTCCTCGATGTTCGGCCATACCCTGCTGCGCATCGACAAGGCCGACACCCGCAGCAACGACACCACGCTGCTCAGCTACGCGATCAACTTCGGCGCCTATATCGAAGGCAGCGACAACAGCATCATCTACGCCTGGAAAGGCCTGATGGGCGGCTACCCCGGGCTGTTCGCGATGATGCCGTACCAGGAGAAACTCTCCGAATACCGCAGCCTGGAGAACCGCGACCTGTGGGAGTACCAGCTGGACCTGACGCCTGAAGAGACCGGGCGCATGGTCGAGCACGTCTGGGAACTCAAGCAGGTGCAGTTCGACTACTTCTTCTTCGACGAGAACTGCTCCTACCGCCTGCTGGAGCTGCTGCAGGTCGCCCGCCCCGGGCTGGACCTGACCTCGCAGTTCCCGCTCACCGCCATCCCCACCGACACGGTCAAGGCCGTCAAGCAGTCGGGGCTGGTGTCCGATGTGCGCTACCGGCCATCGCGCGAACGCGAGCTGCTGGCCCGCGCCGAGCCACTGGACCATCACGAAAAACAGCAGGTATTGGCCGTCAGCGCCGACACCGCGCAATTGCAGAGCCCCGAGTTCACCGCCCTGCCCCGCGAACGCCAGGCCTTGGTACAAGATGCCGCCTATCGCCTGGAACGCTACCGCGCCACCGGCCAGGAGCGTGACCCCGAACAGGCCAAGCGCAGCTTCGAGCTGCTGCGGGCAATCAACCGCAACCCGCCGCCACCGCTGCAGATCGAACGCCCCGGCCTGCCTGAGGACGGTCACCAGTCGCGGACCTGGCAGTTGGGTGTCGGCACCCGCGAAGACCGCGCCTTCGCCGAATATGGCTTGCGCATGGCCTACCACGACCTCAACGACAACGCCTACGGCTTCCCGCTCGGCGCACAGATCGAGATCCTCCAGCTCAAGCTGCGCCAGTACGAGGGCAACGACTGGCAGGTGCAACGCCTCGACCTGGCCACCATCCGCTCACTGACCCCGCGCAACGAGCTGCTCAAACCCTGGTCGTGGCAGGTGGCCGGCGGCCTCGAGCGGGTGCCGGGCAAGCATGACGACGAAGTGTTGGTCAGCCACGTCAACGGTGGCGGCGGTGGCACCTGGCAGCTCGCCGACGGCCTGCTGGGCTTCGCTCTCGGTACGGTGCGGGTCGAACACCACAACGACTTCGCCGAGTTCATCTCGCCGGCAGCCGGTTTCAATGGCGGCCTGCTGTGGCGCAACGGGCTGGGCAACATGACCCTGGAGGCGAAAGGCGATTACTTCACCAATGGCGAAGTGCGGCGCAGCCTGAGCCTGAACCAGCAGTGGGAGATTTCGCAGAACCTGGGCCTGCGGTTGAGCGCCAAGCGCGAGTTCAGCCACCTGGCCACCGCGCAGAACGAGGTGATGCTCGAATTGAAGTGGTATCAGTACTGATACCACTCACAGGGATTCACATCATGACGTGCAATCCTTCGACGGCGTTTTGACATCGCCACGACAATCCGCGACCTAGACTTCCCCTATCACCCGGAGGTCCAGAGTCTATGTTGCGGTACGCGTTCGCCCTGTGGATAACCCTGCTGCTGGTCGGCTGCCAGTCCACCCACGAGCAGATGCTCGACCAGGGCTATCCACCGGCCTATGCCGATGGATTCCAGGACGGCTGCAGCAGCGGCCGCCAGGCAGCAGGGCTGATGGTCGGTGATTTTCGCAAGGACGTGCCGCGCTACCTGCACGACCGCCGCTACGAAAGCGGTTGGGACGACGGCTTTCGCCAGTGCCATGCCATGCAGAACAGCGAAGACACGCGCCAGTACCGAGAGCGCTACTGGGACGAGCGTGACCGCGACTGGCAACAGGAAAAAGACCGCGGTGCCGCGCGCGCCTATCGCCACAATTAGGTCGCAGCCAGACATTCAGGGAAACCCGACAGCCCTCACCATGGTCTCCAGAAACAAGGAGGCCGTTCATGAGCCGAGCATTCGTCAACGAAGACCAGGCCGCCGCCCAGGCCAGCCAGCCGGTGGAGCGACGGGTCAGCGACCAGCCCAACTACGTCACCGCCAGCGGGCTTGCACAGTTGCAGCAACGCGTGGCGGCGCTCATTGCCCTGCACAGCGATCTGCAAACCCAGGGTGAGCATGCCGACAAACAGCGCCTGGCCGATACCGAGCGCGACCTGCGCTATTTCCGGGCGCGCGTACAAAGCGCCCAGGTGGTGCCACCTGCAACCTCGCAGGACAAGGTGCAGATCGGTAGCCGGGTGAGGTTCGTCGATGAGCAGGATGAGGAGCACAGGGTGCAGCTGGTCGGGGAAGATCAGGCCGATGCAGCGCGGGGGCTGATCAACTGGGGCTCACCGCTGGGGCGGGCGCTGCTTGGCGCGGGGCCTGGGGATGAAGTGGTATGGCGGCGGCCTGCGGGGGATCTGTCCATCGAGGTGGTCGAGATCCTAGGAGAGGGTTAGGGGCTGCTGCGCAGCCCAATCGCGATTCCTGCAGGAACAACTGTCTTGCTCAAAATCTAAAGACCAGCCCAATCCCTGTGGGAGCGGGCTTGTCCCGCGATTGGGCCGCAAAGCGGCCCCGACGATCTCGAATCAGACCACGCCCTGCGCCAGCATGGCATCCGCCACTTTCACGAAGCCGGCGATGTTCGCGCCCTTGACGTAGTTGACCGACCCATCGGCCTCCTCGCCATAGTGCACGCAGGCATGGTGGATCGACTGCATGATCGCATGCAGCTTGCTGTCCACCTCACCCGCCGTCCACAGCAGGCGCATGGCGTTCTGCGACATCTCAAGGCCCGACACCGCGACGCCACCGGCATTGGACGCCTTGCCCGGTGCAAACAAGGTGCCGGCTTCGATGAACACATCCACCGCTTCCAGGGTGGTCGGCATGTTGGCGCCTTCAGCCACACAGATGCAGCCGTTGCTCAGCAGTGTGCGGGCATCCTCGAGGTCCAGTTCGTTCTGCGTGGCGCACGGCAGGGCGATGTCGCACGGCAGGCTCCACGGCGTCTGGCCCTTGCGGAACTCCAGGCCAAAACGCTCGGCCAGCTCGCTGATGCGACCGCGCTTGACGTTCTTGAGCTCCAACAGCGCATCCCACTGCTCGTCGTTCAGCCCGGCCTCGCAGAACAGCGTGCCCTCGGAGTCGGACAGCGAAATCACCTTGCCGCCCAGGTCCATGACCTTGCGCGCAGCGTACTGGGCGACGTTGCCAGAACCGGAGATGGCCACGCGGCGGCCATCGATGCGCAGGCCCTTGCGCTTGAGCATCTCCTCGGCGAAATACACGCAGCCGTAGCCGGTGGCCTCAGGACGGATAAGGCTGCCGCCGTAGGTCATACCCTTGCCGGTCAGCACCGAGGTGAACTGGTTGGCCAGGCGCTTGTACTGGCCGAACATGAAGCCGATCTCACGGGCGCCCACACCGATATCGCCGGCCGGCACGTCGAGATCGGCACCGATGTGGCGGTACAGCTCGCTCATGAACGCCTGACAGAAGCGCATGACTTCGGCGTCGCTCTTGCCCTTGGGGTCGAAGTCCGAGCCGCCCTTGCCGCCCCCCATGGGCAGCGAGGTCAGCGAGTTCTTGAACACCTGCTCGAAGGCCAGGAACTTGAGCACACCCAGGTTCACCGACGGATGGAAACGCAGGCCGCCCTTGTACGGGCCGATGGCGCTGCTCATCTGGATGCGATAGCCGCGGTTGACCTGGACCTTGCCCTGGTCATCGACCCACGACACACGAAACAGTACCGCACGCTCCGGCTCGACCATGCGTTCGAGAATGCCGGCCTGCAGGTAGTGGGGATTGGCTTCGAGGAATGGCCAGAGACTGCGCAGCACCTCTTCGACGGCCTGGTGGAATTCGGGTTGGGCAGGGTCACGCTGCTTCAGGCGTGCAAGGAAATGGTCGACGGATTCGATCATGGTAGACATCTCACCAAGAGGATTGGACTTATTGATTTTTCCCGGACTCTATCAAGAAGCAATCGCACTGGAACAGGGCAAAATGTCGTTTTTCTGAATTTTTTTGGTGCGTTTTATATAAATGTATACAAATTGTCACCGAGGTGTGGCATTCGCGGGCAAGCCCGCTCCTACAGGGAAGCGTGCATGTAGGAGCGGGCTTGCCCGCGAATGAAGCCACCACCGCTTCCAGCCAGGCACAAAAATGGGGCCCCTGAGGGCCCCATCCTTGTGCAACTGAAACCGGCTTACTGCGCCAGCTTCTTGTGCCGTACCCGATGCGGCTGGGCAGCGGCGTCGCCCAGGCGCTTCTTGCGATCGGCTTCGTACTCGGTGTAGTTGCCCTCGAAGAACACCACGTTCGAATCATCTTCGTAGGCCAGGATGTGGGTCGCCACACGGTCCAGGAACCAACGGTCGTGGGAAATCACGATGGCGGCGCCCGGGAAGTCCAGCAGGGCTTCCTCCAGCGAACGCAGGGTCTCGACGTCGAGGTCGTTGGACGGTTCGTCGAGCAGCAGGACGTTGCCGCCCTCTTTCAAGGTCAGCGCCAGGTGCAGACGGCCACGCTCACCACCGGAGAGGTCCTTGACGAACTTCTGCTGGTCGCCGCCCTTGAAGTTGAAGCGGCCCACGTAGGTACGCGACGGGATCTCGTAGTTGCCGATGCGGATCTGGTCGGAACCGTCGGAGATCTGCTGGAACACGGTCTTGCTGCCGTCCAGGTCCTCGCGGCTCTGGTCGACGCAGGCCAGTTGCACGGTTTCACCGATCTCGATGCTGCCCGAGTCCGGCTGCTCCTTGCCCATCAGCATGCGGAACAGGGTCGACTTACCGGCACCGTTACCACCGATAACGCCGACGATGGCGCCTTTTGGCATGGAGAACGACAGGTTGTCGATCAGCACGCGATCGCCATAGCCCTTGGAGACATTCTTGAACTCGATGACCTTGTCGCCCAGGCGCGGACCTGCCGGGATGTAGATCTCGTTGGTCTCGCTGCGCTTCTGGAATTCCTGCGATTGCATCTCTTCGAAACGCTGCAGACGGGCCTTGGACTTGGACTGGCGAGCCTTGGCGCCTTTGCGCACCCACTCCAGTTCCTCTTTCATGGCCTTCTCGTGGGCGCTTTGCTGCTTGGATTCCTGCGCCAGACGCTCCGACTTGGCTTCCAGCCAACCCGAGTAGTTGCCTTCGTACGGGATGCCCGCGCCGCGGTCCAGTTCCAGGATCCAGCCGGCGACGTTGTCGAGGAAGTAGCGGTCGTGGGTAATGGCCACCACGGTGCCGGGGAAGTCGTGCAGGAAGCGCTCCAGCCAGGCTACCGAGTCGGCGTCCAGGTGGTTGGTCGGTTCGTCCAGCAGCAGCATGTCGGGGGCCGACAGCAGCAGGCGGCACAGGGCCACACGACGCTTCTCGCCACCGGACAAGTGTTCGATCTTCGCGTCCCAGGCCGGCAGGCGCAGGGCATCGGCGGCGACGTCCAGCTGACGCTCCAGGTTGTGGCCGTCGGCGGCCTGCAGGATGGCTTCGAGCTTGGCCTGCTCGGCGGCCAGCTTGTCGAAGTCGGCATCCGGGTCGGCGTAGGCCGCGTAGACTTCGTCCAGGCGCGCCTGGGCATCCTTGATCACGCTGACCGCTTCCTCGACCACTTCGCGCACGGTCTTGCTCGCGTCCAGCTGGGGCTCCTGCGGCAGGTAGCCGACATTGATGTCGGGCATCGGACGGGCTTCGCCATCGAATTCCTTGTCGACACCCGCCATGATCCGCAGCAGCGTGGACTTACCGGCGCCGTTCAGGCCCAGTACGCCGATCTTGGCGCCGGGGAAGAACGACAGGGAGATGTTCTTGAGAATTTCCCGCTTCGGCGGCACGACCTTGCTCAGCCGATGCATGGTGTAGACGTATTGAGCCAAAACCAAGCCCTCTATATGGATAGGTAAAGACATCGACGAGCGCCCTGAACGGGTCAGGGCGATCTGTATTCGAGGTGTCGTTGAACAAAGGTGGCCATTCTACGCCAAGTCTTGGTGAATGGCTGCCATGTGCGGGATCTGAACGTCGGCACAGTAGGCGCGGCGGTTGGCCGAGCCCACTGTGCCAAAACGATCAGACGTGGCGCTGCTTGCCCTTGCCGCGTGGCAGGCGCGATTGCCCGCTTTCTTCGGCCAGGCGCGCGGCCCAGGCGGCCTTGACGCTGAAACCGCCGGTCCGGGCCGGGGTCTCGACGGTCTTGCCGGCCGGCTTGCTTGCCGGTTTGCTCACAACCTTGGCCGCAGGCTTCACCTCGGCGGCAACAACCGCGACTTCGGCCGGCTCGACCGCAGCCTTGGCCGACTTGCGCAGCTCGGCCAGCGACGGCGTCTTGCGCAGCGCAGATGCCGCGTCGGGCTTGGCGAACGAGCGCTGGCAGGACTTGCAGGATACGTCGTCGGCCACGGCAGTGCTGACCAGGGTCTGACTGCTGCGCCCACAGGCGGAATCGAGGCCATTGGTGGAATAGTGGGTAACCAAACCGTGCTTCTCCGATGCGTTGATTATGAAACGGCCGGCATTCTCGCACAGGTTGCAGGGGCTTGCCGAACGCCCGGTCGGCGCCGGGGCGAGACATATTGGCTGGCACTTTGCCATAATCCAAGGCATGCTAGCCGCTTTCGTATGTCCGGCCTTATAGTGCGCCACGGCGGCATGCCGCGTGCATGATCTCCCCTGCCTTCGCCAGCCCAATCGCAGGACCAACGCTTGACCAACTTCATCCAACCGCCCATCCAGCGCCCTGCGCCGTCTGCTTCGTTGCGAGGCTCGCTGAAGGGTGCGCTTGCTCTGCTGGCCCTGGTCCTGCTGGGTCTGTTGTTCTGGCAACTGTTCTCGCAGTTCCGCCACACACAGGCCGACCTGCGCCAGCAAAGCGTGGCGACGAGTGCGGAACTGGCCGACCACCTCACCCTGAACATGGCGCTCAAGGCGCAGCAAGCCATGAATCTGGTGCAGCCCTACGTCAAGCCACCGTCACCGGCGGCGTTGCCGGCGCTGCTGCAGACCCTCAGGGGACGCTTGCCGGCCTTGCGCGGCCTGGCCTGGCTGGACAGCAATGGGCAGATCCGCGGCGACAGCCTGCGCGACAGCCCAGACCGTCAAACGATCGACGGCCTGGTGCGCCTGAATCAGGGTAATGCCTACTTCTATGGCAATTCGAGCGACAACCAGCTGGTCTACCTGCTGCTGCGCCAGCCCGCCGAACAGGATCGCGGCTACTGGCTGCTGCGCCTGTCCACCGACTACTACCAGGAGCTGACCAGCAAGCTCAACACGCCGATCCACCCGCTCTGGCTGCTGGAAAACAGCCGTGACGGCGCGGTGATCGAGCGCAGCGGTGTCGCCCACGCCAACCCATCGGCGCTGCACAGCGTGCTGCTGGCCTTCATCGACAACAGTACCTGGCAGGTCCGCGGCCTGTACGACCCGACCTCGGCCCGCGAGAAACTGTTGCCCGCGCTGCTGGGCAAGAGTTTGCTGGTGCTGTTCTGCGCCCTGCTGCCGGGCCTGGCGTTGATCAACATGCGCCGTCGCCAGCGTGCCTTGCAGGAAGATCGCCGGCGCTATCAGGATATCTTCGAGAGCACCGGCGTGGCCCTGTGCGTGCTCGACCTGTCGAGCCTGCCCGGCCAGCTCGATCGTTACCACCTGCGCAACCTCGCCGCACTCAAGCAAAGCCTGGCACTGGAGCCGGGCCTGCGGCGCAACCTGCTGCAGGAACTGAAGATCACCGAGATCAACGAAGTTGCACGCCAGTTGCTCAACGTGACCTGCAACGAGGGCGCCTGGCAACGGCTGATCGAGGGTAGCGGCGATGGCCGCGAGAGCATCGGCATGCAGTTGCTCGACGCGCTGATCGAGCAGCGCGCACAGTTCGAGCTCGAAGTACGCCTGCCCGCGCCACTGGGTGGCGAGCTGCACCTGTGGCTGATGGCCCGCCTGCCCCAGCAGCGGCGCGACTACCAGGCCGTGATCCTCAGCATCAGCGACATCACCAGCCGCAAGCAGGTCGAACTGTCGCTGCTCGAACGTGAAAGCTTCTGGTCGGACGTCGTGCGTACCGTACCCGACCAGCTCTACGTTCAGGACGTGCACAACCGACGCATGATCTTCAGCAACCGCCACCTGGGACAAACCCTGGGCTACGACCGCTCGGAACTTGCGCAGATGGGTGATCACTTCTGGGAGCTGCTGCTACACCCCGAGGATGCGGAGCACTACCGCAGCCTGCGCCAGCAACAGCGCGACAGCGGTCACAGCCAGTCACTGCACTGCCAACTGCGTTTCCGCCACCGCGACGGCGGCTGGCGCTGCTACGACATCCGCGAGCAGGTCCTGGCCCGCGATGGCGAAGGCCAGGTCACGCGGATCATCGGTGTGGGCAAGGATGTCACAGTGCAGATCGAGGCCAGCCAGTCGCTGCGTGACAGCGAGCAGCGCTACCGGATGCTCGCCGAAAGCATCAGTGACGTGATCTTCTCCACCGACAACCAACTGCAGCTCAACTACATCAGCCCCTCGGTGCAGACGGTGCTGGGCTACTCGGTGGACTACATCTTCGACAACGGCTGGCCATCGATCATCGCCAACCCCTCCCAGCTCAGCGGCATGCAGACGCTCATGGAGCGGGTCAGCAAGGCGCTGGACGACCGCGAGCAACTGCGCCAGTTGCGCAGCCAGCTGCCGACCCAGGTATTCCTGTTCGACTGCCTGCGTGCCGACGGTCGCAAGATACCCATCGAGCTGCGCCTGGTGCTGGTGTGGGACGACCACGAGCGCTTCGAGGGCGTCCTTGGGGTAGCGCGCGATATCAGCCAGCAACGACGCGCCGAGAAAGACCTGCGCATGGCCGCGACGGTATTCGAGCACTCGACCTCGGCGATCCTGATCACCGACCCGGCGGGCTACATCGTCCAGGTCAACGAGGCCTTCAGCCGGGTCAGCGGCTATGCGCCCGATGAAGTACTCGACCAGCGCCCGAACATGCTCACCGTCGAAGGCCAGCAGGACGCGCACCTGGGCTATGTGCTCAAGCAACTGAACCAACGCGGCACCTGGGAAGGTGAAGTGTGGCTCAAGCGCCGCAGCGGCGAGCACTATCCGGCCTGGGTCGGCATCACCGCGGTGCTCGACGATGAGCGCGACCTGGCCAGCTATGTGTGTTTCTTCACCGACATCAGCGAGCGCAAGGCCAGCGAGCAGCGCATCCACCGCCTCGCGTACTACGACGCCCTCACCCACCTGCCCAACCGCACCCTGTTCCAGGACCGTCTGCACACGGCATTGCAGCAGGCCGAGCGGCACAAGTCGTGGGTGGTGCTGATGTTCCTCGACCTTGACCGTTTCAAGCCGATCAACGACTCCCTCGGCCACGCCGCCGGCGATCGCATGCTCAAGGACATGGCCGAGCGCCTGCTGGCCTGTGTCGATGAAGACGACACCGTGGCGCGCATGGGCGGCGACGAGTTCACCCTGCTGCTGCAGTCGCGTACCAGCCGTGAAATGGCGCTGAACCGCGCCATTCACGTGGCCGAGAACATCCTCGCCAGCCTGGTGCGGCCATTCGTGCTGGAGAGTCGCGAGTTCTTCGTCACCGCCAGTATCGGCATCGCCCTCAGCCCGCAGGACGGTAACGAGCTGAGCCAGCTGATGAAGAACGCCGACACGGCGATGTACCACGCCAAGGAGCGCGGCAAGAACAACTTCCAGTTCTACCAGGCCGACATGAACGCCAGCGCCCTGGAGCGCCTGGAGCTGGAAAGCGACCTGCGTCACGCCCTGGAGCAGAACGAGTTCATTCTTTACTACCAGCCGCAGTTCAGCGGCGACGGCAAGCGCCTGACCGGCGCCGAGGCGCTGCTGCGCTGGCGCCATCCACGCCGCGGCCTGGTGCCGCCGGGCGACTTCATCCCGGTGATCGAGGAACTGGGCCTGGTAGTGGACGTCGGCGACTGGGTGTTGCGCGAGGCCAGCCGCCAGCTCAAGGCCTGGCACAAGGCCAAGGTGCGGGTGCCGAAGGTGTCGGTGAACATCTCGGCCCGGCAATTCTCCGACGGCCAGCTGGGTAAGCGGATCGCCAACATTCTCGAGGAGACCGGCCTGCCGCCGGCGTGCCTGGAGCTGGAACTGACCGAGAGTATCCTGATGCGCGAGGTCAACGAGGCCATGCAGATCCTCGACAGCCTGAAGAACCTGGGGCTGAGCATCGCGGTGGACGACTTCGGCACGGGCTATTCATCGCTCAACTACCTCAAGCAGTTCCCCATCGACGTGCTGAAGATCGACCGTACCTTCGTCGACGGCCTGCCCGAAGGCGAGCAGGATGCGCAGATCGCACGGGCGATCATCGCCATGGCCCACAGCCTCAACCTGGCGGTGATCGCCGAAGGCGTGGAGACGCATGAACAGCTGGAGTTCCTGCGCGAGCACGGCTGCGACGAAGTCCAGGGCTACCTGTTCGGCCGTCCGATGCCGGCCAACCAGTTCGAGGCGCAGTTCAGCAACGAAACCTTGTTCATGTTCCAGTGATCGTGCCGCCACGCAGTCCCTGTAGGAGCGGGCTTGCCCGCGAAAAGGACACCGCGCCGCCTGGCACGGGCTACGCCCGTGTTCGCGGGCAAGCCCGCTCCTACAGGGTGGGCTGCCCCCAAGAAGTTGGACACCAATCTAGCCTCCACCAGGCATCGAAAAAACGGACTTCGGGGTCAACTAGCGCCCCATCTCAGCCCAGTCCCGGTGCGGCCTGCAACATGAAGCCCATTGGTCCGCGACTTGATGCCACTTCATATGCCAGCCCCGACCCAATCGGTTAGAATGCCATCCCAATTCAGCCCCGATCCTTGAGGACCGCCATGTTCAGCCGTGATTTGACCATTGCCAAGTACGACGCCGAGCTCTTCGAAGCCATGCAGCAAGAAGCTCTGCGCCAGGAAGAGCATATCGAGCTGATCGCTTCGGAAAACTACACCAGCCCAGCGGTCATGGAGGCCCAGGGCTCGGTTCTGACCAACAAATACGCCGAAGGCTACCCAGGCAAGCGCTACTACGGCGGTTGCGAGTACGTCGACGTCGTCGAGCAGCTGGCCATCGACCGCGCCAAGGAACTGTTCGGCGCCGACTACGCCAACGTCCAGCCGCACGCTGGCTCGCAAGCCAACGCTGCTGTCTACCTGGCCCTGCTGTCGGCCGGTGATACCATCCTGGGCATGAGCCTGGCCCACGGCGGTCACCTGACCCACGGCGCCAGCGTCAGCTCCTCGGGCAAGCTGTACAACGCCGTCCAGTACGGCATCGACGGCAACGGCCTGATCGACTACGACGAAGTCGAGCGCCTGGCTGTCGAGCACAAGCCGAAGATGATCGTCGCCGGCTTCTCCGCCTACTCGCAGGTCCTGGACTTCGCCCGCTTCCGCGAAATCGCCGACAAAGTCGGTGCCTACCTGTTCGTCGACATGGCCCACGTCGCTGGCCTGGTCGCCGCTGGCGTGTACCCGAACCCAGTACCATTCGCCGACGTGGTCACCACCACCACCCACAAGACCCTGCGTGGTCCACGTGGTGGCCTGATCCTGGCCCGCGCCAACGCCGACATCGAGAAGAAGCTGAACTCCGCAGTCTTCCCGGGCGCCCAGGGTGGCCCGCTGGAGCACGTCATCGCCGCCAAGGCGATCTGCTTCAAGGAAGCGCTGCAGCCCGAGTTCAAGGCCTACCAGCAGCAAGTGGTGAAGAACGCCCAGGCCATGGCCAGCGTGTTCATCGAGCGTGGTTTCGACGTCGTTTCCGGCGGCACCGAAAACCACCTGTTCCTGCTGTCGCTGATCAAGCAGGAAATCTCGGGCAAGGACGCTGACGCCGCACTGGGCAAAGCCTTCATCACCGTGAACAAGAACTCGGTCCCGAACGACCCACGTTCGCCGTTCGTCACCTCGGGCCTGCGCTTCGGCACCCCAGCCGTCACCACCCGTGGTTTCAAGGAAGCCGAGTGCCGCGAGCTGGCCGGCTGGATCTGCGACATCCTCGCCGACCTGAACAACGAAGCGGTGATCGACGCCGTTCGCGAGAAGGTCAAGGCCATCTGCAAGAAGCTGCCGGTGTACGGCAACTGATTGGCAATCGCCTGATGTGAAAAAGCCCGGCCTTGTGCCGGGCTTTTTGCTGATGTCTTGCGGCCCTGTCAGCCGGCCAAGGCGGCAAAACCCTCGCGTATGCTGTCTTGCGGCAGCTCATCACCGATGAACACCATCACGCTTTCGCGCGCCTCGCCCTCCTTCCACTCGGCATCCCAGTCGAAGCCATACAGCTTGAGCACGCCCTGGAACACCAGCCGGCGGTCCTCGCCTGCGATGTTCAGTACTCCCTTGTAGCGCAGCAATTGCTTGCCGTGCTCTTCCAGCAGCTCGTTCATGAAGTCGCTGAGCCGATCGATATCCAGCGGCTTTTCCGTGCGCAGCACAAGGGTGGAGATACGGTCCGGGGTCGCGGGCTTGAGCACCGGGCGCAGGGTCGGCCTCGGGCTCAGTCCCAAGTCCGGGTTGAGATTGAAACCGCGCACATCGAGCAGCTCGGCCAGGTCGATACGGCCATGCTCGACCACGCGAATCTGTGCACGGCCATTGATCCGCGCCAAACGCTCGCGCAGCGCGTCGACCACGTCTGCTTCGACCAGGTCCGTCTTGCTCAGCAGCAGGCGATCGGCAAACCCGACCTGGGCCTGGGCGATGGTCTGGGTCAGGTGGAACTCGGCATGCTTGGCGTCCACCAAGGTGATGATGCCGTCGAGGATATAGCGCTCGCGCAGCTCCTCGTCAATGAAGAAGGTCTGCGCCACCGGCGCCGGGTCGGCGAGGCCGGTGCACTCGATTACCAGACGATCGAAGGCGATTTCACCGGCATCCAGGCGTTCGAGCAGCAGGTACAGGGCACGGGTGAGGTCGCCATGGATGCTGCAGCACACACAACCGTTGGCCAGGGTCATCACCTGTACCGGTTCGTCGCCCAGCAGCTGGCTGTCGATGCCCGCCTCGCTGAATTCGTTCTCGATCACGGCGATCTTCAGGCCATGCTCGGCCTTGAGCATGTGCTTGAGCAGGGTGGTCTTGCCAGCACCGAGAAAGCCAGTGAGCACGGTGACGGGAATGGGGGTATGCACGCGTTTGCCTCCATTGAAGCCGAAAATGACTGTGGGAGCCCGATTGCGCGGGCTCCCACAGGTTCAAGCAGGGTGCAGGTTCAACAGCACTTGGGGCCGGCTTTGCCGCCATAACGAGCTTCCTGGCGCTCCTTGAAGAAGTCCTCGTAGCTCATCACCGGCTTGTCCGGATGCTTGTTCTGCATGTGCTCGACATAGGTGTCGTAGTCGGGCATACCAACCATCAGTCGGGCAGCCTGCCCCAGATACTTACCCAGCCGACCCAGGTCGTTGAACATCGCTGCAATCCTCTCAAGCGTCAGGCAGGGCCTGGAACGGGGTTTCCTTGTCGCTGCGCTCCTTGCGACCCAAGGCGGCGATGCCGACCTTGATGGCGAAGAACAGTACGCTGAACACCACCACCAGGAACAGCACCGTGAGACCGGCGTTGGTGTAGGCGTTGAAGATCACGTGCTGCATCTGGCCGATGTCCTTGGCCGGTGCCAGGACCTGACCGGCATCCAGCGCGGCGCTGTACTTCTTGGCCAGGGCCAGGAAGCCGACCGCAGGGTTCGGGTCGAACAGCTTGATCAGGCCTGCGGTGGTGGTGCAGATCAGCAGCCACAGCGCCGGCAGCAAGGTGACCCAGATATAGCGCTCGCGCTTCATCTTGATCAATACCACGGTGCCGAGCATCAGCGCGATACCGGCCAGCATCTGGTTGGAGATACCGAACAGCGGCCACAAGGTGTTGATACCGCCCAACGGGTCGATCACACCCTGGTACAGCAGGTAGCCCCACAGCGCCACGCAACCGGCGGTGCCGATCAGGTTGGCCGTCCACGACTCGGTGCGCTTGAGCGCTGGCACGAAGCTCCCCAGCAGGTCCTGCAGCATGAAGCGCCCGGCACGGGTACCGGCATCCACGGCGGTCAGGATGAACAACGCCTCGAACAGAATCGCGAAGTGGTACCAGAAGGCCATGGTGTTCTCACCCGGCAGTACCTGGTGGAGGATCTGCGCGATCCCCACCGCCAGCGTCGGTGCACCACCGGCACGCGCCAGGATGGTGTGCTCGCCGATGTCACGGGCAGTGGCCTCGAGCTGCTCGGGGGTGATGGTGAAGCCCCAGCTGCTGACGGTCTGCGCCACCGACACGACGTCGGCACCGACCACGGCGGCCGGGCTGTTCATGGCGAAGTACACACCCGGCTCGATCACCGAAGCAGCGACCATGGCCATGATGGCGACGAACGACTCCATCAGCATGCCGCCGTAGCCGATGTAGCGGGCGTTGGTTTCGTTGTCCAGCAGCTTGGGCGTGGTGCCCGAGCTGATCAGGGCATGGAAGCCGGACACCGCGCCGCAGGCGATGGTGATGAACAGGAACGGGAACAGGGTGCCCTTCCACACAGGCCCCGTACCGTCGGTGAACTGGGTCAGGGCCGGCATCTTCAGCTCAGGCGCAATGATCAGGATACCGATGGCCAGGCCGATGATGGTGCCGATCTTGAGGAAGGTCGACAGGTAGTCACGCGGTGCCAGCACCAGCCACACCGGCAGCACGGCAGCGACGAAGCCATAGCCGACCAGCATCCAGGTGATCTGCACGCCGGTGAAGGTGAACGCCGGGCCCCACACCGGATCGGCCGCGATCACGCCACCCAGCCAGATCGATGCCAGCAGCAGCACCACGCCGATCAGCGAAATCTCGCCAATGCGACCCGGGCGGATGAAGCGCATGTAGATGCCCATGAACATGGCGATCGGGATGGTCGCCATCACCGTGAACATGCCCCACGGGCTCTCGGCCAGGGCCTTGACCACGATCAGCGCCAGCACCGCGAGGATGATGATCATGATCAGGAAGCAGCCAAACAGGGCGATCGTGCCCGGAATGCGGCCCATTTCCTCACGCACCATGTCGCCCAGCGAACGGCCGTTACGGCGGGTGGAGAGGAACAGGACCATGAAGTCCTGCACGGCCCCTGCCAGTACAACGCCGGCAATCAGCCAGAGCGTACCGGGCAGGTAGCCCATCTGCGCGGCGAGCACCGGACCGACCAGCGGGCCGGCGCCAGCGATGGCGGCGAAATGGTGACCGAAGAGGATGTGCTTGTTGGTCGGGACGTAGTCCAGGCCATCGTTGTTGAGTACCGCCGGAGTAGCCCGGCGCGGATCGAGTTGCATCACCTTGGTGGCGATGAACAGGCTGTAGTAGCGGTAGGCGACCAGGTAGATGGCCACAGCCGCAACCACGATCCACAAGGCGTTGATGGCTTCACCGCGACGCAGGGCGACCACACCCAGCGCACAGGCTCCTACGACTGCCAGCGCCAGCCACGGAATGTGACGTAGCAGGCTGTTATTGTTATTCATGGCATGCTTCCAGCTAAGTGGTTGGAATAGACAGCTCACTGAGTCTAGGGCCTGCTTGCCAGCTTTACCATATCGAATTGCACCCTGCCCGCGCCGCCCTAGAGCGGCGCGGGCAGGGTGCGTAAAGCGACCTGATATTTCTATCAGTTGTGCCGTAGCCCAGGCCGCCCGAATATTTCGACATCGCTGATCGGACAGAGATGTCGCAATGAAGAACCGTATCCGAGCCATACAAATCGGCTTGCTCGTGCTGTTGGCGGCAGGGATTCTGTTCGCGCTGCAGGCCCGCAAGGAGCCGCTGGTCACCCCCACGCCGCGCCAGCACGCAGAACTACCCAGCACCCGGTAGGGCACGCAGGCTGAATCGCATCAGTCGCCGCCAGGCCGCAACAAGCGTGGCTGGTCTATAGTCAGATCAACTGACGAGGATCCGCCATGACACATCCCTCTGGAACTGACGAGCGCAGGCGCTTCCAGCGCATCGACTTCGACGCCCCCACCGAACTGCGCCAGGGCGACCGACAGTGGCCAGTGAAACTGCTCGACCTGTCGCTCAAAGGCCTGCTGATCGAACGGCCAGCGCCCTGGGATGCCGACCTTACGCAGGATTTCGATGCGCTCATCCACCTCGACAAAGAGGTCACGGTCCACATGCAGGTGGAATTACGCCACGAAGAACCCACTCGGCTGGGTTTCGTCTGCCTCTATATAGACGTTGACTCGATGACCCATCTGCACCGTCTTGTGGAACTGAACCTGGCCGACAGCACCGAAATGATGCGCGAGCTGCGCGAACTTATCGAAGATTGAAATCTTTTAGCTTGCTAAGAACATGACCGACCCGCATTTCCTGCCTACCTAGACAGCTTTTCACGGGCTGCCGAGCTTTTTGTACACACCCTTCTAAACCGCCTTTCCCATGTTGGAACGCTATCTGCATTGCGGTCAGAGACACCGCCCTGCCGGATCTGCGGCTGCCCAGATCAAAATATTGTATACAATTTGTCTGGCAATATTTTGTCGGAGCTGTCTACAGTATCGGCACAACAATAAACAGAGAGCCTGCTCCAATGACTACGTCCAACAGCACGTCTCCTGCCAAGCGCCCCGAGGACGAAAACCTCGGGCTTGGTGCCAACCTGGCTTATGGCCTGCAGCATGTCCTGACCATGTACGGAGGGATCGTGGCCGTGCCACTGATCCTGGGTCAGGCCGCCGGCCTGGCCCCGGCGGAGATCGGCCTGCTGATTGCCGCATCGTTGTTTGCTGGCGGACTGGCCACCCTGTTGCAGACTCTGGGCCTACCCTTCTTCGGCTGCCAGTTGCCACTGGTGCAGGGCGTGTCGTTCGCTGGCGTGGCCACCATGGGCGCGATTCTCGGCAGCCAGGGCGGCGGGGGCCTGCCGGCGGTGCTGGGCGCAGTCATGGCAGCATCGCTGATCGGCTTTCTGATCACTCCGGTGTTCTCGCGGATCACCAAGTTCTTCCCGCCGCTGGTGACCGGCATCGTCATCACCACCATCGGCCTGACCTTGATGCCGGTGGCCGCACGCTGGGTGATGGGTGGCAACAGCGCCTCGCCGGAGTTCGGCAGCATGGCCAACATCGGCCTGGCGGCGCTGACCTTCGCCATCGTCCTGCTGCTGAGCAAGCTGGGCAGCGCCAGCATCTCGCGCCTGTCGATCCTCCTGGCGATGGTTGCCGGCACGCTGATCGCCTGGGCACTGGGCATGGCCGATTTCAGCAAGGTCGGCGAAGGCCCGGTGTTCGCCTTCCCTACCCCGTTCCACTTCGGCATGCCGACGTTCCAAATCGCGGCGATCCTGTCGATGTGCATCGTGATCATGGTGACCCTGGTGGAGACCTCGGCGGATATCCTCGCGGTGGGTGAGATCATCGACACCAAGGTCGACTCCAAGCGCCTGGGCGACGGCCTGCGCGCCGACATGGCATCGAGCATCCTGGCGCCGATCTTCGGCTCCTTCACCCAGAGCGCGTTCGCCCAGAACGTCGGCCTGGTGGCCGTGACCGGGGTGAAGAGCCGCTACGTGGTGGCCACGGGCGGGGTGATCCTGGTGGTGCTTGGCCTGCTGCCGATCATGGGCCGGATCATCGCCGCAGTACCCACCCCGGTCCTGGGCGGCGCAGGCATCGTGCTGTTCGGCACCGTGGCGGCGAGCGGCATCCGAACCCTGTCGAAGGTGAACTACAAGAACAACGTCAACCTGATCATCGTGGCGGCCTCGCTGGGCTTCGGCATGATCCCCATCGCCGCGCCGAGCTTCTACCATCAGTTCCCCAACTGGTTCGAGACCATCTTCCACTCGGGCATCAGCTCGGCGGCGATCATGGCGATCCTGCTGAACCTGATCTTCAACCACTTCAAGGCCGGCAATTCGGACCAGCAGTCGGTGTTTGCCGCGGGGTACGAGCGCACCATCCAGTATTCGGACATCTCGGTGCTGCGCGATGGCGACTACTTCAAAGATGGCAAGCTGTTCGATGCCGATGGCAATGAAGTGCCGGTGATGGACATCGATGAACATGGCGAACAGGTGCTCAGACGCAAGGCGGTGGCGGAGCACTGACCAGGATGCAAAGCCTGTAGAAGCGGGGCAGCCATCAAGGCGACACCGCCTTCAACCGCGCGCCACGAAGTACCCGTTCAATATCTCCACATCCTTGGCATCCAGTACTCCCGCCAAGTAGCGCAACTGCACCCAGGCCCGCAGGTACTCATGCCGGGCCTGGGCCAGATCACGCCGCGCCCCGTACAGCTGCTGCTCGGCATCGAGCACATCGAGGTTGACCCGCTCTCCCCCCTGCACGCTGCGCCGAGTCGCCTCGACCAACGCACTGGCAGCATTCACCGCCATCCCGTAGGCGCGGATCTTCGCGGTGCTGCTGGCGCACAGGTTGAACTGGCGACGCAACTGATTGAGCGTGTCGCTGACCTGCGCATCGACCTGGAACTGCAAGCCATCTCGCTCCGCCTGTGCCTGGCGCACCCGCGCCGACACACCGCCACCGGCGAACAGCGGCACACTCAGTTGGATGCCAACACTGTCGGTGTCATAGCGCTGGTTGTAGGTGCTTTCCGAACTCGAACTGGAAATGCCCTTGCTCACGTAGGCACTCAAGCTCGGCAGGTGCCCTGCACGCTGACGCTCCACACCTTGGTCAGCGACATCCAGGGCATGTCGCTGGCTGGCCAGCTCGGCGTTATGCGCCACGGCCAGGTCGCGCCAGGGCTCGAAGCGCGCCGGTATCAGCGGCTGCACGGCGAGTGCCGGCAACATCGGCGCAAGGTCTTCGGCGCTCATCGCCTCGCCGGTGATCGCCTGCAGGCTGCGCAGCGCCGCGTCGAGGTTGTCGCCAGCCTCGATCTCCTGGGCCTGGGCCAACTCGTAGCGGGCACGGGTTTCCAGCACGTCGGTGCGGGTGCCCTCGCCATTCTTGAGCAGGCGCTCGTTGAGCTGCAGTTGCTCGGCGTAGGTGCGCCGCTGGGCCTGGGCCAGGGCAATCTGCTCGTCGGCGAACAATGCTTCGCTGTAGGCCGAAAACACCCGCACCATCATTTCCTGGCCGCGACCGCGCAGGCGCTCGTCGGCCAACGCAGCCTGGGCCACGCCTCGGCGATAGTCGCTCCATACGGCGTAATCGAACAACGGCTGCTGCAAGGTCAGGGTCGAGCTGTAGCTGCGGTAATCACGCTGGCTGGTGACATCACCGAGCTGGCTGCGCTGGGTCACTTCCGAGTCGTTGCGGGCACGGTTGTAGCGGTAGGAAAGATTCGGCAACAGCCCCGCGCGACCGATGGCGAGGTTCTCGACACCCGCGTCGCGCTCGGCGATTGCCGCGCGCAGGGTCGGATCGTTGCGCAGGGCCAGGGCATAGGCATCGCTCAGGTCCAGGGCTTGCGCTGGCAATACCAGGCCCGACAACACGCCCGACAATACAGTGGGCAACAACAGGCGCATCGGCTCACTCCTCGCTCAGGGCGATATGCACCCGGTCGGCCAACGGTTTGAACAGGTAGCTGAGCAGCGAGCGCTCGCCACTGCGCACGAACGCTTCCACCGGCATACCGGGGCGAATATCCAGCCCGGCGAGCTGCCGCGCGCCCTCGTCGCTGACCTTGATGCGCACCTGGTAGTACGGCTGCTGGGTCTTTTCATCGAGCAGGCGGTCCGCCGAGACCAGGCTTACCTCACCTGCCACCCGTGGCGTGGTGCTCTGGTTGAAAGCGACGAACAGCAATTCCACCGGCAAGCCCGGTCGCAAGCGATCGACCAGCTCCACCGGCGCCCGAGCATCGACCAGCAACGGCGCATCGCTGGGGACGATTTCCATCAACTGCTGACCGCGCGCGATCACCCCGCCGTTGGTGAACACACTCAAGCCCACCACGGTACCGGCGACCGGCGCACGCACCTGGGTGTGGGCCAGGTCGAACTCGGCGCTGCGCAGGCGATTGCCCAGGTCCTCGGCGCTGGCCTGGGACTCGCTCAACTGCTGGCGCACCTCGTTCTGGAATTCCTGACGGCGCTGGCTGGCACGCAGTTTCAGCTCCTGGACCTGGCGCCGGGTGCGACCGATATTGCCAAGGTCTTCGGCAATCGAGCCGTTGACCTGCGCCAGCAGGCGCTCGCTGTCGAGCAGACGGTTGCGCGGAATGTAGCCGTCACGGGCCA
>NZ_JAYFUI010000081.1:0-33364 GCF_034961125.1 Pseudomonas machongensis | reverse complement strand
GCAGCTTTGTTGTTCTTGCGGAAGTCGGCGATGGTTTTGAAGTCGGGTTTGAGCCGGTTGATCAGCCACATCACTTCGATGTTGCGCTGGCATTCGGCTTCCAGGCGCCGGGACGAGCGAATGCGCTGGAAATAACCATAAAGGTAGAGCTTTAGCTGATCGGCGGGGTCGTACGCGGGGCGCCCGGTGGCCTTGGGCTGAGTTTTCTCAAAGCCGAGCTGACCCAGATCAAGCTTGGCGACATACAGGTCGATGACCCGTACGAGGTGATCTTCCGGGATCAATTCCTCCAGCGAGACCGGGAACAAGCTGGTCTGGCTGCGGGACTCTCCTTGTATGTAGGCCATAACGAAGAATGCTCCGTATCTTTCGATACGGAGCATTCTCTTAAAGGGCGGGGCAGATTGCTAGGTTTTCACACAGTCTGCCTCGGAGGTCCTTTTTTTATCCGCGCAGAAAAACCTGTTGGACTTGCATCTTGCATGCAGGTTTTTCGCCGGGCTTGCAAATTGCACGATTCCCATGACAAGTGAAATGCCGTAACTCTTTGTTTTTAAAGGAATCAAGCGAAGCGGAAAAACTGGCACAGCCCCTGCAACTACCTTCATACCTGCAGCCAGGAACCACGGCGCAGATCTTTCGAATAAACAGGAGTGACCCACATGAAGAAGTTTGCCATTGCTGCCGCTACTGCTACCGCCCTGACTCTGTCGATGGCTAACGGCGCATTCGCCGCAGAGGCTACCCAAGCTCCAGTGATGCTGGCTTCCAACCAACCGGTGGCCGATGCCAAGCAAGAAACCTCGGACACCTGGATCACCACCAAGGTCAAGGCTGATCTGCTGACCGAAAAAGGCATCCCGGGCAGCGATATCAAAGTTGAAACCAGCCACGGCGTTGTCTCCCTGTCCTCGGACGTGAAGGTCACCTCAGAGCAGAAAGACACCGCGGTGAAGATCACCAAGAACATCAAAGGCGTGAAAAGCGTAACTGCTGAAGCGCTGAAAACCGAATAAGGATTGTCCCGTAGGTCAGAGGGATCTGGCCACCCAAAGAGAAAGCCCCGGCATCTGCCGGGGCTTTCTCTTTGCGCCTCTGAAATCGTTCAGGGATTACTCTGCGTCCAGATGCATCGGGGTGATCACTCGCCCGTCGCTCTCGGCCTGGCCCAGGCTAGTGTCGATGAAGTACACCCGGTCATCCTCCAGCTTGCCCTTGTCTACCAGGTAGTCCTTGATGCTGCTCGCCCGGTCCTGGCCGAGGTTGCGCAACAAGGCCGCGCTTTCGGCCCAGGACTTGATCACTGCCTCGCGCAGCTTGGTGGTACGTTCGTCGCGGCTGAGCTTTTCCCATTCTGCAGGCGGCTGCTGCTTGAGACGGGTGCGGTAGATGCCCTCGAGCATGGCTGGCTTGTCGCTGTCGTCGACCACCAGCATCGAGGCATTGGCCGGTACCTTGTCACCGCGCCGCTGCAGAATCTTGTACCAGGTCGCCTGGTATTCGCGTTCCAGACGCTGTTGGGCGATCAATGGGCCGTCGCTGCTCTGTGCGCTGGTACCTTCGATCTCCAGGCGCAGTTCTGGCCGCTGTTGCAGGGCCGAGGCCAGCTTGTCCAGGGCCGACTGGGCCTCGCTGCTGAGATCGCTGGAGCCGGGAGCGAAGGATACGTTGCCCAGATCTTCCGAACCGCCACCGGCAATCAACCCGCCGATGAACTTGAACGGCGCCTGGGCCGCGCGCAGCACCAGGTTGCGCAGGGTTTGCCAGACGATCGGCATGACGCTGAACTGCGGGTTGTTGAGATCGCCCGTGACGGGCAGTTCGATGGAGATCTTGCCCTCGGTATCCTTAAGCAACGCAACAGCGAGGCGAATAGGCAGGTCGACGGCGTCGGGGCTGTCGACCTTTTCACCCAGTTGCAGTTGCTCGACCACGACCTTGTTCTCGGCCTTGAGCTGGCCCTTGGTGATCACATAGTGCAGGTCGAGGTTCAGGCGCCCCTTGCGGATCCGGAACCCGGCGAACTTGCCGGAGTAGGGCGTCAGGGTGGTCAGCTCGACGCGCTTGAAGCTGGTGGCGATGTCGAGGCTGGCCATCGGATCGAACGGATTCAGTGCGCCCTTGATGGTCACCGGCGCGTAGCGATCGACCTTGCCTTTGACGTCAACCTTCGCCGGCAGCGGCTTGCGGTTGTCGATGGTGCCGATCTGGCCGTTCAACTGCTGCACGGCGGTGGCGAAGTTGGGCGTCAGTGTCAGGTCGGCGAAGTTGGCCGAGCCATCGTTGATATCGATCTGGCCGATTCGGATGCCCAGCGGCTTTTCATTGCTGGCTGTGGCCGGCTTCGCCTGGCTGGAGGCTGGTGCGTCAGCAGGTTGCGGAATGAGAAGGTCGTCGACACTGGTGGTGCGGTCTTCGTTGATGATGAAGCGCGCGTAGGGCTGCAGCAGGGTGACCTTGTCGATCGACAGGGCATCGCCGTGCACATAGGACAGCCCATCGACGTTCACCTGCTGCCACTTCACGAAGTCGCGCCCTTTGATGGTGTCGAGGGTGTGCAGCTGATTGACCTGGGCCTTGCCTGCCACGCTGAAGGCCAGTGGCTCGGTGCCCTTGAGGTCGACCTTGAGATCGCTGGCGAGCATGCCGCTGCGCAGCTCCAGACGAATGAACGGGCTGATGTAGGCCTGGGCTACGCGCAGGTCGATGTCGCGGGTACTGACGTCCAGCTTGGCGGTGACCGGCGCCAGGTTGACCTGGCCGGCAGCCTGCAGCTTGCCTTGGCGGCCAACGCCGGTGTCGAGCTTGAGCGTGAAGGGCGACTGGTTGAGGCTGTCAAAGCCTTGCATGTCCAGGTTGAGCGGCCCGACATCGAGTGCCACGGGCTCTTTCTGGCTGCGGTCGGCCAGGTGAATCATGTAGTTGCGTGCCTGCACATCCTTGAGCAGCACCTGCCAGGGCTTGCTGGGCTGCTTGGCGGCGTTTTCCTCGGGGGCCGGCTCTGCGGTGGCGGGCTCGGCCTTTTCCTTGGGGGTGGCTTTGGCGGGCTGACCGGCGAAGAGTTTCTGCCAGTCGAGCTGGCCGTCGCGTTCGAGCGCGGCCCAGGTTTCGAGTTTTTCGCTGCGGATCTTGCCGACGGTCACCAGCTGCTTGGCCAGGTCGATGGAGGTTTCGCTGACCTCAAGGCTGGCCAGGCGCGCCAGCGGGCGTCCATCGGGCGCCTTGATGGCGAAGGGCGCGACGCGCACGGAGGCGTTATCGAGCAGCAGCTCGGTTTCCTTGGACAGGTTCAGTTTGTAGTGGGTATCGAGGCTGAGCACGCCGTCTTCCAGCACCAGCGGTACAGCATCACGTACGTAGGGCCAGAACAGCTTCATCTTGCTGTCGGTGATCTTCAGCGTGCCTTCGGAGGTGATGGGCGACAGGCTCAGGTTGCCGCTCCAGTCGATACGCCCGCCATTGGGGCCGTTGGCGACCAGCGTCATGTCGGCGCTGTCGTCCGGCAAGGTGCTGAGGTTCTTCAGTTCGAGGTTCATCGAGTCGTAGAGGAACTCGATGGGTTCGCTCGGGCGCAGGTCCTGGAAGTGCAGGTAGCCTTCGTTGAGCTTGATGCTGGCGATGCGCAGCGGGAACGGATCGCTCGGCGGCTCGTCCGGTTTCGGCTCGCTCGGCGGCAGCTTGAACAGCTGACTGAGGTTGAGGCTGCCGTCCTTGGCGAACAGCAGCTCGGTGCGCGGCTTGTCCAGCTCTACCGCGTCCAAGTGCAGGGCGCCGCTCCACAGGCTGTCGAGGGAGAGGTTGGCGTAGAGGCGTTCGAAGGCCACCTGCTCCTTGCCCGGCTCGCCGATCTGCAGGCCCCACAACGTCAGCTCAAGGCTGAACGGGTTGAACTCGATACGCTGCAGGTGCGCCGGCACGGTGGCGTACTGCGCCAGTTGCTGGTTGGCGATGCGCAGGCCCACACCGGGAAGAATGAAGAAGCCAAGCAGGCTGTACAGGGCCACGATGGCCAGCAAGGCGCCAATGGCGCGATTCAATCCTTTGGGCATGTGCGGCGTCGTCTGTCTCGAGCGGAGGTGCTTGGAGTATGGCACGTCAAATCAGTTCCGATACATCGGAGAACTCTTAGAGCAAGCCCATCCGCCGCCGGGCGCGATGCGCCGAACCGTCGCGCATGGCCCAGCGCAACACGGGCGCTGTACGCTCCACGCCCAGGCGCACCATGCGACGCTGCAGGGGGCCTTGGTGCAGACCGAGCAGGGCGCTGGCCCAATCGGGCAGCAAGTCGATGCCCGCGTGCAGCATCAGCTTGCCCACGGGCTCTGCCAGCCGGCTGGGCGCCGGGGCTTCGAGCAGTATGCCGACCACCTCCAGGCTGCGGGCATCGCAGTGCAGTTGTGGGCGCATGTGCTGCAGATAGTCGTCTACCTGACGACATGAACGCGGGACGTCTCGGGCGCCCAGGCGCTCGGCGATCAAGGCGATCTCGTCGTAGTAGGCATCCTGGTCAGCCACTGACAGCCGTGGGTTGCAGTAGCGCAGGTGGGCGGCGAGAAAACTGCTGACCTCCGCCACGTGCACCCAGGTCAGCAGGTCCGGGTCGCTGGCCGCGTAATGGCGTCCGTCGGGAGCGGTGCCGACCACCTTGAGGTGGATGCTGCGGACCTTGTCGATCAACCATTCGGCATCTCGAGTCGAGCCGAAGGTCGTACCGGAGATGAACTGACTGGTGCGGCGCAGACGGCCGAGCAGGTCTTCGCGAAAATTCGAGTGATCCCAGACCCCGGCCAGTGCCAGTGGATGCAGCAGTTGCAGCATCAATGCGCTGATGCCGCCGATCAGCATGCTGGGGAAATCACCATGTACTTGCCAGCTGACGCTTTGCGGGCCGAACAGGCCCGGGTCACCCTTGGGGGACTCCAGGTCGAGCTGGCCGAGGGCCAGCCCGGTGAGGCTCATGACCTGGGTTTCGATGCGGCGACGTAAGGCTTCCATGGCGACCTGTACTGGCCGCCTGGCGGCCGTCTAGTGGTTGAGGCGTGTGTCGATGAGGCCCTGGACCACGCTGGGGTCTGCGAGGGTCGAGGTATCGCCGAGGTTGTCCAGCTCGTTGCAGGCGATCTTGCGCAGTATACGCCGCATGATCTTGCCGGAGCGGGTCTTGGGCAAGGCCGGTGCCCACTGGATCAGCTCGGGTTTGGCGAAGCTGCCGATCTCCTTGCTGACCAGCGCCAGCAGCTCGGCCTTGAGCGCATCGTCCGCGGTGATGCCATTCATCGTGGTGACGAAGGCATACACGCCCTGGCCCTTGAGGTCGTGGGGGTAGCCGACCACTGCAGCTTCGGCGACCTTGTCGTGCAGGACTAGCGCACTCTCCACCTCGGCGGTGCCGATGCGATGGCCGGATACGTTGATCACATCGTCGATACGCCCGGTGATCCAGTAGTCGCCGTCAGCATCGCGGCGTGCGCCATCGCCGGTGAAGTAGTAGCCGGGCATGGGTTTGAAGTAGGTGTCGACCATACGCTGGTGATCACCATAGACGCTACGGATCTGCCCTGGCCAACTGGCCTTGATCGCCAGCAGGCCGGCACCAGGGCCTTCGATCGGTTTGCCTTTTTCGTCCAGCAGCACCGGTTGTACACCGAACATCGGTTGCGTGGCACAGCCGGGCTTCAGGCGTGGTGTGCCAGGCAGAGGGGTGAGCATGATGCCGCCGGTCTCGGTTTGCCACCAGGTGTCGACGATGGGGCAGCGCTTTTGCCCCACGGCTTCGAAATACCATTCCCAGGCTTCGGGGTTGATCGGCTCGCCGACGCTGCCGAGCAGGCGCAGGCTCTTGCGCGAGGTACCTTGCAACGGTGCGTTGCCTTCGCGCATCAAGGCGCGCAGGGCCGTGGGCGCGGTGTAGAAGATGTTCACCTGATGCTTGTCGACCACCTGCCAGAAGCGCGAGGTGTCCGGGTAGTTGGGCACACCTTCGAACATCAGCGAGATGGCACCGTTGGCCAGCGGGCCATAGACGATGTAGCTGTGGCCGGTGACCCAGCCGACGTCGGCGGTGCACCAGAAGACTTCGCCGTCGCGGTAGTCGAACACCACCTTGAACGTCATCGTTGCCTGCAGCAGGTAGCCCGCCGTGCTGTGCAGCACGCCCTTGGGTTTGCCAGTGCTACCTGAGGTGTAGAGGATGAACAACGGGTCTTCCGCGGCCATCGGTTCGGGGGCGCAGTCGTCGCCGGCGTGCTCGGTGGCTTCGTGGTACCAGAGGTCGCGTCCTTCGCTCCAGGCCACATCGCCCCCGGTGCGCTTGACCACCAGCACACTGCTGACATCCGGGCAATCGGCCAGGGCCTTGTCGACGTTCTGCTTGAGCGGGATACGCTTGCCGCCGCGTACGCCCTCGTCGGCAGTGATCACCGTGCGGCAGTCGGCATCGAGGATGCGGTCGCGCAGGGCATCGGGGGAGAAGCCGCCGAACACCACCGAGTGAATGGCGCCGATCCGCGTGCAGGCGAGCATGGCGTAGGCGGCTTCGGGGATCATCGGCATGTAGATGCAGACCCGGTCGCCTTTCTTCACGCCACGGGCTTTCAGGGCGTTGGCCAGGCGGCAGACCTGGCGATGCAGCTCGCGGTAGGTGATCGGTTTGGCGTCTTTCGGGTCGTCGCCCTCCCAGAGCAGGGCGGTCTGGTCGCCACGTTTGTCGAGATGACGGTCGATGCAGTTGTAACTGACGTTGAGCTGGGCGCCATCGAACCAGCGCGCTGTACCGGTCTTGAGGTCGCACTGTTGCACGCTCGACCAGGGCTTGATCCAGTCCAGGCGTGTGGCCTGCTCGGCCCAGAAGGTATCGGGGTCGTCCACCGACTGACGGTAGAGGCGGCGGTAATCTGCGTCGGAGAGTTCGGCGGCCTGGCTGACAGACAGGGCCTGGGGGTAGTCGCGGATATCGAACATGGCGGGTGGTCCTGCTCTTGTCGGAGGGACTTCAACGGCTATTCGATGGACAGTGTAGCTGGAACTGTTGTTCAACCTGTGCTGGCCTCTTCGCGGGCGAGCCCGCTCCTACAAGGGTCTATAGGAGCGGGCTCGCCCGCGAATTCAGCGTTCAGGTCAACCGCGGTGACGTCCGCGGAAGTAGTTGATCAGCCCTTGGGTCGAGCCATCTTCGGCGCTGTCTTCCAGGCTGCCGACCAGACGCTGGTAGACCCCCTTGCCCAGCTCCTTGCCCAACTCCACGCCCCACTGGTCGAAGGCGTTGATGCCCCAGACCACGCTCTGCACGAAGACCTTGTGCTCGTACATCGCCACCAGCGCGCCGAGGCGGCGTGGGCTGATGCGCTCGACCACCAGGGTGTTGCTCGGACGGTTGCCCGGAATCACCTTGTGCGGTGCCAGCTTTTCGATATCTGCTTCGTTCAGGCCTTTGGCGCGCAGCTCGGTCTCGGCTTCCTCGCGAGTCTTGCCCAGCATCAGCGCCTGGCTCTGCGACAGGCAGTTGGCATACAGCCACTGGTGATGGTCGGCCACCGGGTTGAAGCTCACCACCGGCACGATGAAGTCGGCCGGAATCATCTGGGTGCCTTGATGCAACAACTGGTGATAGGCGTGCTGACCGTTGCAGCCAACGCCACCCCAGATCACCGGGCCGGTCTCGGTTTTCACCGGGGAACCGTCGGTCAATACGCTCTTGCCGTTGGACTCCATGTCCAGCTGTTGCAGGTGCTTGGTGATGTTACGCAGGTAGTGGTCATACGGCAGGATCGCGTGGCTGCTGGCATTCCAGAAGTTGCCGTACCAAACGCCGAGCAGGGCCAGCAGGACCGGCATGTTCTTCTCGAACGGCGCGGTCTGGAAATGCTGGTCCATGGTATAGGCGCCGGAGAGCAGCTCCTTGAGGTTGGCAGTACCGATGGCCAGGGCGATCGGCAGGCCAATGGCCGACCACAGCGAATAGCGCCCGCCCACCCAAACCCACATCGGGAAGATGTTTTCTTCACGAATGCCGAAGGCCACGGCGGCGGCCTTGTTGCTGGAGACTGCAATGAAGTGGCGATAGAGCTCGGCTTCCGAGCCGCCCTGGGCGAGGTACCAGGTGCGTGCCGCCATGGCGTTCTTCAGGGTTTCGAGGGTGTTGAACGACTTCGACGAAACGATGAACAGGGTGGTTTCGGCGCGCAGGTTGGCTGACAGTTCGTGGAACTCGCTGCCGTCGATGTTGGCCAGGTAGTGGCAGCGCACGCCGCGCTGGGCGTAGGGCAACAGGGCCTCGGAAACCAGTTCGGGGCCGAGGAAGGAGCCGCCGATGCCGATGTTGACCACGTCGGTGATCGGCTTTTCGCTGTAACCGCGCCATAGACCGTCGTGGATGCGGCCGACCAGTTCGGTGATCTGGTTGAGAACCTTGTGCACTTCGGGCATCACGTTGACGCCGCCCACGCTGAGCTTGTCGCCAACCGGGCGGCGCAGGGCGGTGTGCAGTACCGGACGGCCTTCGGAGCCGTTGATGATCTCGCCGATGAACATCGACTTGATCGCATCAGCCAGGCCGACTTCCTGGGCCAGTTCGACCAGCAATTCGCGGGTCTTTTCGTTGATCAGGTTCTTCGAGTAATCGAGAAAAAGGCCGCAGCTGCTGAGCGAGAATTGCTCGAAGCGCTTGGGGTCGGCTGCGAAGGCGTCGCGCATGCTGAATCCCTGCATGGCATCGCGGTGCTGCTGGAGCGCCTGCCAGGCGGGCAGGGCCGTCACATCGTGGGGAGTGCGGTAATACGCCATTGCGGATGGTTTCCTTGGGGCATGGTCAGGCTTTGACACTGGCAGTCTTTGCCAGTTGCAGGAGAGGCCCATTATAGGCATTGGCCAGGCGGCGGGAATGGTCAGGGGCAGGAGGAGGATGAAATTTTTGCGGGGTTTCGGGACAAGGTAAGACAGTTGCGGCCTCCTCGCACGTAGTGCTGCGAAGAGGCCGGTCTGGATTACGCCGAAGGCTCGTCCAGATGCAGGCAGAGGTTGTCGATCAACCGCGTGCTTCCCTGGTACGCCGCCCCCAGAATCACCAGGTCGCGATCGTCCGGTTGCGCAGGCTTCAGGGTCAGTGCATGACGCACTTCCAGGTAGTCCGGGCGGAACCCGGCGGCCACCAGTTTGGCCTGGCCCTCGTCGAGCAATGCCGCGAAGTCGCGTCGCCCGCGACGAATACCATCGGCCAGTTGGCCCAGCGCCTGGTACAGCGCAGGTGCTGCAGCGCGTTGCTCAGCGTTGAGATAACCGTTGCGCGAAGACAGTGCCAATCCGTCTTCAGCCCGCACGGTCGGCTCACCGATGATCTGAATTGGCATGTTCAGGTCACGCACCATGGCGCGGATGACCGCCAGCTGCTGGTAGTCTTTTTCGCCAAACACGGCCAGATCTGGCTGGACCATGTTGAACAGCTTGCTGACCACCGTCGCCACACCCTCGAAGTGCCCGGGGCGGCTGGCGCCGCACAGGCCTTCGGACAGTTGTGGCACGCTCACCCGCGTCTGCACGGTCATGCCGTCGGGGTACATCTCTTCGACCGTGGGCGCGAACAGCAGATGGCAACCGGCCTGCAACAGGGTTTCCTGGTCGGCGGCGAGGGTGCGTGGGTATTTGTCGAGGTCTTCGCCTGCGCCGAACTGCAGCGGGTTGACGAAGATGCTGGCTACCACGAAGTCGGCGCGCTGGGCGGCCTTGGTCACCAGCGCGGCATGGCCGCTGTGCAGGTTGCCCATGGTCGGGACGAAGGCGATACGCTTGCCTTCGCCGCGGGCGCGCGCTACGGCGGCGCGCAGTTCGCGGACAGTCTTGACGGTATTCATGCGCTGAACCCGTGCTCAGGTGCTGGGAAGCTCACGTCCTTGACCTGCTTGACGTAGGCCGCCAGGGCGCTTTGGATATCGGGCTGGCCGGCCATGAAGTTCTTCACGAATTTCGGCACGCGGCCGCTGAGCGACAGGCCCAGCATATCGTGCAGCACCAGTACCTGACCGTCGGTACCACTGCCGGCACCGATACCGATTACTGGAATGCTCACCGCCTGGGAAATCTCCGTGGCCAGCTCGCTGGGCACGCATTCGAGCAGCAGCATGGCGGCGCCAGCCTGCTCGAGGGCGATGGCATCGGCGCGCATCTGTTGCGCCTGGCCCTCCTGGCGCCCCTGGACCTTGTAACCACCGAGCACGTTGACGGTCTGCGGGGTCAGGCCCATGTGCGCGCACACCGGCACGCCGCGGTCGGCCAGCAGACGGATGGTTTCGGCCAGCCAGGCGGCACCTTCGACCTTGATCATGTGCGCACCGGCGCGCATCAGCTTGGCGCAGTTGGCGAACGACTGCTCGAGCGTGGCATGGGCCATGAAGGGCAGGTCGGCCAGGATCAGCGCACCGTCGTTGCCGCGTTTGACGCAGGCGGTGTGGTAGGCCATGTCGTCGGTGGTGACGGGCAGGGTGCTGTCATGGCCCTGCAGGACCATGCCGAGCGAATCGCCAACCAGCAGCACCTCGACGCCGGCCTGGCTGGCGGCCTTGGCGAAGGTGGCGTCGTAGCAGGTCAGCATGGTGATTTTCTCACCCTTGGCCTTCAGGCCATGCAGGGTGGTCAGGGTTACTTCAGGCATGTAGCGAAATCCTCGTTCAGGCGCTGTGAAAAACGACTGCGTACAACGCGTGTATTCATCTTCCGGAGCGGCACATCATCGTGCGTGATGTTCGGTCACAGGGCTGTCCGGGCCTAAATGGGTGTGATGCGGCATACGGGCGCCGCGGGACGCCTATAGTCGTGAGCGATGGGGGGGAAGTCAATCACCCTGTTACCGCATTGTTACGATCAGGGTGTTACTGGCGTTACCGATGGCTGAAACGCCCGGATTACAAGCGTTCCAGCCCGACGAACGGGCAGTCCTGGAGCAGTTGCGCGAGGCTGCGGCCGTCTGCCAGATGGAAGTCGTCAGGGACCAGTTCGGCCAGTGGATAAAGCACGAAGGGGCGGGCATGCAGGTGGTAATGCGGCACTTTCAGGCGTGGCACATCGATGAGCTGATCGCCGAACAGCAGTACATCCAGGTCAAGTGTGCGCGGGCCCCAGCGCTCCTTGCGCACCCGACCCTGGTCGTTCTCGATACCCTGCAGGGCATCGAGCAACGCCAACGGTGCCAGGTCGGTGTCGAGGGCAGCGACCGCATTGGTGTAGCGCGGCTGGCCGGGCAGCAGGGAGTCACTGGTGTACAACGCCGAAGTGGCCACCAGGCGCGTCCCGGCGATCTGATCCAGCGCCTGGAGGGCGCTGCGCAGTTGCTCGGCGGGGGCGTCGAGATTGCTGCCCAGGCCAATATAGGCGCGTACCGGCATATTCAGTCGAAGGCCTCGTCGCCACCGCCGCTCTTGCGCTTGCTGTTGCTGCGCTTGCGTTTGCGCGGGGCTGGCCCCGAGCCTTCGTCACGGCTACCCAGCTCGCGGATCATGTCGCGGCGTTCGCTGTCGTGGGCGTCCTGGTAGTCGGTCCACCATTGGCCCAGATCATCGGTTTCTTCGCCGGCACTTTCGCGCAGCAGCAGGAAGTCGTAGCCGGCGCGGAAACGCGGGTTGTCCAGCAGCATGTCGGCACGTTTGCCGCTGCGCCGTGGCAGGCGTTCCTGCATGTCCCAGATTTCGCGGATCGGCAGTGTGAAGCGCTTGGGAATAGCAATGCGCTGGCACTGTTCGGCGATCAGGTCGTGGGCGGCTTCGTTCATCGCCGGGATCGGCGGTACGCCCTGGCTTTGCAGGTACAGTGCGCGTGCCGGCAGGGCAGGCCACAGCAGTGCGGCGAACAGGAAGGCCGGGGTCACCGGTTTGCCCTGCTTGACGCGCAGGTCGGTGTTGGCCAGAGCCTGGCTGATCAGGGTGTGTGTGTAGGTCGGGCGCTCATCCAGGGCATGGGCGCTGGCCGGGAACAGGGGCTCGAACAGGTCCAGGTCGACCAGCATCTCGAAGGCGATTGCCCCCTGGCCCGACAGGAACAGCTTGAGCACTTCCTCGAACAGGCGCGCCGGCGGGATTTCGCGCAGCAGCTTGGCCAATTCGCGGATTGGCTGGACGGTGTGCTTCTCGATGCCGAAGTCGAGCTTGGCGGCGAAACGCACCGCGCGCAGCATGCGCACCGGGTCTTCCTGGTAGCGGTGGGTCGGGTTGCCGATCAGGCGCAGCAGGCGATTGCGAATGTCGTGGACGCCATTGGCATAGTCCAGGATGCGCTCGCTGACCGGATCGTAGTACAGGGCGTTGATGGTGAAGTCGCGACGCTGGGCGTCGTCTTCGAGGGTGCCGTAGACGTTGTCGCGCAGGATTCGCCCGTTGGCGTTGTGCGACGAACGGTGGCTGTCCCCCTGGTCATCTTCGCTGTGATGGGCGCGGAAGGTGGCGACTTCGATGATTTCGCGGCCGAAATGGATGTGGACCAGCTTGAAGCGCCGGCCAATGATCCTGGCATTGCGAAATTCGGCACGCACCTGTTCGGGCGTGGCGCTGGTGGCGACGTCAAAATCCTTGGGGGTAATGCCCAGCAGGAGGTCGCGCACGCAGCCGCCGACCAGGTAGGCCTGGTAGCCGGCGCCCTGCAGGCGCTCGACGATGCTCACGGCGTGGCGGCTGAACTGGCTGCGTTGCAGCGAGTGCTGGCTCTTGTTGATCACTTCAGGCGTGGTGCGCCTGTGGTGCTGACCACTGATGGGAGGACGGAACGACTGGAACAGCTTCTTCAGCATGGGATGCACTGTTTGAAGGAATGTTCGGCCAAGACTAGGAGAATGGCCGCATGATGGCGGGGGATTCTAGCATTTACTGGCGGAATGGTGTAGGCGGTGCCGAAAGGCGATTAAGGCGGGGAGAAACGACATGGGGAGCCTAAGCTCCCCATCAAGTCGTTGCGTGCTCTTATTGTTTTTTTATCGGGCTTCTTGTTTTTGTTGAGTGCCCTGTCCACACAGCTTGAAGCGTGTGGACGACCCCAAATCAAGGGGTGAAGAGCAAACGGATTGCTTTGGTCGCTGATGCTATGCTGATCAATCGATCCAACCAGTTCAGGCGCTGCTTTAGTGCAGTTTTTTGTTGTTCTCTGCCTGGTTGTGGGGCAAGCCCCAAACACAACTCCTCTCCAAAAGAATCAGTTAGCTGCGCCTCCGCCGTCTTGTTCTTGTTATGCGTGAGCCGTTTCGTCTTGTTCTTATTCTGAGTAGCAGTGCTTGTTATTGTTCTTGTACGAAAGATATAGCAGGTGGCGTGCCAACTTTTTCAAGTCCAATGAAATCAATGGTTTATGGATTTTTGGTCAGCCTGCAAGGCGGGAAAATGTAGAAATTTCGTTACCGTATGCCTCGAATTGTTACGTCGCAGGCGGCTGAGGTAACAGATTTTTCACGGTAACCGGGTGTTACCGGCTGACGAGGGGGGAGGTGTCAGCGGGGGCTGGCCCCTGAACGCAAAGCGCCGACCCAGGGTCGGCGCTGTAGAGCTGTGGACGTATCAGTTCTCGCTGGCGACGTTGCTCTTGCGCCGCGGAATCCCCAGGCGCTGGCGACGCTCCCACAGGCACTTGCGGCTCACACCCAGCTTGCGGGCCAGCTCCGTCTCGGTCATGTGGTCCTGGTGTTCGAGGACGAAGTGCTGGAAGTAATCCTCCAGCGACAAGTCTTCTGTCGGCTCGTGGCTGGCGTTGTTACCACCGACACCTGCGACCACCGGCAGGCTGTCGAGGAGGTCGTCGTCCTCCAGGCCGCTCAGTTCGATGTCGATGCCCAGCAGGTCGGCGGATATTTCCGGGCTTTCACTGAGAATGACCGCGCGCTCGACGGCATTCTCCAGCTCACGGACGTTACCCGGCCAGCTGTAATGGCGGATGGCTTGCTCGGCATCGCTGGAGAAATGCAGGTCGTCACGGCCGATGCGTGCGCTCTGTCGGGCGAGGAAGGCATTGGCAATCTCGTTGACGTCGCTACCGCGCTCGCGCAAGGCGGGCAGTTTCAGGGCGATGACGTGCAGACGGTAATAAAGGTCTTCGCGGAACTGGCCGGATTTAGCCAGGTTCTTCAGGTCGCGGTGGGTCGCGGCGATCAGGCGCACATCGACCTTTTGCGACTGTACCGAGCCGACCCGGCGGATCTCGCCTTCCTGCAGCACACGCAGCAGTCGAGCCTGGGCCTCCAGCGGCAGTTCACCGATCTCGTCCAGGAACAGGGTGCCGCCGTCCGCTGCCTCGACCAGGCCGGCACGGCCAGCGCTGGCGCCGGTGAAGGCGCCTTTCTCATGGCCGAACAGCTCGGATTCGATCAGCGTTTCCGGGATGGCCGCGCAGTTCACCGAGATCATCGGTGCCTTGGCGCGTCGCGAGAGGTTGTGCAAGGCACGGGCGACCAGCTCCTTGCCGGTACCGGACTCGCCCTGGATCAGGACATTGGAGTCGGTAGGGGCGACCTTGCGGATCTTGCTGTACAGGTCCTGCATGGGAGGGCAGGAACCAATGATGCCGATCTCGCCGTTGGCCGAGGCGCCGGTCTGCTTTTCAGCCCCTGGTGCTTTGCCGTTGCTGCGCACGTCGGCCGTGGCCGCAGTGGCGACCGGGGCATTCTGCCGGTCGCGCAGGATGCGCGCGACAGCCTGGAGCATCTCGTCATGGTCGAAAGGCTTGGCGATGTAGTCCACCGCGCCCATTTTCATCGAGTCGACCGCCGAGCGCAGGCTGGCGTAGCTGGTCATGATCAGCACCGGCGTGCCCTGGCCGAGCTTGATCAGCTCGGTGCCCGGTGCCCCGGGCAGGCGCAGGTCACTGACGATCAGGTCGAAGGTGGCAATGCTGAAGCGTTCCTGGGCTTCCTGCACCGAGCCGGCTTCGCTGACCTGGTACTGGTTTCGCTCGAGCAGACGACGCAGGGCCGAACGGATGATGGTTTCGTCTTCGACGATCAGAATGTGCGGCATTGATTCAATTCTCTCGACGGTCTCGAATTTCAGGGGACGTCGCTACGACATGCCGGGGCAGGGTCACGCGGATCCGTGTGCCACGTTGCCGATCGAGATCGGCCGGGCTGTCGATGGTGATTTGCCCATAATGCTCTTCCACGATGGAATAGACCAGAGCGAGCCCCAGTCCGGTTCCCTCGCCAGGGTCCTTGGTGGTGAAGAAGGGCTCGAACAGGCGATCCATGATGTTCTTCGGAATACCGCTGCCCTCGTCTTCGACGATAAGGTCGACGGTATGCTCGCTCGCTTCGCTGCGCACACGCACGGCGCTGCCGGGTGGCGAGGCGTCGCGGGCGTTGGACAGCAGGTTGATCAGCACCTGGGCCAGGCGTTGCGGGTCACCTTCGGCCCAGTGGTCCGGGTCGCAAAGATTGAAGAACTGTACTTCGAAATTGCGCCGATTCAACGCCAGCAGACCGATGGCATCCTGCGCGACCTCGGCCAGCGACACGGGCTCTTCGGTATTCTGGTGGCTGCCACCGGCGTGGGCGAAGCTCATCAGCGACTGTACGATGCGCGAGACACGCTTGGTCTGTTCGAGGATCTGGCTCGACAGTTCGATGATCTCGCCGTCGCCTTCGCGTTCCTCGCGCAGGTTCTGCGCCAGGCAAGCGATGCCGGTGATCGGGTTGCCGATCTCGTGGGCCACGCCCGCAGCCAGGCGGCCGATACTGGCCAGGCGCTCGGAGTGCACCAGCTTCTCTTCGAGGGCCTGGGTCTCGGTGAGGTCTTCGACAAGCAGCACCAGGCCGCTGTTACCCGGTGCCAGCGGCTCGTCGATGGCCGCCTTGTGCAGGTTGAGCCAGCGCGGCTGGCCATCGAGGGCCAGGCGTTGCTTGTGCAGGTGCTCGTCGGGAAGGTCGATGAAGCCTTGCAGCAACCCGCGCCAAGGTTCGGCGATGGTCACCAGGCGCGAACCGACCACGTGCTTGGCGGCGATGCCGGTCAGCTCCTCCATGGCCCGGTTCCACATCAGGATTTCCTGGTCCTTGGCCAGCGAGCAGACACCCATGGGCAATTCCTGCAGCGTCTGCCGGTGGTAGCGACGCAGCGCATCGAGCTCGGCGGCAAGGCCGGTCAGGCGCGAGTGGTAGTCCTCGAGACGGCTTTCGATGAAGTGAATGTCTTCGGTGACGTAGTTCTCGTTACCGGACTTGTAGGGCAGGAAAGTCTCGACCATGTCCTGGGCTACGCTGGGGCCCATCAGCCCCGAGAGGTTGGCCTCGATGCGGTCACGCAGGCGACGCAGGGCATAGGGGCGGCGTTCGTCGAAGGGCAAGTAGAGGTCACGCAGGGCCTGCTCGACTTCTTTTTGCGCGGCCTTGGCGCCCAGTGGCTTGGCCAGTTGGGTAGCGAACTCCTGGGGTGAGGCCGCATGCAGTTCGCGACGTTGCGGGCGGCGCACATTGTCCACTGCGCAGGCCTCGGCGGCGCTGACCTCCTCGCTGCTGGCGTTGGTGAACAGCGAGATCAGGGTGAACAGCAGCACGTTGGCCGCCAGCGAGGCGATGGCCGCCATGTGCCAGCTGGTGTCGTCCAGCACGTAGATCATGTTCAGCAGCGGGATGTAGAAGCCCTGCACATTGCCCAGCAGCGGCAGCAGCATGGTGACCATCCACACCAGTGTGCCGGCCAGCAGGCCGGCGATGAAGCCGCGTCGATTGGCGGTTGGCCAGTACAGTACCGAAAGTACGCCCGGCAGGAACTGCAGCGTGGCGACGAAGGCGACGATGCCCAGGTTGGCCAGGCTCTGGTGGGTATTCTGGGTCAGGTAGAAGACGAAGCCTGCAGTGATGATCGCGACGATCAGCGCGCGGCGCGTCCATTTCAGCCAGCGGTAGATGTTGCCCTCGGCAGGGGGCTGGTAGAGCGGCAGCACCAGGTGGTTGAGGGCCATGCCCGAGAGTGCCAGGGTGGTGACGATGATCAGGCCGCTGGCCGCTGACAGACCGCCGACATAGGCGAGCAAGGCCAGGGCCTCGTTGTTGGCGGCGATGCCCAGGCCCAGGGTGAAGTATTCCGGGTTGGTGCTCGCACCCAGGCGCAGGCCAGCCCATAGCACCAGCGGCACCGCCAGGCTCATCAGCAGCAGGAACAGCGGCAGGCCCCAACTGGCGCTGACCAGCGAGCGCGGGCTGAGGTTCTCGGTGAAAGCCATGTGGTACATGTGCGGCATGACGATCGCCGAGGCGAAGAACACCAGCAGCAGCGTGCGCCATGGTCCCTCCTGCAACGGCGTGTGCAGCGCGGCCAGTGCCGTCTGGTTCTGCAGCAGCCAGACTTCCAGCTCGTGCGGCCCACCGAACACCCCATACAAGGCGTACAGGCCGATGCCGCCCAGGGCCAGCAGCTTGATCACCGACTCGAAGGCGATGGCGAACACAAGGCCTTCGTGCTTCTCGCGGGTGGCGATATGGCGTGAGCCGAAGAAAATGGTGAAGAGGATGATCAGCACGCAGAAGGCGAAGGCCACGCGCGCCTTGACCGGCTCGCCGGTCAGGATGCTGATGGAATCGGCCACCGCCTGGATCTGCAGGGCCAGCAACGGCAATACGCCGATCAGCATGATCACCGTGGTCAGGGCACCGGCCCAGGTGCTGCGGAAACGGAACGCCAGTAGGTCGGCCAGTGAGGAGAGCTGGTAGGTGCGGGTGATCTTGAGAATCGGGTAGAGCAGCACCGGTGCCAGCAGGAAGGCCCCGGACACGCCCAGGTAACAGGCGAGGAAGCCGTAGCCGTACTGGTAGGCCAGGCCTACCGAACCATAGAACGCCCAGGCACTGGCATAGACGCCCAGCGACAGGGTGTAGGTCAGGGGGTGGCGGATGACCGAGCGCGGGATCAACCCGCGTTCGCTGACCCAGGCCACGCCGAACAGCACCAGCAGGTAGGCGGCGCTGATCAGGATCATCTGGGTAAGGCTAAAGCTCATCGGCATCTCGTTGGCTCTGCAGGATGAAGGTGACGACGATCAGGATCAGCCAGAGCAGATACGGGCGGTACCAGGCTCCGGTCGGTTCGATCCACCAGTCCATGATGGCCGGGGAGAACAGATAGATCCCCACGACCAGAAGCAGGACCAAGCGATAGATATACATGCGGGCCTCGATGGCAGGGCGCTGCGGATTTGAGCTTCTTATTATTGGCGCAAATGGCTGGGGCGATGCTAGCGGGATTCTGGGGTGTTCGCCAAGAGTTTGAATTTCTTGGGGTTTTGAATCGTGCAGAGTTTGCCTCGCGAGAGGGTCGGCCGCGTCAGCGCAGATCTGCTTCCGGCACCGTCAACCGCCGCGCAATCGCCTCAGGTTTCCACTGCCTGCGCGCCACCGCCAGTACCTCTGCCGCACTGGCGCCTTCCAGCGCCGGGTCACTCGCCTGCCCCAGTGCCCGTAACGCTCGCAGCAGCAACGGTGTGGCCTGGCCCGCCTGCAGCGGTGGTGAACGGTACGATTTGCCCAGCTTGTGCCCATCAGGCTGCACGATCAGCGGAATGTGCAGGTAGCGCGGTTGCGAGAACCCCAGTAGTTCCTGCAGGTACAGCTGGCGCGGGGTGTTGTCGAGCAGATCGGCGCCGCGCACGATGTCGGTCACGCCTTGCCAGGCATCGTCCAGCACCACTGCCAGTTGATAGGCATACAGCCCGTCGCGGCGCTGGATGACGAAATCCCCCACCTCGCGTCCAAGGTGCTGCTGGTATTCCCCCTGTACGCGGTCGTTGAAGCGGTAGAGCAGTTCGGGCACCCGAATACGGATGGCGGCATTTTCGCGGGCATGGCCAGCGTTGCGGCAGAAACCGGGATAGATGCCGCCATACCCTTCCAACTGCTTGCGCGAACAGGTGCAGGCGTAGGCCAGGCCCATGCTGAACAGGCGATTGACCACTGTGGCGTAGGCCTCATGACGCTGGCTCTGGAACACCACTTCGCCATCCCACTCCAGGCCGTAGCGTTCGAGGGTCTGCAGGATGGCGTCACGGGCACCGGGCATTTCCCGGGGCGGATCGGTGTCCTCCATGCGCAGCAGCCAGCGCCCATCGACGGCGCGGGCATCGAGCCAGGAGGCGAGGGCGGCGACCAGCGAGCCGAAATGCAGGAAGCCACTGGGGGTGGGGGCGAATCGCCCGATATAGCGGGAGTCGTTCATGGATGTGCTGGGCATATAAATGAAACGGGGCGCTCGATGCGCCCCGTTCGAAGGGAAGAAGGATCAGCCTTTGCCGACCGTCTTTTCCTTTTTCTCGGCAATTTCCTTGCAGTCGAAGCACAGGTCTGCGGTGGGACGGGCTTCCAGTCGGCGCAGGCCGATCTCGATGCCACAGGAGTCGCACCAGCCGTATTCTTGGTCCACGATCTTCTGCAAGGTCTTGTCGATCTTCTTGATCAGCTTGCGTTCACGGTCGCGGTTACGCAGCTCCAGAGCGAACTCTTCTTCCTGGCTCGCGCGGTCCGCAGGGTCCGGGAAGTTGGCGGCTTCGTCCTTCATATGGCTCACGGTCTGATCGACACTGGTCATCAGCTCGAGCTTCCATGCGCCCAGTAGCTTGGTGAAGTGATTGCGCATGGGTTCGCCCATGTACTCTTCACCCTTGGTTTCCTTATAGGGCTCGACACCGTACATGGTCTGATTGGTTTTCTGCTTTTCTACGGTGGACATGAATAGACCGCCTCTCACTCATCTGATCCAATGCGCAGGATGCTCCATCTCCGGCGACCGCCGGCCCTGCGACTGCGAGCCGCCGAACTTACCAGATAGATCGGGGGTGCGCTACCCCGCCCGATCCGAGGTATTGACAGCAGCCCGCGTCGCCCGTTCGGTGTTTCTCGACAGTAGAATCACCAGTTTAGACTCAATTGAGAGAAGGTCATGGCCCACTCCTACAGTGCGCGCAGCCGCGCCATCGAACCCTTCCATGTCATGGCGCTGCTGGCGCGTGCCAACGAGCTGCAGGCGGCTGGCCATGATGTGATCCACCTGGAGATCGGCGAGCCGGACTTCACCACGGCCGCGCCGATCGTCGAAGCCGGGCAGGCCGCGCTCGCGGCAGGGCACACCCGCTACACTGCCGCCCGTGGCCTGCCTGCGTTGCGCGAGGCGATCGCCGGTTTCTACGGCCAGCGTTATGGCCTGTCGGTGGATCCCGAGCGCATCCTCGTGACGCCTGGAGGTTCCGGCGCTCTGCTGCTGGCCAGCAGCCTGCTGGTGGATCCGGGCAAGCACTGGCTGCTGGCCGACCCAGGCTACCCGTGCAACCGCCATTTCCTGCGCCTGGTCGAAGGCGGCGCGCAACTGGTACCGGTGGGGCCGGAGGTGAATTACCAGCTCACCGCCGACCTGGTCGAGCGGCACTGGGACAAGGATACCGTGGGCGCGCTGGTGGCTTCGCCCGCCAACCCGACCGGCACCGTGCTCGACCGTGAGGCCCTGGCCAGCTTGTCCCGGGCCACCCGTGAGCATCATGGGCACCTGGTGGTGGACGAGATCTACCATGGCCTGACCTACGGCATGGACGCGCCGAGCGTGCTGGAGGTGGATGACGACGCCTTCGTCCTGAATAGTTTTTCCAAGTATTTCGGCATGACCGGCTGGCGTCTCGGCTGGCTGGTGGCGCCGCCTTCGGCCGTGGCTGACCTGGAGAAGCTGGCGCAGAACCTCTACATCAGCGCGCCGAGCATGGCCCAGCATGCTGCGCTGGCGTGCTTCGAGCCCGGCACCCTGGCCATTTTCGAAGAACGCCGCGCCGAGTTCGCCCGGCGCCGCGACTACCTGCTGCCCGCCTTGCGCGAGCTCGGTTTCGGCATCGCCGTGGAGCCGCAGGGCGCCTTCTATCTATACGCCGACATCAGTGCTTTCGGCGGCGATGCCTTCGCCTTCTGCCGTCATTTCCTGGAAACCGAGCACCTGGCCTTCACGCCCGGGCTGGACTTCGGCCGTCACCAGGCCGGGCATCACGTACGCTTTGCCTACACCCAGAGCCTGGCGCGCCTGGAAGAAGCGGTGCAGCGCATTGCCCGTGGTCTGCGGAGCTGGCAACCCTGATGCTGTTTTTTCCCGAACTCGAACAGGCGCGTCTGCTGCGCCGCTACAAGCGCTTCCTGGCCGACATCGAGCTGGCCAATGGCGAACAGATGACCATCCACTGCCCGAATACCGGCTCGATGCTCAATTGCATGCGCGACGGCGGGCAGGTCTGGTTCAGTCGTTCCAACGACCCCAAGCGCAAGCTGCCGGGTACCTGGGAGATCAGCGAAACGCCCCAGGGGCGCATGGCCTGCGTCAATACCGGCAGGGCCAATGCCTTGGTCGAGGAAGCCCTGCGCGCGGGCGTGATCACCGAGTTGGCCGGGTTCACCGCGCTCAAGCGTGAGGTGGCCTATGGCGAAGAGCGCAGTCGCGTGGATTTTCGCCTGGAGTTCGCCGATGGCCCGGCTTATGTCGAGGTCAAGAGTGTGACCCTGGGCTATCCCGATACGGCGGTGGCGGCCTTTCCTGACGCGGTGACCCAACGCGGTGCCAAGCACCTGCGCGAGCTCGCTGCACTGGCCCGCCAGGGTGTTCGCGCCGTGCAGTTGTACTGCGTCAACCTCACCGGCATCGAGGCGGTACGCCCGGCCGAAGAGATCGACCCCGGCTATGCCCAGGCACTGCGCGATGCGGTGGCCGATGGCGTCGAGGTGCTGGCCTATGGTGCACGCCTTGACGCCGAGCAGATCGTCATCGATCGCCGCCTGCCGGTATTGCTCAATCCTTGAGCCAGATGCCCTGGCTGTCTTCGTGGCAGTCCAGGGCCTGCAACGACTCGCCCTCGCAGGGGCCCGACACGCATTCGCCGGACTCGATCAGGAACAGCGCGCCATGGTGGGCGCAATGAATCAGGCTGGCGCTGTCATCGAGAAAACTGTCCGGTGCCCAGTTCAGAGTGATGCCGCGGTGCGGACAGTGGTTGCGGTACAGGTACACCCGGCCCTGGCGGCGCACGCCGAACAGCGTTTCACCGGCTACGCTGAAGGCGCGGCTGCGGCCTTCGGCGAGGGCTTGGGAGGAGCAGAGGAAATGCATTGCAGATAAGACTCTTGAAACCAATGGTGGCTTGACGCTTCAATGCGAATAATTATCAAATTGCCCGCATCCACTGCGCCAGCCCGTCCATGGTGCGCAGTTCCGTCAGGTGCCACAAGGTGTCTGGCCGCCTTCTGCAAAGGAACCCGATGATGCGCCGTCCTGTTGCCCTGATCGCCTTGTGCGCCGGTCTTGTCCTTTCTTCCCCGTTGCTGGCCGCCGACTTGCCGCAGCGCTGGGTCAGCGCCGGGGGCGCACTGAGCGAATGGATCAGCGCCCTGGGCGGCGAGGCGCGTCTGGTCGGCGTCGACACAACCAGCCAGCATCCGCAGTCGCTCAAGGCCCTGCCGAGCATCGGCTACCAGCGCCAACTGTCGGCCGAGGGTATCCTCAGCCTGCGTCCGGATGTGCTGGTCGGCACGGAGGAGATGGGGCCGCCGCCGGTGCTGGCGCAGGTGCGCGGGGCTGGTCTGCGTGTCGAGTTGTTCTCCAGCGAGGCCGACTTGGCGGCAGTGGACAAGAATCTTCAGCACCTGGGCGAGTTGCTCGGTGCGCAGCATAAAGCCAGTGAGCTGAGCAACCGCTACCACCAGCAGCTCGATGCGCTGCAGGCGAAGATCAAGCAGGCCCAGGCTGGTCAGAAGGCTCCAGGCGTGTTGCTGCTGGTCGGCCATGCCGGGGCCAAGCCATTGATCGCGGGGCAGGGCACTTCAGGCGACTGGCTGTTGCGCCAGGCTGGTGCGCGCAACCTGGCGGATCACCAGGGTTACAAGAACTTCTCCGTTGAAGCGCTGGCAGCGCTGGATCCGGACGTCGTGGTGTTTTCTGATCGGGCACTGGACGGCGAGCAGGCGCTCAAGGCGCTGCTCAAGGAAAACCCGGCGTTGGCCGCTTCGCGTGCGGTGCGCGACAAGCGCCTGGTGTCACTCGATCCGACGCTGCTGGTTGGTGGCCTCGGTCCGCGGCTGCCGGCCACCTTGCATGAGCTGGCTGGCGCCTTCTATCCCGCAGCCAAGGCCAGCCTCAGCCAATGAAGCAGCGGGTCCAGCCGCGTACGCTGTTCATCGGTCTGACATTCCTGTGCCTGCTGGCGGTGTGGCTGTCGCTGGCGCTGGGGCCGGTCAGCCTGCCGCTGGGCGATATCCTGCGCGCCGGATTGCGGCTGCTGGGGATGTCCGTCGAGCGGGCGGGTCTCGAGCAAGCTGAGCTGATTCTCGGGCAGATCCGCTTGCCGCGCACGCTCCTGGGGCTGGCCGTCGGTGCGGTGCTTGCGCTGTCCGGGGTCGCCATGCAGGGGCTATTTCGTAACCCGTTGGCGGATCCTGGCCTGGTCGGGGTTGCCAGCGGCGCGGCGCTCGGCGCCGCCGTGGCCATTGTCGGCGGTGCCTGGCTGGGTGGCATACCGGAGTGGTTCGCACCCTACCTGCTGTCGCTTTGTGCCTTCATCGGTGGGCTTGGGGTCACCGCGTTGGTCTATCGCCTGGGGCGCCGCAATGGTCAGACAGACGTGGCCACCATGCTGCTGGCCGGTATCGCCATGACCGCTCTCGGCGGCTCGGCGGTCGGGCTGTTCACCTACCTGGCCGACGACGCCACCTTGCGCACTCTGACGTTCTGGAACCTGGGCAGCCTCAACGGCGCCAGCTATCAGCGCCTGTGGCCACTGCTGCTGGTGGCACTGGGGGTAACCTTGTGGCTGCCGCGTCGGGCGCAGGCGTTGAACGCGTTGTTGCTAGGTGAGTCCGAAGCGCGTCACCTGGGCATCGATGTAGAAGGGCTCAAGCGCGAACTGGTGTTCTGCACTGCCCTGGGGGTTGGCGCAGCAGTGGCGGCAGCGGGCCTGATCGGCTTCATTGGTCTGGTGGTTCCGCACCTGGTGCGTCTGGTTGCGGGGCCTGATCATCGTGTGCTGTTGCCCGCGTCGTTGCTGGCGGGCGGTACGCTGCTGCTGTTCGCTGATCTGGTGGCACGCTTGGCGTTGGCACCCGCGGAGCTGCCGATCGGGATCGTGACGGCCTTCATTGGTGCTCCGTTCTTCCTGTTCCTGCTGGTCAGGAGGGGGCGCTGATGCTCGAAGTCAAAGGCTTGTCGCTCAAGCGCGGCAGCACCGAGGTGCTGCACGGTATCGACCTGCATCTCAGACCTGGGCAGGTCCTGGGTGTGCTAGGCCCCAACGGGGCGGGCAAGAGCAGCTTGCTGGGGGCATTGTGTGGCGAGCTGGCGCCGAGCCAGGGGCAAGTCCTGCTGCAAGGGCGGGCGTTGGCACACTGGTCGGGGCAGGAGCGCGCGCGACGTCTGGCGGTGTTGCCGCAGGTGTCCAGCCTGGGCTTTGCCTTCAGTGTCGAAGAAGTGGTGGGCCTGGGCCGGTTGCCCCACGGTAGTGGCCAGCAGCGCGACCGGGAGATCGTCGAGGCGGCACTGAAGGCGGCCGATGCCTGGCACCTGGTCGAACGCAGTTACCTCGCGTTGTCCGGCGGCGAGCGTCAGCGTGTTCATCTGGCTCGGGTGCTGGCGCAGCTGTGGCCAGGGGAGGAGGGGGCGACGCTGCTGCTGGATGAGCCGACCTCGGCCCTCGATCCGTTGCACCAGCACACCACGTTGCAGGCGGTGCGCAGTTTTGCCGACCGCGGTGCGGCAGTGCTGGTGATCCTGCACGACCTGAACCTTGCCGCGCGCTACTGTGACGCTATTCTGCTGCTGGAACAGGGTCGTAGCCACGCGCTCGACACACCGGCCCGGGTGCTGACCCCGCAGGCGCTCAAGGCGGTCTTCGGTATCGATGTGCTCGTGCAGCCCCATCCGGAGCGTGGCCACCCGCTGATCATCACCCGCTAGGAGCCCTCGATGCGCTATGCCTTGCTGTTCGGCCTGTCGATGAGCGTGTTCTTGACGATTTCGGGTTGCCAGGTACATCGACCTGCATTGCCAGAGTTGCCAGCCTGGCAGAGTAGCCAAGGGCTGGAAGAGCCAGCGCTCGGTCAGATACAGGCATTGCCCAGTGGGCGTGTCCTGGCGCCCGATGAGCTGGTTCAGGCATTGAGCGATGTGCCGCGAATACTGGTCGGGGAAAAACACGACAACCCCGATCACCATGCGCTGCAGCGATGGCTGCTGCAGGCTTTGCAGACCGCCAGGCCGCAAGGCAGCGTGGTGCTGGAGATGCTCCAGCCTGCCCAGCAGCCGCTGATCGACAAGGTGCAGCGTCAGGCGCAGCTTCCGAGTGATTTGCCCGCAGCACTGGACTGGCAGCAGGGTTGGGATTGGCAGATGTACGCGCCGATCGTGCGCGAGGCCCTGAAAGGCCCTGGGGTTTTGTTGGCTGGCGACCTGAGCCCCGAGGCAATGCGTGAGGCCTATCGCCGACAGCCCGTGCTGAGTGGCGTGCAGTCGAATGCCCCGCAGGTGAAGGCTGCCCTGCTGGAGCAAGTGCGCGAAGGCCATTGCGGATTGCTGCCGGAAAGCCAGTTGCCGGCCATGCTGGTCATCCAGCAGCAAAGGGACCGATACATGGCCGAGCGTCTGCTCGCGGCACCGCAGCCTGCACTCTTGCTGGCCGGCGCCTATCACGCGCGCAAGGACTTGGGTGTGCCGTTGCATCTGATCGATCTGCAGGCGCAGGGCGATACCCGTGTGCTGTTGCTGGCCGAAGTCGGGCAGAAGGTCGAGGCAGGGATGGCGGACTACGTGTGGTACACCGCGGCACTGCCTGAGCAGGATTACTGTGCTCAGTTGCGCGGTGGGTAGTCACCCCGCGTAGCACAGGATGGGTGCTTGCAAACCTGCAGGTAAAAAAAGACCCGGCAAATTGCCGGGTCAATAACCGTGATTAGCCTGATGAGGAGATAATCTGAGAGTCCGAACCAGGGGCTTTCAGTTTATCCAACCAGTCTCGCGACCAGTTGTGATAATCATAACGATTCTCATTTAGAGGTCAATACCCTTTCTTCGATTATTCTGCTTTTTTTTGCGATGGGGTCTTGGCGTCCAGTTGCTGGTTCAGTGCCTGCTTGCGTTCGGCGGGCAGATCGTTCCAATGCATATCCAGCAGTGCGCCTTCGATGGCGTACAACAACACTTTCGAGGCACGGAAGCCCCGTGTTTTCACGGCCTGGTAAGCCCCGACCGCGCCCAGGCGGCGCAAATCCGAAGCGCTGTGGATGCCGGCGGCATGCAACCATTGCGCAGAGGTCTTGCCTAGATTCTTCAGATGCTGCAACTCATCGTTCATCGAGCCTCCTTGCGATGGCCGAACGGGTCTGTGGATAAATCGCGAGCAGGTCAGAGAGGAGTGTAGCGGGGCTGGGCGAATACGCGGCCTTTTGCCATGTGAGGGCGACGGGATGCTGTGTCCAGAAATGTCAGGCTCAGCCCTTCGGACGATAACGCATGCGCGTACCGAACTTCAGGGACATGAGGATTTCGTCAGCGCTCAGGTCGCCCGGGAAGTAGGTCCCGGAGATCTGCGCGTGGGAGATGCTGGCACCTTCCATGCCCGTTTCGCGTAGATCCAGCCCGCGCAGGTCGGCTGCATGGAAGTAGGCGTCGGTGAAATCGATGCCGCGTACGTCGAGGTTGCGCAGGTCAATGCCTCGGAAATCACCACCGCGAAAATCGATAGGGCCATCGACAGGCTTCTCGCGGTTGAAGGTGGCGATCTGTTCCTCGCGCACCAAGGTGTACAGGGCGTTGTCCAGTTGCCGGGGCTGGTTCATGACGGCGCCTCCTCAGGGTTGTGATGATATTGTAATGCCATCACTGAGGTGGCGCCGAAGATCAGGCGCGAACTGTGGACTGCTTCACGCCTTGCAGGTCAGAGACCAGGCAGGCGCTGGCGGATCTGCTCGATGAGTTGGTCCATGCTGGCGCTTTCATGGGTGTCGACGCGCTTGCCGTGCACGGCCTCCTCTTCGTCCAATGGATCGCGGCTGGCTTGCTGGGCCTTGACCACTTCCAGGGTGGCGTCGGACGGATCGACATTTTCTGTCTGACGCTGCTCCAGCCAACTGATGATGACCGCTTCGGGCGCCTGGCAGTCGAGGATCAGGAAGGGGACGCCGGTGCTGTTGGCAACTTCAGCTGCCGCCTTGCGCTGCTCGCGCTTGAGGTAGGTGGCATCGAGAACGACCGGGAAGCCGGCGCGCAGGATGGTCGCGGCCAACTCATTCAGGCGCTGGTAGGTGGCGATGCTGGCATCCTGGTCATAGATGCCTGCTTGCAGTTGGCCGGAGTTCTGCGCCTGCTGCTCGCCGTACAGACGCTTGCGCTCGACATCCGAACGTACGCGGATCGCCCCCAGCGACTCGACCAGGCGCATCGCCACATGGCTCTTGCCGACGGCGGATACGCCATGGGTGATGGCCAGCAGGCGCGAAGGGATGGCGCTGTAGCTCTCTGCCAGGTTGGCGTAGTTGCGATAGGTGCGCAGGGTCGTGGCGCGCTGCACGCCATCGGCATCGGGCGACAGGCTGAACAGGGCGACCTTGGCGCGTACCAGGGCACGGTAGGCCTTGTAGAAATTCAGCAGTTCCAGGCCTTCGTAGTCGCCGGTCAGTTCCAGGTACTGGCTGACGAAGCGCCGGGCCAGGCATTTCAGGCCGCGGTCTTCCAGGTCCATGGCCAGGAAAGCGGTGTCGGCGTACACATCGGTCAGGCGGAACGGCTCGTTGAATTCGATGCAGTCGAAGATCACCACCTTGCCGTCGATCAGGGTGGCGTTACCCAGGTGGATGTCGCCGTGGCACTCGCGGATGAAACCATTGGCCTTGCGCGCCTCGAGCAGGCCATGCAGGCGTTCGAAGCTGCTGCGGGCCCAGGCTTGCAGGGCGTCGAGTTGCTGCAGGTCGGCCTTGTCGGTAAGGAACGGGCGGATCTGCTCGAAGTTCTGCTCGACCGGCGCCATTACCGCTTCCGGCGTGCCCAGCGGGTGATCGACCGGCACTTTCGGCGCTTGCAGGTGGAATTCGGCGATCTGCCGGGCCATCTGGTCAATGTGGCCGGCGTTCAGCTCGCCGTTGGCTTGCAGGGTGCTGAGCATCTGACCCTGGGGGAACTGGCGCATCTTCAGGGCGAACTCGATCGGCTCACCTTCGCCGCCGAGCTGCGGTGCTTCGGCGCTGCCGGTGATCGGCAGCACTTCCAGGTACAGGCCTTCGGTCAGGCGCTGGTTCAGGCGCAATTCTTCGTTACAGAAATGCTGGCGCTGGTCCAGGCCGGTGAAATCGAGGAAGCCGAAGTTCATCGGCTTCTTGATCTTGTAGGCGTATTCGCCAGTGAGTAGAACCCAGGAGATGTGCGTCTCGATGAGCTGGAAGCCTTCTACGGCGTGGGGGTAGAGGGCGGGGTTCTGCAGCGCGCTGATCAGGGCTTGGCTCACGGAGATCCTTCCGGGGTCAGGGAATTCGAAGGCGACATTATGGTCAATGGAGCCGCCCCTGCCTACCGCCAGAGGGCGTCCCCTGCCTTTGCAAAGTGCGTATAATCCGCCGCCATGACTCGTACCCGAAATTCCCGAACCCCCAAGAAACGTCCGCCCAGCCGCTCCCGCGCCTGGCTGGGCTGGGCTCTCAAGCTCAGCCTGGTCGGCCTGGTGGTGATCGCCGGCTTTGCGGTCTACCTCGATGCCGTCGTCCAGGAGAAGTTCTCCGGCAAGCGCTGGACCATCCCGGCCAAGGTGTATGCCCGGCCGCTGGAGCTGTTCGTCGGCCAGAAGCTGAGCAAGGACGACTTCCTCACCGAACTCGATGCCCTGGGTTACCGCCGCGAGGCAACGGCCAATGGTCCGGGCGAGGCCTCGGTCAACGGCGGCAACGTCGATCTCAATACCCGAGGCTTCCAGTTCTACGAGGGCATGGAGCCTGCGCAGTTCGTGCGTGTACGTTTCTCCGGCGACTATGTCGCGGGGCTGGCAGGGGCCAACGGTGGCAAGCTTGACGTGGTGCGCCTGGAACCGTTGATGATCGGTGGTATCTACCCGAAGAATCTCGAAGACCGCATCCTGATCAATATCGACCAGGTGCCGCCATACCTGCTTGAGACCTTGATCGCCACCGAAGACCGCGACTTCTACAGCCACTTCGGTGTTTCGCCCAAGTCGATCGCGCGGGCGGTGTGGGTCAACACCTCGTCCGGGGCCATGCGCCAGGGCGGCAGTACGCTCACGCAGCAGTTGGTGAAGAACTTCTTCCTGACCAACGAACGCAGCCTCAGCCGCAAGCTGACCGAGGCGATGATGGCCGTGCTGCTCGAAATGCACTACGACAAGCGCGAGATTCTCGAGGCCTATCTGAACGAGGTGTTCGTCGGTCAGGACGGCCAGCGCGCGGTGCACGGTTTCGGCCTGGCCAGCCAGTTCTTCTTCAGCCAGCCGCTGTCGGAGCTCAAGCTGCACCAGATTGCCCTGCTGGTAGGTATGGTCAAGGGGCCGTCCTACTACAACCCGCGCCGCTACCCTGAGCGCGCTCTGCAACGGCGTAACCTGGTGCTCGACCTGCTCGCCGAGCAGGGCGTGGCCAGCCAGGAAGTGGTCGATGCGGCGAAGAAGATGCCGCTGGGCGTGACCAAGCGCGGCAGCCTGGCCGATAGTTCTTTCCCGGCCTTCCTCGACCTGGTCAAGCGTCAGTTGCGCCAGGACTATCGCGACGAAGACCTGACCGAAGAAGGCTTGCGTATCTTCACCAGTTTCGACCCGATCCTGCAGATGAAGGCCGAAACCGCGATGAGTGAAACCTTCAAGCGCCTGGCCGGCCGCAAGGGCGCCGACGAGGTCGAGTCGGCGATGGTGGTGACCAACCCGGAAACCGGCGAAGTGCAGGCGCTGATCGGCAGCCGTCAGTCGGGCTTCGCCGGCTTCAACCGCGCCATCGACGCGGTCAGGCCGATCGGTTCGCTGGTCAAGCCGGCGGTCTATCTGACTGCGCTGGAGCAGCCGAGCAAGTACACCCTGACCAGCTGGGTGCAGGACGAACCGTTTTCGGTCAAGGGCGCCGATGGCCAGGTATGGCGCCCGCAGAACTACGACCGACGCTCCCACGGCACGATCTACCTGTATCAGGGGCTGGCCAACTCCTACAACCTGTCCACCGCCAAGCTGGGCCTTGAGGTGGGCGTGCCCAACGTCATCAAGACCATCGGCCGACTGGGTGTCAAGGTCGACTGGCCGGCGTTCCCGTCGATGCTGCTGGGCGCTGGCGGCATGTCGCCCATGCAGGTCGCGACCATGTACCAGACCATTGCCAACGGCGGCTTCAATACACCGATGCGCGGGATTCGCAGCGTGCTGACCGCCGAAGGCGAGCCGCTCAAGCGCTACCCGTTCCAGATCCAGCAGACCTTCGATCCGGGTGCGATCTACCTGGTGCAGAACGCCATGCAGCGGGTGATGCGCGAGGGTACCGGCCGCTCGGTGTACAACGTGCTGCCGAACAATCTGACGCTGGCGGGCAAGACCGGTACCAGCAACGACTCGCGCGACAGCTGGTTCTCGGGCTTCAGCCAGGACCTGCTGGCAGTGGTCTGGCTTGGCCGCGACGACAATGGCAAGACCCCGTTCACCGGCGCCACCGGCGCGTTGCAGGTCTGGACCAGCTTCATGCGCAAGGCCGACCCGCTGCCGCTGGACATGCCGCAGCCGGATAACGTGGTGAAGGCCTGGATCGATCCGCACAGCGCCCAGGGCTCCGACGGTAGCTGTCCGGGAGCGGTGCAGATGCCGTATATTCGTGGGAGCGAACCACCTGCCGGTACGACTTGCGGTGGCGAACAGAATCCTGCCGAGTCGGTCATGGACTGGGTCAAGGGCTGGATGAATTGAGCGGCCTGTATTGAAGAGGGTGTGAAGTGAACAAGTGGTGGTTTCCTGCCTTGACGGCGCTGGCCGTGCTGCACGGCTGCGCCAGCGTCCCGCGTGGCGCCATTCCGGTGGTCGATTCGAGTACGCGGGTCTCGAACAGCGAGCGTGTCTCGGCCAACCGTGGCGCGCCGGTCTCCTCCGGCAGCAATGGTACGTCCCAGGCCCAGTCCCTGCCTGAGGATTCCGAGGTCACGGTGATGATCCCGCAGGGCGCGGGCGCATCGCCGATCCAGACGTTCCCGGCCCAGGCCGGCTCTGCACCGCTGAGCACCGGCCCGATCACCCCGGGACCGGTCAGTAGCGGGCCGATCACCACCAACCCTAATCCGGCAGGTGACGAACCTTTCGACATCGCGTCGATGAACAGCGCCCCGGCCGCTGCCACTCGTGCGCCTACCGGTATTCCGCGCAGCAATGGGGGCGGGTTGTCCGCCGATGAGCAGCTGGACGGTCCGGTACTGGCATTGCTGACCACCGCCCAACAGCAGCAGGGCAGCGGAGACCTCAACGGTGCTTCGTCCAGCCTGGAGCGTGCCCAGCGCATCGCACCGCGTGAGCCGCAGGTGCTGTTCCGCCTGGCTCAGGTGCGTCTGTCGCAAGGTGACGCTGCACAATCCGAGCAACTCGCTCGCCGGGCACTGACGTATGCCAACGGTCGTCCTGATCTGCAGGCCGAGCTGTGGAACATCATCGCCCAGGCTCGCGAGAAGCAGGGTGACAGTGCCGGCGCCGCCCTGGCACGGCAGAAGGCGCGGACCGCGTCGTGATGGAACAGCGCATTCTCGATATTGCCGACCACCTGCTGCTGATCGAGCGCGAGCTTCAGGTCCGTGGCTGGTGGGACGAGGTGTCTCCTAGCGAAAGCGCCCTGGCCAGCACCGTACCGTTCGCAGTCGATACGCTGGCGTTCGAGCAGTGGCTGCAGTGGATTTTCCTGCCGCGGATGAAGCTTATTCTCGAGCATGGCCATCCTCTGCCCAGTGCATCTGGGATCCTGATCATGGCCGAGACGGTCTTCACCGACCGTCCGGAAGAAAGCCGCGAACTTCGCCGCCTGCTGGCAGCATTCGATCGATTGATCGCCGCTTGAGCCTGATTTCTTCTCTTTTTCCTTCAAGGGCCGCAGATTGTGGCCCTTTTTTATGGAAATCTTTGCTTTCCTGCTGCTGGTGTCCTTTTTCGTGGTGGTGGGAATTCATCTCAGGGAAAAATTGGCAATAATTTTTCTTGACTTGAGGGCGGCGAATCAGAAGAATCCAGTTTCCGCTGTAGGGGGACTGCCAGAAGCAGACCCGCTAGGCAGATCATGAGGCGCACACCCGCGCCGACTCGCTACACCCCGCAACGCGTTACCTCGCGCTGGGTGGGAAAACCCCGCAACACTCTGGGGCGATCCCAATACTTGCTCAGTCAGTGCTGACGTTCGCTCATGCTCTGCTTGGCAGTAAACCTATTAAGACCCGCCCGGATGGGGCGGTATTCTGGCGTTTTAGAGGTGAACAACGTGGAGCTTTTATCTGGCGCTGAGATGGTCGTCCGCTTCTTGCGTGACGAAGGCGTTAAGCACATCTACGGGTACCCTGGTGGTGCTCTCCTTCATGTTTACGATGCCCTGTTCAAGGAACCGGAAGTCCAGCACATCCTGGTGCGTCATGAGCAGGCTGCCACTCACATGGCAGACGGTTACGCCCGTGCCACCGGCAAGGCTGGCGTGGTCCTGGTGACCTCCGGTCCCGGTGCGACCAACGCTATTACCGGTATCGCCACCGCCTACATGGATTCCATCCCGATGGTCATCCTGTCTGGCCAGGTGCCCAGCACCATGGTCGGCACCGATGCCTTCCAGGAAACCGACATGATCGGGATCTCCCGGCCGATCGTGAAGCACAGCTTCATGATCAAGAACCCCACCGAGATTCCGGAAGTTCTGAAAAAAGCGTTCTACCTGGCGCAATCCGGTCGCCCAGGTCCGGTCGTGGTCGACATTCCAAAAGACATGACCAACCCGGCCGAGAAGTTCGAATACGTCTACCCGAAAAAGGTCAAGCTGCGCTCCTATAGCCCTGCGGTCCGTGGCCACTCCGGCCAAATCCGCAAGGCCGCCGAGATGCTCCTGGCCGCCAAGCGTCCGATCGTCTATTCCGGCGGCGGCGTGATTCTCGGTGGCGGCTCCGAAGCCCTGACCGAAATCGCCAAATCCCTGAACCTTCCGGTCACCAACACCCTGATGGGGCTGGGTGGCTTCCCGGGTACCGATCGCCAGTTCCTCGGCATGCTGGGCATGCACGGTAGCTACACCGCCAACCTGGCGATGCACAATGCCGACGTGATCCTCGCCGTGGGTGCGCGCTTCGATGACCGTGTGGTCAACGGCCCGGCCAAGTTCTGCCCGAACGCCAAGATCATCCACATCGACATCGACCCTGCGTCGATCTCGAAGATG
>NZ_JAYFUI010000080.1:0-26143 GCF_034961125.1 Pseudomonas machongensis | reverse complement strand
GAAGGTCCAGGCTGGTAAACCTTGGCCTCGTACCGTCGGCAGCGTTCAACAAGAGCTGGCCACGGCCCGCTGATCCTTCCGGGCGGCACCACCCCCGCCGCCCAGTTGCTGAGCGAATCCCGGACTCGACAAAGCCTGCTGTGCTGATGCGCGGCAGGCTTTTCTGTCCCAGACTGCCGGCCACAAGCCTTCTGTTGCAGTCACGGCTGAAACGCTTCAGACTCGGCTCAAGCCGCTACCACGGCGCATGACGCAAAAACATTCAAAAATGCGACATAAACTTTCAACGATTCGTCGTGAAAATTTGTGAGCTTCCGTGTCGCTGTGCAACAATGGTTTCCCTATACCCACCGCAAAAAAGCTGGCATTCGATCGGCGTGGATGGTAAGTGGTTGTACTAAAAAGAGATTTGCCTTGGTTGAGAGGCGAACCTGGTGAGAAAGTGTCTATGAAAACAGGTCTGTACCATCCCGAAGAGTTCAAGGATAACTGTGGTTTTGGCCTGATCGCCCACATGACGGGCGAGCCGAGTCACCACCTTCTGCAAACTGCCGTCGAGGCCCTGACCTGCATGACCCACCGTGGTGGGATCAACGCAGATGGCAAGACCGGTGACGGTTGCGGCCTGCTGATGCAGAAGCCCGATCAGTTCCTGCGTGCCATGGCCCAGGAGCACTTTGCCGCCGAGCTGCCCAAGCAGTACGCCGTCGGCATGGTGTTCTTCAATCAAGACCCGGTAAAAGCCGAGGCTGCGCGCGCCAACATGGACCGCGAGATCCTCGCTGCCGGCCTGCAATTGGTCGGCTGGCGCAAAGTGCCGATCGATACCAGCGTGCTCGGTCGCCTGGCCCTCGAGCGTCTGCCGCAGATCGAGCAGGTGTTCATCGGTGGTGAAGGTCTCACCGACCAGGAATTCGCCATCAAGCTGTTCAGTGCCCGTCGCCGTTCGTCCGTGGCCAACGCCCACGACGCCGACCACTACATCTGCAGCTTCTCGCACAAGACCATCATCTACAAAGGCCTGATGATGCCGGCGGATCTCACCGCCTTCTATCCGGACCTGGGCGATGAGCGCCTGCAGACCGCCATCTGTGTCTTCCACCAGCGCTTCTCCACCAACACCCTGCCGAAATGGCCGCTGGCGCAGCCATTCCGCTTCCTCGCCCACAACGGCGAGATCAACACCATCACCGGCAACCGCAACTGGGCCATGGCCCGTCGCACCAAGTTCGCCAACGACCTGATCCCCGATCTGGAAGAGCTCGGTCCGCTGGTCAACCGTGTCGGCTCCGACTCCTCCAGCATGGACAACATGCTCGAGTTGATGGTCACTGGCGGTATCGACCTGTTCCGGGGTGTGCGCATGCTCGTGCCGCCGGCCTGGCAGAACGTCGAGACCATGGACGCCGACCTGCGCGCCTTCTACGAGTACAACTCCATGCACATGGAGCCGTGGGATGGCCCGGCCGGTATCGTCATGACCGAAGGCCGTCATGCCGTGTGCCTGCTCGACCGCAACGGCCTGCGTCCGGCGCGCTGGGTGACCACCAAGAACGGCTACATCACCCTCGCCTCGGAAATCGGCGTATGGAACTACAAGCCCGAGGACGTCATCGCCAAGGGCCGTGTTGGCCCGGGCCAGATCTTTGCCGTGGACACCGAGACCGGTCAGATCCTCGACACCGACGCCATCGACAACCGTCTCAAGTCGCGCCACCCCTACAAGCGCTGGCTGCGTCAGCATGCCACCCGTATCCAGGCGACGCTGACCGACGACCAGGGCGTGGCCAGCTACGATGCCGACCAGCTCAAGCAGTACATGAAGATGTTCCAGGTCACCTTCGAGGAGCGTGACCAGGTGCTGCGCCCGCTCGGCGAACAAGGCCAGGAAGCGGTCGGCTCGATGGGCGACGACACGCCGATGGCCGTGCTTTCGCAGCGTGTGCGCTCGCCGTACGACTTCTTCCGCCAGCAGTTCGCCCAGGTGACCAACCCACCGATCGACCCGCTGCGCGAAGCCATCGTGATGTCCCTGGAAATCTGCCTGGGCGCCGAGCGCAATATCTTCCAGGAATCCCCTGAGCACGCCTCCCGAGTGATCCTCAGCTCGCCGGTGATCTCGCCTGCCAAGTGGCGCTCGCTGATGGCCCTGGAGCGCGAAGGCTTCGACCGTCACCTGATCGACCTCAACTACGAGCAGGATGTCGGCCTTGAAGCGGCCATTCGCAACATCGCCGACCAGGCCGAAGAAGCGGTGCGCAGCGGCAAGACCCAGTTGGTGCTGAGCGACCGCTTCATCGCCCCGGGCAAACTGCCGGTACATGCTTCGCTGGCCGTTGGTGCAGTGCATCACCGCCTGACCGAGCAGGGCCTGCGCTGCGACAGCAACATCCTGGTAGAAACCGCCACCGCCCGCGACCCGCACCACTTCGCCGTGCTGCTGGGCTTCGGCGCCTCGGCGGTCTATCCGTACCTGGCGTACGAAGTGCTGGCCGACCTGATCCGCACCGGCGAAGTGCTGGGCGATCTGGATGAAGTGTTCAAGTACTACCGCAAGGGCATCTCCAAGGGCCTGCTGAAGATCCTGTCGAAGATGGGTATTTCGACCATCACGTCCTACCGTGGCGCGCAGTTGTTCGAGGCCATCGGCCTGTCGGACGAAGTGGTCGGTCTGAGCTTCAAGGGCGTGTCCAGCCGTATCAAGGGTGCGCGTTTCGAAGACCTGGAGAGCGACCAGAAGCTGCTTGCGGCCGAAGCCTGGAGCGCGCGCAAGCCGATCCAGCAGGGCGGCCTGCTCAAGTTTGTCCACGGCGGTGAATACCACGCTTACAACCCGGACGTGGTCAACACCCTGCAGGCTGCAGTGCAGCAGGGCGACTACGCCAAGTTCAAGGAATACACGACGCTGGTCGATCAGCGTCCGGTGTCGATGATCCGCGACCTGCTCAAGGTCAAGGTGGCCGATCAGGCCCTGGCACTGGATCAGGTCGAGCCGCTGGAGGCGATCCTCAAGCGCTTCGACTCCGCTGGTATCTCCCTGGGCGCGCTGTCGCCGGAGGCCCACGAAGCGTTGGCCGAGGCGATGAACCGCCTGGGCGCGCGCTCCAACTCCGGTGAGGGCGGCGAAGACCCGGCCCGCTATGGCACCCTCAAGAGCTCGAAGATCAAGCAGGTGGCCACCGGCCGCTTTGGTGTGACCCCGGAATACCTGGTCAACGCCGAAGTGCTGCAGATCAAGGTGGCCCAAGGCGCCAAGCCCGGCGAGGGCGGCCAGTTGCCAGGCGGCAAGGTCAACGGCCTGATCGCCAAGCTGCGCTACGCGGTGCCGGGCGTGACCCTGATCTCGCCGCCACCGCACCACGACATCTATTCGATCGAAGACCTGGCGCAGCTGATCTACGACCTCAAGCAGGTCAACCCGCAGGCGCTGGTGTCGGTCAAGCTGGTGGCCGAAGCCGGTGTCGGCACGATCGCTGCCGGTGTGGCCAAGGCCTATGCCGACCTGATCACCATCTCCGGCTACGACGGTGGCACCGGCGCCTCGCCGCTGACCTCGATCAAGTACGCTGGCGCCCCGTGGGAACTGGGCCTGGCCGAAACCCACCAGACCCTGCGTGGCAACGACCTGCGCGGCAAGGTGCGGGTGCAGACCGACGGTGGCCTGAAAACCGGCCTGGACGTGATCAAGGCCGCGATCCTCGGCGCCGAGAGCTTCGGCTTCGGTACCGCGCCGATGATCGCCCTGGGCTGCAAGTACCTGCGTATCTGCCACCTGAACAACTGCGCCACGGGCGTCGCCACCCAGAACGACAAGCTGCGCAAGGACCACTACATCGGCACTGTCGACATGGTGATCAACTTCTTCACCTTCGTCGCTGAAGAGACCCGCGAATGGCTGGCCAAGCTGGGCGTGCGCAGCCTCGGCGAGCTGATCGGTCGTACCGACCTGCTCGAAGTACTGCCGGGCGACACCGAGCGCCAGCACCACCTGGACCTCACGCCGCTGCTGGGCAGCTCGCACATTCCGGCCGACAAGCCGCAATTCTGCGAAGTCGACAAGAATCCGCCGTTCGACAAGGGCGAGATGGCCGAGAAAATGGTCGAGATGGCCTTGCCGGCGATCCGCGACCAGGCCGGTGGCGAGTTCGCCCTCGACATCTGCAACTGCGACCGTTCCATCGGTGCGCGTATCTCTGGCGAGATCGCCCGCCTGCATGGCAACCAGGGCATGGCGGCCAACCCGATCACCTTCCGCTTCAAGGGTACGGCGGGGCAGAGCTTCGGCGTATGGAACGCCGGTGGCCTGAACCTGCACCTGGAAGGTGACGCCAACGACTACGTCGGCAAGGGCATGACCGGTGGCAAGATCACCATCGTGCCGCCAGCCGGTAGTCCGTTCGAAACCCAGCACAGCGCCATCGTCGGCAACACCTGCCTGTACGGAGCCACTGGCGGCAAGCTGTTCGCCGCCGGTACCGCGGGCGAGCGTTTCGCTGTGCGTAACTCCGGCGCCCACGCTGTGGTCGAGGGCACCGGTGATCACTGCTGTGAATACATGACCGGCGGCTTTGTCTGCGTTCTGGGCAAGACCGGTTACAACTTCGGTTCTGGCATGACGGGCGGCTTCGCCTATGTGCTCGACATGGACAATACCTTCTTCGACAAACTCAACCACGAGCTGGTGGAAATCCAGCGTATTAGTGGTGAGGCGATGGAGGCCTATCGCAGCCACCTGGCGCGCGTCCTGGGCGAGTACGTGGAAGAAACCGGCAGCGAGTGGGGGCGTGAGCTCTCCGAGAACCTGGACGACTATGTGCGGCGCTTCTGGCTGGTGAAGCCGAAGGCGGCCAATCTGAAGCAACTGTTGTCCAGCACCCGTGCCAACCCGCAGTAAGAGCAGCTGCAAGTGGCGAGCTGCACGCTGCACGTAGAGGCAGCGTACGGTTCGTCCGGCTTAAGTGATCGTCTTGCGGCTTGCAGCGTGTAGCTTGCAGCTGCTGTTGAGAGGTTTTGAAAAATGGCTGAACGTCTGAGCAACGACTTCCAGTTCATCGAAGTGGGCCGCAAGGACCCGAAGAAAAAGCTGCTGCGCCAGCGCAAGAAGGAGTTCGTCGAGATCTACGAACCCTTCAAGCCGCAGCAGTCCGTGGAGCAGGCACACCGCTGCCTGGGCTGCGGCAACCCCTATTGCGAGTGGAAGTGCCCGGTACACAACTTCATCCCCAACTGGCTGAAGCTGGTGTCCGAAGGCAACATCCTGGCGGCAGCGGAGCTGTCGCACCAGACCAACACCCTGCCGGAAGTGTGCGGCCGCGTATGCCCGCAGGACCGCCTGTGCGAGGGTGCCTGTACCCTGAACGATGGGTTCGGCGCAGTGACCATCGGCTCGGTGGAGAAGTACATCACTGACACCGCCTTCGCCATGGGCTGGCGCCCGGACATGTCCAAGGTCAAGCCAACCGGCAAGCGCGTTGCGATCATCGGTGCCGGCCCTGCGGGCCTGGGCTGCGCCGACGTGCTGGTGCGTGCCGGAGTAACGCCGGTCGTGTTCGACAAGAATCCCGAGATCGGTGGCCTGCTGACCTTCGGCATCCCCGAGTTCAAGCTGGAAAAGACCGTGCTGAGCAATCGCCGCGAAGTCTTCACCGGCATGGGCATCGGGTTCCGCCTGAACACCGAGGTGGGCAAGGACATCACCATGGAACAACTGCTCGCCGAGTACGATGCAGTGTTCATGGGCATGGGCACCTACACCTACATGAAAGGCGGTTTCCCGGGTGAAGACCTGCCGGGTGTGCACGACGCTTTGGACTTCCTGATCGCCAACGTCAATCGCAACCTGGGCTTCGAGAAGTCGCCGGAAGACTTCATCGACATGCAGGGCAAGAAGGTCGTGGTGCTGGGCGGTGGCGACACCGCGATGGACTGCAACCGCACCTCGATCCGCCAGGGCGCCAAGGCCGTGACCTGCGCCTATCGTCGCGACGAAGCCAACATGCCTGGCTCGCGCAAAGAGGTGAAGAACGCCAAGGAAGAGGGCGTGAAGTTCCTCTACAACCGCCAGCCCATCGCCATTGTCGGCGAGGACAAGGTGGAAGGCGTCAAGGTGGTCGAGACCCGTCTCGGTGAGCCAGACGCCCGTGGCCGCCGTAGCCCCGAGCCGATCCCGGGCTCCGAAGAGATCCTGCCGGCCGATGCCGTGGTGATCGCCTTCGGCTTCCGCCCGAGCCCGGCGCCATGGTTCGAACAGCATGGTATCCAGATGGACAGCCAGGGCCGCGTGGTGGCTCCTGAGAAGGGCAAGTTCAAGCACCAGACCAGCAACCCGAAAGTCTTCGCCGGTGGCGACATGGTGCGCGGGTCTGACCTGGTGGTGACGGCGATCTTCGAAGGGCGTACCGCTGCTGAAGGGATCCTGGACTACCTCGAAGTCTGATCCTGGCTATTCGCGGGGCAGGTCGGAGCGTCGAACCGCCATTCCGACTTGCCCCGCGATGCATTTTGTATACAAAAATCCTTGATCCACGGCACCCGATAGACAAAACGCATGGCCCTGGCCGTGCCTTTTGCGCTGGCGTCTGAGAAAATGCCCGCACTTTTTTGCTGGATGCCGACATGACTGCCCTGAAGAACGATCGTTTCCTGCGTGCACTGCTCAAGCAACCCGTAGACGTGACCCCGGTCTGGATGATGCGCCAGGCCGGCCGCTACCTGCCGGAGTACCGCGCCAGCCGCGCCAATGCCGGCGACTTCATGAGCCTGTGCATGAACCCGCAGTTCGCCTGTGAGGTGACGCTCCAGCCGCTGGACCGCTACCCGCTCGACGCCGCAATCCTCTTCTCCGACATCCTCACCATCCCCGATGCCATGGGGCAGGGCCTGTACTTCGAGACGGGCGAAGGCCCACGTTTCAAGAAGGTCGTCAGCACCCTGGCCGATATCGAGGCGCTGCCGATTCCCGATCCGCACAAGGACCTGGGCTATGTGATGGATGCGGTCAGCACCATCCGTCGTGAGCTCAACGGGCGCGTGCCACTGATCGGCTTCTCCGGCAGCCCCTGGACCTTGGCGACCTACATGGTCGAGGGCGGCTCGTCGAAAGACTTCCGCAAGACCAAAGCGATGCTGTACGACCAGCCCGAGGCCATGCACCTGCTGCTCGACAAGCTGGCACAGTCGGTCACCAGCTACCTCAATGGCCAGATCACGGCCGGCGCCCAGGCGGTGCAGATCTTCGATACCTGGGGCGGTGCACTGTCGGCAGCGGCCTATCAGGAATTCTCCCTGGCCTACATGCGCAAGATCGTCAGCGGTCTGATTCGCGAGCATGAAGGGCGCAAGGTGCCGGTCATCCTGTTCACCAAGAATGGCGGCCTGTGGCTGGAAAGCATCGCTGAGGCCGGTGCCGACGCACTGGGCCTGGACTGGACCTGCGAGATCGGCGACGCCCGTCGTCGCGTCGGTGACAAGGTTGCGCTGCAGGGCAACATGGACCCGACCGTGCTGTACGCCAAGCCAGAGGCGATCCGCAACGAAGTGCAGCGGATCCTGGCCAGCTACGGCAAGGGCAGCGGCCATGTGTTCAACCTGGGCCATGGCATCACGCCGGAGGTGGACCCGGAACATGCCGGTGTGTTCATCAACGCCGTGCACGAGTTCTCGGCGGGCTATCACGGCTAAGGCGACCTGTGAGCGATCCGGGTCTGCAATGGGCTTCGGATCTCACAGGCCAGTGTGCATTGACGGCGCTTCCTCTCGGACTAGCCTTACAGTCCGCGCTCCAGCGTTTTCTTAATCTTCGTGCTCTTTCGGCTCAAGCCGTATCGGTCGTCCATGCAGATGACCGAGCGGACTTGGGCTTTGCCACGAGGATTTTGTATGAAACGAGTAGCTCCACGAAAAGGATTTCTGGCGAGCAGCGTATGCGCTGCGCTTGTCAGTACGACCCTGTTGCCGCAGTTGGCAAATGCCCATGGTTACCTGCAAGACCCGCCTTCGCGCGACATCCTGTGCAAGCAGAAGCAGAACACTGGCTGTGACTCGGTGGACTGGCCACCCAGTGCCGGAGAGTTCGCCCAGGGATTCCCAAGTGATGGTCCAGCTGATGGCAAATTGATTGGTGGTCACATATTTCCTGTCCTTGACGAGCAGAGTGCCAACCGTTGGCATCGTGTCCCGCTCGACAAGCATGAAATCGAATTCAAGTGGCTCTACACAGCAGCGCATGTAACCAAGAGATGGGAATATTTCATCACCAGGAGAGACTGGAATCCCAACGCTGCCTTGGAGCGCGCATCGTTCGAGAGCACGCCGTTCTGTTCCGTCGATGGTGGCGGCAAGAAAGCCGATGATCCCTCGCATCCCAAGCACACCTGCGCAATTCCTGCCGATCGCTTGGGACATCACATCATCCTTGGCGTATGGACTGTCGGTGACACCAGCAATGCGTTCTACAAGGCTGTCGATGTCGATATCCAGGTTGACGGCGGGCCTGCACCGGAATGGCGCCAGGTCGGCAGCATCAATCCGCATCGCAATCTTAAGAAAGGCGACAAGGTCAAGGCCAGAGCGTTTGTCGGCGGTCATGAGTCCGAGCAGTTCAGCGCCAGCATCGTTATCGAAACCGCCGAGGAGGGTGGGGCGCCGAACTGGGCCTACAAACTGGCCAAACAGATCAACGCCACACAGGTGTTGGTCAGCGCAGGACAAAAGGACGCCGAGGGCAACGTCGCGCCGGTGCGCGGTTCCAATATCATCTTTGCGAAGCAGGAAAGCGGCGTTACGGGATACGAGTTAGGCTTCGAAGGCAGCCCGCCGGACGCCTATATGCACTTGCACGGGGTGAAGCCGCAATACAGTTTGATAGACGGTAAAGCCACCATCGACTTCTCGGTGATGACCAATCGTTCGATGGAAGTCACCGCAACACTGTTCGATGCGAGCAACAAGCAAGTCGGCTACCAGCGTCAGCCGGTGGATTCGACCACGAAGCCGTTCACCGTCGACGCTATCAGCGTGGAGGGTCGGCATGTGCTCAAGGTCGTTGGTAAGAATGAAGATGACGAGATCCTCCTGCAACAGGAGCGCGACCTGACCCTTGAGGCCCAAGGCGAAGAAGCCTATCCCACTTTCCCGGAAGGCATTGCAGGCTACACCGCGGGTACCCGGGTCTATGCCAGGGGCACTCGCGATGTCTATGAATGCAAGCCTTTCCCCTACTCGGGGTATTGCCGCCAATGGACCGAAAGCACCACCCAATATGAGCCCGGCATTGGTTCTCACTGGCAGAGCGCCTGGGACAGGCATTGATGAACAGAGGGTATCCGAACAGGGTGCCCCTTTTCATAAGCGGGAATGGGCATGGCTTACGACAAACAATGCTGGCAACTGCTGTCGTGGCAATCGGTGCTCGTCATCCTCCAGCGGGGGTTGCCTTGATACCTGAACATTACCGTCGTCATGCGGCGTGGCTGGTGTTGCCTGTGCTGCTAGCGTCGTTCCTGGTGTGGCGAGAAGACCGGTTACGCAGTCACTGGCGCACCGAGGAACCGGCGGTCGCCACATTGCCGGACGTCGAAGTTGACCGCTCCCTTGCGGTTACCACGCTTGCGCTGGCGTTCGGTTTTCGGGCCGCGGATGCGAGAGCTTCCGTGCGCTCGGACATCATTCTCAAGGCCACTTTCGCCTCCAGTGCCGGAGGGTCGCGCGCGCTGGTTGCCCTGGATGGCAAGGTTGCGGCGTATCGCATTGGCGACCGTCTGGCGGGCGGTGCTGTCGTCCGGCGCATCGAATCGCATGCAGTTGCACTATGGATTGATGGCGTTGAGGAGGTTCTGCCCCTTGAGGGGACCAAGGGCTCCTTGCTGCACCTGGTGAGAGAAACCTCCCATGCGCCAACAAAACCGGATTCCCATCGTCTTTTCCTGCGGACTTCCCGATGAACATACGGCTCATGTTGCGGTTAGCGTCGCTGAGCGCGCTTTTGTGCCTGTCTGGCGTGTTTGCCCACGCGCAGCCTCCGGCCACCTGGCAAATGGCGATGAGTGATGCGGATGTTCGCGATGTGGTACGGGAGGTAGGGGCAATCCTCGATCAACCGATCATTCTCGATCCTCGGGTACAGGGGCGGATTACGGTGCTATCCAATGAGCGGCTGGACAGTGAAGGTATCCGCAGATTGTTCTACTCGGTACTCAATGCTCATGGCTTTGCTGCAGTGAACGATGATGGGCGTTTACTGGTACTGCCGGCGAGCGAGGCCAAGGCGTGGGCAGATCAGCAACTAGACGCTGCGCCGACAGCCTTCACTACCCGAGTATTCAGCCTCCAGAGCAGTCTTGCCGCCGATCTGGCAGGCCTTCTGCGTCCATTGGTTTCCAGCAATGGCTACATCGGCCCTTCGAGTTCGGCCAATGCCTTGATCGTTACCGACTCGGGGACGAATCTGGAACGCCTTGCGACATTGATTGCGCAACTCGACAGTGGTCAGCGACACGACCATGAAGTTGTCGTGCTGCGTCATGCCCAGGCCAGTGAATTGCTGGCGGTGATCGAGGCGGCGGCGGGTGGGACGGAGACTGGCGTGCGGGTACTTGCCGACACTCGCAGCAATACAGTGCTGGTGCTGGGCCCCATTCAGTCCAGGCGACGTCTGGCGCAGTTGGCACGTTCGCTGGATGTGCCGACGCCGCAGGCTTCACAGAATTGGCGAGTGATCAGGCTTCAGCACAGCAATGCCGAGCAATTGGCCGAAGTACTGGCTGAAGTTGGCGATGGCCTGAACGGCAAAGCATCAGGGGAGCGCAAGGGTTTCGACAACTTGTCGGGAAAAACCTCGGTCAAGGCGGATATCAGCCAGAACGCTCTGGTATTGCTAGGTGAGCCGGAAGTGTTGATCAGTCTGGAGCAGATCATCCAACAGCTCGATCAGCCGCGTGCCCAGGTGTTGATACATGCGGCCATCGTCGAAGTCAGTGGCAGCATCTCCGAGGCCCTCGGGCTGCAGTGGGGTATCGATCGAGGCAGCCTGAGGGGCGGAATCACCTTTCCTGACAGTGGGTCTTCATTGTCGACGCTGCTTGGCGGTGAGTCTCTACCAGCAGGGGCCGCACTGGCGATCGGATCTGATCGTTTTGCTGCATTGGTCAGTGCGTTGGCGAGCAACTCCAGCAGCAACCTGCTGTCCACGCCCAGCCTGGTGACACTGGATAACCAAGAGGCCCAGATCCTTGTCGGACAGAACGTGCCGTTCAGATCCGGCAGCTATGCAACCCCAGGCAGCGGCACGGAAAACCCCTTCACCACCGTCGAGCGCAAGGACATCGGCATCAGCCTGAAGATTCGTCCCTATATCAATGAGGGCAGCAGCTTGCGTCTGGAGGTCGAGCAGGAAAGCTCGGAGCTTGCGCCCAGCGTGGTCGAGAACGATCTGATTACCAACAAGCGCACCCTCAAGAGCACCATTCTCGCTGCCGATGGCGAAATCATCGTGATCGGCGGATTGATCAAGGACAGTGTGCGTGCCGAGCAGCGCAGCGTGCCGCTGTTGGGAAGTCTGCCTCTGATCGGCGGATTGTTTCGCTGGCAGCGAGACATCGATGAGAAAACCAACCTGATGGTGTTCCTGCGTCCGACCATCCTGCGTACCCGGCAGCAACTGACCGAAGCTGGCGAGCGTGCCTATCGAGATGTGCGCTCTCCTGCGGCCTCTTCCTTCCCGGACGATGTGCAAAACCTGTTCGATTCCCCCTCCATCAGAAGTGACCGTCCATGAATGGGTCTCTGCCGTTTGCCTTCGCCAGACGCTACGGCGTGCTCTTCGACCAGCATGCCGAACCGCCCGTCATGCTCATGCGCAAGGACACCTCGCTGTCGTCGCTTTCGGAGGCGTATCGCTTGGTGGGTGCTGGTTGGGATTTGCAGTGCCTGGACGCCGAACGCTTCGCCGAGCGTCTCGCCAGTTACTATGGTCGGACACAAGATGCTGCCCAGACTGTGGTTCAGGACATCGATCAGCAGTTGGACCTTGCGCGGCTGGCCGAGGAATTACCGCAAACCTGCGACTTGCTCGACCAGCAGGATGATGCACCGATCATTCGTTTGCTCAATGCACTGCTCAGCGAGGCCGTCAGGTCGCGTGCATCGGATATTCATCTGGAAACTTTCGAGCAGCATCTGCGTGTACGCATGCGCATCGATGGTGTCATGCGTGAAGTGCTGTCGCCGCCACGAGCGCTGTCGGCCCTTCTGGTATCCCGGATCAAGGTGATGGCACGGCTGGACATCGCGCAGAAGCGCATTCCCCAAGACGGTCGCATCAGCCTTCGCCTGGCCGGGCACGAGGTGGATGTGCGGGTTTCGACCCTGCCCGCGGCCCATGAAGAGCGGGTCGTGCTGCGCCTGCTGGACAAGCAGGCGGTACGTCTTGATGTCGAGTGCATGCAGATGCAGCCGCAAACTCGCTCGGGGTTTGTGCGATTACTGCAAAGACCTCATGGCATTTTTCTGGTTACCGGCCCCACCGGATCGGGCAAGACCACCACGCTGTACACCGCGTTGTCGGTCTTGAACGAGGTGACGCGCAACATCCTGACTGTTGAGGATCCGATCGAGTATCACTTGCCCGGTATTGGCCAGACCCAGATCAACAGCAAGGTCGACATGACCTTCGCCAGGGGGCTGCGGGCGATTCTTCGACAAGACCCGGACGTAGTGATGGTCGGCGAGATCCGTGATCGCGAAACCGCAGAAATTGCCGTACAAGCATCCCTGACCGGTCACCTGGTGTTGTCGACGTTGCATACCAACAGCGCATTGGGGGCGATCACACGCTTGACCGACATGGGAGTGGATCCTTGCCTGCTCGCGTCGTCGCTGTCGGGGGTGATGGCCCAGCGTCTGGTCCGCCAGTTGTGTCCCAGCTGCAAGACGCCCATGGAGGTCGACGCCGTCACCGCGCAGTCGCTCGGCTCCCCTGCAAACCTGCCTGCGCGGATCTATCGTGCGCAAGGTTGCGAGCATTGTCAGCATGGCTACAGTGGGCGGCTGGCGTTGCATGAACTGGTGCTGGTGACTGCGGAACTTGCCGAAGCGATTCATCGGCGCTCCTCGCAGGCGCAGATGCTCGATTGGGTACGTCAATCCACGCCAAGCTTGTTTGACCACGGCGTGCAACGTGTGTGCGAAGGCCAGACCAGCGTCGAGGAGTTGCTGCGGGTGGCGGGGCAGGGATAGATGATGAGGTTCAGGTATCTCGTTCAAGACCCCCAAGGTGCGCGCAGGCGGGGCACCCTCGAGGCCGGAGACGCCAGGCAAGCTCGACAGTTGTTGCGCGAGCAGGGGCTGCTCATCATTGCGGTCCGCGCGGTTCGACTGCAATGGAACAGTCGCTTGCGGCCTGTCCGGCTTGGAGCGACACAGCTGGCGATCATCACGCGGCAGTTGGCTACCTTGTTGCGTGCCAGCATGCCGTTGAGCGATGCGTTGCTGGCGGTCGCTTCGCAAAGTGAAGATCGCCAGGCCAGCAAGCTGATGGGTGCCGTCAACGAGCAGATCGCCCAAGGGCGTACGTTGGCCGATGCCCTTGGCCATTATCCGCAGGCTTTTCCTGCGGTGTACCGGGCAACGGTGGCGGCAGCCGAGCGCTCGGGTCATCTGTCGAGCGTATTCGAGCGTCTGGCCGACCATGGCGAGCGTGAGCAATCGCTGCGCCAGAAGGTTCAACTGGCGATGGTCTATCCGCTGATCCTGTTCCTGGTGTCGTTGCTGGTGGTGGGGTTCCTGCTGGGATATGTGGTGCCAGATGTCGTCCAGGCCTTCGCCCGCGATCAGGCGCAGTTGCCCTACGCGACCTTGTTGTTGATCGCTCTCAGCGAGTTCACTGGGCATTTTGGGCTTTTGATCATCATGACCGTGCTGTGCTGCGTGGTGGCCGTTCGCTGGGCGCTGCGCAAGCCCGCCAGGCGACGGCGCTGGGATGCACTGGCTCTGCGTATACCGTTGTGGGGTGAGTTCATTCGTGCCAGCAACGCAGCGCGTTTTGTCGCCACGTTGGCCACACTCGGGCGCAGCGGCGTTCCTCTGGTCGAAGCCATGCGCATCGGTGCCGTGGTTACCAGCAACCTGGCATTGCGCGAACGTCTGATCCGCGCCGCCGAAGAGCTGGCCGAGGGTTCTAGCTTGGCCAGCAGCCTGACGCGCTGCGCAGCGCTTCCTCCACTGACCCTGCACATGATCGCCAGTGGCGAGCGGGCCGGTGAGGTCAACACGATGCTTGAGCGCGCCGCAGACCTGCAAGAGAAGCAGCTGAGCTCGCGCATCTCGTTGCTGGTCAGCCTTTGCGAACCCGCGATGCTCCTGCTCATGGGCGCCATCGTGCTGTTCATCGTGCTGGCGATCCTGCTGCCGATACTCAACCTCAATCAACTGGTTACCTGATCATGTCCCCACGCAACAGTCGTCGCCGTAACGGCGGTTTCACCCTTATCGAAATCATGGTGGTGATCATCATCCTGGGCGTGCTTGGCGGGCTGGTGCTGCCCAACGTCATGAGCCGGCCAGACCATGCGAAAGCTACGGCAGTGCGTACCGACCTGCAGTCAATTTCAACCGCGCTGGAGATCTACCGGCTCGACAACGGTCGCTATCCCTCCACCGAGCAGGGCCTGCAAGCCTTGGTAACGCGTCCCACCCAGGCGCCTGCGCCAAGGATGTGGAACGAACAGGGCTATCTCAAGAGCATGCCGGTCGATCCTTGGGGAGGCGAATACCAGTACCAGAGCCCTGGTACTCGCTCGAATCAGGGCTTCGACCTCTACTCCTTTGGTGCAGATAACCTGCCGGGAGGCGAAGGTATGGACGCCGACATCGGTAACTGGCCCCAGTGAGACGTAGCCGCGGATTTACCCTGCTGGAGTTGCTGCTGGTAATGGCGGTGCTCGGGGTGGTGATCGGCATGGCAGGGTTTGTATCCATGCACAACCCGCAACGGTTGGCCGTACAGGAGGCGCAGTTGTTCCTGCGGTTCTTCGAGCACGCCCGTGCGCACGCATTGATCTCGGGACAGACCCTTGGCATTCAGATCAACCAGGATGGCTACCGCATGATGAGGCTGACGCACCTGGGGTGGGGTGCAGGTGGTGATCTGCAGCCCAGTGAGCTGGACCTGCGCCTGAAGCACACCGACTGGTCGCCGGTCGTCTCGGACGGCCTTGTGCAACTGGTGCTGGTCGGTGACGAAGAACACACGCCATTCATCCTGTATTTCAGCCACGCCGGGGAGCTTCTGGCATGTGTGACAAGTGACGGAATCAATGTGCAATTCGGCTGCTGAGCGGGGCTTCACCCTGCTGGAGGTCATGATTGCTCTGGCGATCTTTGCGGTACTGGCAGGTGCTGCAAGCATGGCAATGCAGCAGGTCTTGCAACAGTCCCACCAACTGCGTGAGCGCATGTATGGCAGTTGGATTGCGGACAACCACTTGACCGAAATGACTCTCCTGCCCACGCCAGGCCCTGGACAACGCGTACTGACGATCGACTTTGCCCAGGGGCGTTGGCACCTGGAGGAGCGGCGTAGACGCAGGCACGCAATGCTCGAGGTCGAGGTACTGGTCACGCGCGTCCCGAATGGTCCGGCGGTGTATCAGGCCAAGCGCTGGCTGGAGATTTCGAATGAAACGCAATGAGTCTCGCGTCGGGCGCAGACAGCGTGGTTTCACGCTCCTGGAGCTACTGCTGGCTGTGGCGATCTTCGCTGTGTTGGCTGCTGGTGCTGCCCGTTTGTTCGATGCGTTGCTGCGTACCGACTCGGCGCGCCAGGCGCAGGCCGATGAAATTCGTAGCTTGGCAAGGGCGATGGGTATGCTGCAACGGGACGCCCTGCAAGGGGTATTTCCGGCTGCATTGGAGAAAGAGCACTTCGCCTTGAGGCTACGGGAGCAACGGCTTAGTTGGCTGTCGAGTAGCGGGTATGACATCCACCTGCAGCCGCGCAGTGACTTGCGTGTGATCCAATATTGGCTGGAAGACGGTGTGCTATGGCGCCAACGCGACAGTCTCGTCAGTGGCGCAGGGCGAGCGCAATACTTGCTCGCAGGCGTCACGAGTCTGCGTTGGCGAGTCTTCGTGCCTGGCCTGGGCTGGCAAGCCGACTGGCCCGGTGATCGTACTGCGAGCGAACCGCCCATCGCTCTTGAAATTACCTTTTCCATTGGACGAGCAGAGCGGCTTCGCCGCGTTCTCCCGCTGGCGGGTATGAGCCTGTGAGCGTGAAACGACAAGAGGGCCTCGCGCTGATCACCGTGTTGTTGGTCATGGCACTGATGGTGATGCTGATCGCCGCGATGTTGCGTGACCACCGACAGTTGATTGCCAGTGTATCCGGCCAGACTGAGGCTTCGCGCGGGCTACAGGTGCTGATGGCCGCAGAGCGCCAGGCACTGGCGCTTTTGCGCGAGCGCTTGAGGCTCGACATGCGTGTCGTTCATGCGGGGCAGTCGTGGTCAAAACCCTATGAGTTCACTCTGGACGATGTGCGCCTGCGAGGGCGAGTCGAGGATTTGGCTGCGCGCATCAATCTCGCTGCGCTTGTCCGCAGCCGCGAGGCCGACCCCGTGTTGCTTGCGCGCTGGGAGCGTCTTTGCCGGGCGCTTGGCCTGGTTACTCCGGATCTTGCCATGTTGCAGGGTGTTCCACTGGTAGATGTCAGCCAGTTGGCGCAGTTGCCGGATGTGAGTGCCGAAATATTGGAGCGCCTCAGGCCGTGGGTGGCGGTGCTGCCTGCGCAGGCTGGGCTGAACATCAACACTGCAGATCGATTCGTCCTCGGCACACTGGAGGGCGTGACGCCGGCGATCGCTCAGCGCCTGGTCGAGCAGCGCCCCAAGGATGGATATGCCAGCGTGCAGGCCTTTCTTGGCGATCCGTTGCTCGATGGTCAGGTCGCCACGGGGCGCGGTCTGGCGGTTGGCAGTCGATGGTTCGGCATGACCCTTCAGGCCGATCTCGAGACGAGCCGCTCGTACCTGCACAGCGAAGTGGAGGTGGACCTGGATGGTCATCGACTGCGCGTATCACGACGTATGTTTTCCACGGTACGACCAGCAGGTGCCGAATGAATGAGTACGCTGCCTACCTGCTGCCCGAGGGCGTGGGTGGGGTTCCGAAGAACTGGCCTGTTCGCGTTCTTCAGCCTGATGGCGTCACGCGGGAGTCTCGTCTGAGTGACCTGGAGGCATTGGCTGGACAGAAGGTGACGCTGGTGCTGCCGATGGAGCTTTTCTCCTACTGTCAAACTGGCTCGTTGCCGGGACGCAAGCCTGCCTACGATACCCTTGCCTTTGCGGTAGAGGATCAATTCGCCACCGCCTTGGAGACGCTTCACCTCGCGTTCGGCATGGCGAACCAGGCGTCATCGCGCCCTTGTCTGGTGATCGACCGAGCGTGCTTCGAGCAACTGCTGTCGTGTCTGCGCGTTCAGGGAGTCGAACCGCAGGCAGTGCTGGTCGATGCAGACATGCTCGCCTCGACCGGCCCCACGGCGTTGTGGCTGGAGGGGCGTTGGCTGTTTGGCGGCGGGGAGCAGCAGCGTCTTGCGGTCAACTGCGCGGCAGCCAGAGTGCTGAGTACATCGTTGCCTGAAATCAAATGGCTGGCAGAACCAGGGCAGGCGTCACGATGGGACGAGGTCGAGCTGGTTACCGACGCCTTTGCGTTGCTTTGGCAGGGGCGCTTTGACGCCATCAACCTGCTCCAGGGTGCTTTCGCACCCGGACGCGCCAAGTCAGTGCCTTGGCAAGCGCTACTGGGCGGATGCCTGCTGGCAGCATTGCTGGCCTGCATTGCAGAGTACTGGCACGTAGAGTGGCTGTAAGGACAGGTCGCGCAGTTGAAACAGCATAATGTGCGAGCATTCCAGCGTTGGGCGCCGGGACATGTACCGCGTGATGACCTTGCGCGTCAGATAAACGAATTGATGCAGCACCCTGCTCCGCCCACAGCGATGCAGCGTCTGGCCGTGTTGAGTGAATCCTTGGTCGAAAGCGGCGACTTGCGGATCGAGCGCGCAGAGGTTGTGGCTGGTCAGGGATGGCGGATCGAGATTCTTGCCCAGGGCTTCGATGATCTGGAACGATTTCGTCAGCGTCTGCCAGGGCTACAGGTCGAGCGTGCGCAGCAGGCTGCACAGCAGGTAAGCGCCACATTGACATGGCCAGGAGCCCAATGATGGTTGGCCTGCTTGATTGGATCGGCAGAGAGTGGCGAGGTATTCCGGCCCCGCGTCGCTGGGTGCTCAAGGCCGTCGCCTGGGGCCTTGCCGCGATCACGGTCTGGCAGGTGCTCTGTTTGCCGGCTCAACAACGATTGGATCAGGTGCAGGTGCAATTGAACCGGGAGCGTGCGCTGGCTCAACAGTTGCGACGCCTTTCGGCGACTTCCGCAGCGCTGCCAACGCCCGCGCAGGCCTTGACGACCGCACGCCTGAATGAGAGGGCGCGGATCGATGGGCTGCAGATCGTTGACATGCATAGCAATGGCTCGCAGGTGACGATGACGCTGCAGGGTAGACCGCATATCTTGACGCTCTGGCTCCATGCATTGGAGCAGGATGGCGCGCAGTTGACCGGGATAAGGTTGCAGGCGATCGATGACCAGCTGCAGGCGCAGCTGGGGGTGGTCATCGTTGATGGATGATTGCCATTAAGCTTGGCTTCAGCAGCCGTTGTTAGCCTGTATCCATCGAAACCCATACAGGACCTGCATCATGAAAGCCCGTTACCTGCCCCTGATCCTCGCCCCACTGTTCAGCACCGCCGCTCTCGCTGCCGGCTACACAGGCCCGGGCGCCCAGCCGGTGACCACCGTCGCTGCCGCCAAGGAGGCCGCCGATGACACCCCGGTAGTGCTGCAAGGCTATGTGACCAAGAAGATCAACAACGACGACAAGTACGAGTTCAAGGACAACACCGGCACCATCACCGTCGAGATCGACAACGAAGACCTGCCGGTAACCCCGTTCAACGACAAGACCAAGGTCAAGCTGACCGGCGAGGTGGAGAAACACCTGATGAGCCGTGAAGTGGATGTGGATATCGTCGAGATCGTCAACTGACGAACACCGTTTCGCGGCGGTTCTGCGCCCCGAACCGCCGCGAATGCCTCACACCGATTTAGGTGCCAGCTTGCTCAGGTGCAGCGCCACCAGCAACGCCACCGCCAGCAGGCCGCCGATGAACAGGCCGATGCCGTTCCAACCGGCGTAATGCCAGAACACCCCGCCCGCCGTCCCGGCGACACTCGATCCCGCGTAGTAGCAGAACAGGTACAGTGAAGAGGCCTGCCCCTTGGCCTTGAGCGCGCGTCGACCAATCCAGCTGCTGGCCACAGAATGGGCACCGAAGAAGCCGAAGGTGAACACCAGCATCCCGACGATCACCACTGGCAATGGGGTGAACAGGGTCATCAGCATGCCAGCGGCCATCACCAGGATGCTCGCCCAGAATACCCTGCGACGCCCCAGCCGGTCGGCCAGCGCGCCGACCTGTGCCGAACTGTAGATGCCTGACAGGTACACCACCGACAGCAAGCCGACCAGCGCCTGGTTCATGTGGTAGGGCTCGGCCAGCAGGCGATAGCCGATGTAGTTGAACAAGGTGACGAAGGCGCCCATCAGCAGGAAAGCTTCGAGGAACAGCCAGGGCAGGCCGGCATCCTTGAAGTGCATGAGGAAGCCATCGAGCAGATTGCGCGGCTTCAGCGACTGCGCGCGGAAGTTGCGCGATTCCGGCAGCACCTTCCAGAACACTACCGCGGCCAGCAGCGCCAGGCCGCCGATCACCAGCATCGCGGTGTGCCAACTGACGAAGTCGATCAGCACCCCGGTGATCAGCCGCCCGCTCATCCCGCCGATCGCATTGCCACCGATGTACAGGCCCATCGCCAGGCCGATGTGCTGTGGGTGGATTTCTTCGCTGAGGTAGGTCATGGCCACCGCCGCCAGGCCGCTCAGCGACAGGCCGACCAGTGCGCGGGTGGCAAGCACGCCTTCCCAGGTTGGCATCACTGCGCTGGCCAGTGTCGCCAGCGCAGCGCACACCAGGGCCGAGACCATCACCCGTTTGCGCCCGATCCGATCGGAAATGGGCCCGGTCACCAGCAGCCCGAACGCCAGCATGGCGGTGGATACTGACAGCACCAGGCTGCTCTGCGCAGCGTTGATCGAAAACTCTTGCGACAGCAGCGGCATCATCGGTTGCACGCAGTAGAGCAGGGCGAACGTGGCGAAACCGCCGCTGAACAGCGCAAGTACGGTTTTCATGAAGGCTGGGGTGCCTTTTTCGATCCACAAGTCGTTCAGGGGAGGCACTTCGGGTTCGGCGGGAAGGGGGGCTACAGCAGTTTTCACGGGTGATACCTCTGGCGCAATGAAAAAAGCATATAGCTGGCTAATGATTAGATCCAATATATTGTTCGACCTATTTGATAGCTTTAGCGACTTGTTCGGAGCCGATCATGGAACTGCGCCACCTGCGTTACTTCATCGCCGTCGCCGAAGAACTGCACTTCGGCCGTGCAGCCCAGCAACTGGGCATCTCCCAGCCGCCCTTGAGCCAGCAGATCCAGGCGCTGGAACAGGAACTGGGGGCGCGTCTGTTCGAGCGCACCAATCGTCGGGTCGAGCTGAGCGAGGCCGGACGACTGTTCCTCGAGGAGGCGCGCCAGGTGCTGGCGCAAGTCGACAAGGCGGCCGATGTGGCACGTCGCGCACAGTTGGGCGAGCTGGGCGAGATGAAGATCGGTTTCACCTCGTCGGCACCCTTCACCTCGAGGATTCCTCAGGCGATCCACGCCTTCCGCCAGCGCTTCCCGGCGGTGCACCTGCATCTCAAGGAGATGAGCAGCCGTGAGGTGGTCGATGCGGTGTTCGACGAATCCATTGAGGTTGGCCTGATGCGGCCGCTGCCGGTGCCGGAAGGGTTGGCGGTCACCGAGTTGTTTCGCGAGCCGTTGGTCGTGGTGCTCAATGCCTCTCACCCGCTGGCGCTGGGCGGCGAGCAGGGCCTGTATATGCGGGACTTGGCCCACGAGCCGTTCGTATTCTTCCCACGCAGCTACGGCAGCGGTCTGTATGCGCAACTGATGGACCTGGCACGCCAGGCGGGCTTCAGCCCGCACTTCGCCCAGGAAGCCGGTGAGGCGCTGACCATCATCGGGTTGGTCTCGGCGGGCCTTGGGGTTTCGGTGTTGCCCGCGTCGTTCCAGCGCATCCGCATCGACGGCGTGGTGTACCGCACCCTGCTCGACGAGCAGGCGACCAGTGCGGTCTGGCTGGTGCGCCGCGAGGGCGCGGGCTCAGCGATGGCCCGGGCGTTCGTCGACCTGCTGGCGGGCCTGGAAAAGCCCGAAGGTGCTGGCTAAACCGCTGCGCCGGACACATACTCGGGCATTCCCTGATACACGGAGGTCAGTCATGCGGCGCGTGGTGTTCAATCAGAAAGGTGGCGTGGGCAAGTCGAGCATCGCCTGCAACCTGGCGGCGGTCAGTGCCAACGAAGGCTACCGGACCCTGTTGATCGACCTGGATGCCCAGGCCAACTCGACCCAGTACCTGACTGGGTTGACGGGTGACGACATCCCCATGGGTATTGCCGATTTCTTCAAGCAGAGCCTGTCCAGCGGGCCATTCAGCAAGAAGAACAAGGTCGATATCTATGAAACGCCCTTTGACAACCTGCACGTGGTCACTGCCACCGCCGAGCTGGCCGACCTGCAGCCCAAGCTCGAGGCCAAGCACAAGATCAACAAGCTACGTAAATTGCTCGATGAGCTGGACGAGGATTACGAGCGGATCTACATCGATACCCCGCCAGCGTTGAACTTCTATGCGGTTTCCGCGTTGATCGCCGCAGATCGTGTGCTGATTCCCTTCGATTGCGACAGCTTCTCGCGCCAGGCCCTGTACGGCCTGCTGGCCGAGATCGAGGAACTCAAGGACGACCACAACGAAGACCTCCAGGTAGAGGGCATCGTGGTCAACCAGTTCCAGTCACGTGCCAGCCTGCCTCAGCAGATGCTCGACGAGCTGCTCGCCGAGGGCCTGCCGGTGCTGCCGGTCTACCTGGGCAGCTCGGTGAAGATGCGCGAATCCCATCACGCCAGCCTGCCGCTGATCCATCTGGAGCCGCGGCACAAGCTGACGCAGCAGTTCGTCGAGTTGCACTCGCTGCTCGAAGAAAACGCTTAGATCCCTTGGCTGCGCACCCATTCCAGTAACGACTGGAGTGGAAACGCCCCTGCCTGGCGGCTGACTTCGCGGCCGTTCCTGAACAGGATCAGGCTAGGGATCGAACGGATGCCCAGTTGCCCGGCGAGGTTTCGGTTGGCCTCGCTGTCGAGCTTGGCCAGGCGGCAGCGGCCGCTGAGCTGGCGGGCCGCCTGTTCGAAGGTCGGTGCAAAGCTCTTGCACGGGCCGCACCAGTCGGCCCAGACGTCCACCAGCAAAGGCAGGTCGCCCTTTATCTGGCTGGCGTAGGTGCTTTCGCTGAGCTCGAAGGGCTTGTCGAGCAATACCGCCTGCTTGCAGCGCCCGCATTTCGGGCTGTCGCCCAGGCGTTCGCTGGGCAGGCGGTTGAGGCCGTTGCAGTGCGGGCAGGGGATTACCAGTGGGTCGGACATGTTTTCTCCGCAATAGCGTTCATATATGGCCTGTAGGCGGGCTTGCCAGGGCGCCGAACCGCCGCGAAGCAAGGGGCGCGGTGAGTGGCACCGGCTTTGCCGGTGTTCGCGGGCAAGCCCGCTCCCACAGGTCAGTCGTAGTTCAGGAAGAACAGCTGATTTCCAGATGCTTGCCCCACTCTGGTGGTCGCTCGGCATAGGCTTGCATCCCCGGCTGCTCCTCGAATGGCTTGCACAGCACCTGGTGCAGCCGTCGCACTTCACTGTAGTCCCCACCTTCGGCCGCTTCGATGGCGCGCTGCGCCAGGTAGTTGCGCAGGATGTACAGCGGGTTGACCGCATGCATGCGCTCGCGCCGACCTTCGGCGTTACCCGCCTCGCGCTGGCAGCGTGCGAGGTAGTCGCCACCCCAGGCGTCGAAGCCGGCGAGATCGATGAAGTCGTCGCGAACCACGTTCAGTGCCTGCTCCACTGGCTGCTCGCCAAGCCGGCGGAAGAACAGGGTGTAGTCCACGCCGCCACTCTGCATGCGCTGCACCAGGCGTTCGACCAGGGCCATGTCGTCGTCTTCGGCGGTGGTCAGGCCGAGCCGACGGCGCATCAGGTCCAGGTAATGGGCCTGGTACAGCGGCAGGAACAGGCCGAGCGTCTCCTTCAGCGCCTCCACGTCGATCACCGTGGTCAGGGCCTGGGCCAGGGCGCTCAGGTTCCAGTGGGCGATCGGCACCTGGTTGGCGTAGCTGTAGCGGCCGCGATCGTCGGAGTGGTTGCAGATGAAGTTGGCGTCGAAGTCGTCGAGGAAGGCGTAGGGACCGAAATCGAAGGTGATGCCCAGGATCGACATATTGTCGGTGTTCATCACCCCGTGGCAGAAGCCATAGGCCTGCCAGCGCGCGATCAGCTCGGCGTTGCGCTCGACGATGCTGCGGAACATCGCCAGGTACGGCTGCTCGGCGTCGCGGCATTCGGGGTAGTGCTGATCGAGCACGTGATCGATCAGCACGCGTTGTTGCTCGGGCTGCTGGGTGTAGTAGAAATATTCGAAATGACCGAAGCGCACATGGCTCTGCGCCAGTCGCAGCAGCATGGCCGCGCTTTCGCGGGTCTCGCGCCACACCGGGGTGCTCGAGCCGACCACGCATAGCGCCCGGCTGCTGGGAATGCCCAGGGCGTGCAGCGCTTCCGAGGCGAGGAACTCACGGATCGACGAACGCAGCACCGCGCGGCCGTCGCCCATGCGCGAGTACGGGGTCTGGCCGGCGCCCTTGAGGTGCAGGTCCCAGTGCTCGCCCGCGTCGTTCAATACCTCGCCCAGCAACAGGCCGCGGCCGTCACCCAGGCGCGGGTTGTACGAACCGAACTGATGGCCGGAATAGACCATCGCCCGTGGGTCGGCTTCTTCCCAGAGCTTGTGGCCGCTGAACAGCTCGGCGAACACGGGCTCATCGGCCTGGGCTGGGTCGAGGTCGAGCAGGGCCATGGCCGATTCGCTGGCGACCACCAGGCGCGGCTCGGCAATCGGCTCGGGCAGCACCTGGGTGGAGTAGGTGTCGCCGAGTTGGGCGAAGCGGTTATCGAAGGTGAGTTGGTCGAGGGCTTTCACGTGGCCGGCTCCTGGCTATCGGTGACAGGGGGCCGCCTTGCGGCCCTGCGCGGGGCAAAGCCCGCACCTACAGAACTCGGTTTCCTGTGGGAGCGGGCTTTTCCTGCGATCGAGGGCAAAGCCCTCGCAGGCATTCTGGGCGCTTGCACCCATCAGCGTCCACTCAGCTCGGTGGCGTGCTGTCGGGTTTGCTCTCCAGCGGGATCATCTGCTGCTTGCCGCCCTTGGTGTCCATCAGGAACACCTCCACCTGGCGCACCGAGATCTTGATGTCGTGGGCCTTGAACTCACGGTTGATGTAGCGGTTGATCTCGTCCAGCGTCGGGTTGCGGTCGCCCAGGTCACGCACGTGCATGCGCAGCTCGTGATCCAGCGAGCTTTCGCCGAACTGCAGGAAATACACGATCGGCTCAGGGTCCTTGAGCACACGTGGGTTTTCGTGGGCACCCTTGAGCAGCAGCTCGCGCACCAGGTCCAGGTCGGAGCCGTAGTCGATGCCCAGCTTGAGCGTCACCCGGGTGACCGTGTCGGTCAGCGACCAGTTGATCAACTGGCCAGTGATGAACGTCTTGTTGGGGACGATGATGTCCTTGCGGTCGAAGTCGGTGATGGTCGTGGCGCGAATGCGGATCTTGCTCACCGTGCCGGACAGATTGCCGATGGTGATGGTGTCGCCGATCCGCACCGGGCGCTCGAACAGGATCATGATGCCGGAGATGAAGTTGGCGAAGATCTCCTGCATGCCGAAGCCCAGGCCCAGAGACAGGGCGGCGACCAGCCACTGCAGCTTGTCCCAGCTCACCCCGAGGGTGGCCAGGGTGCTGACGATGCCCACCCCGACGATCACGTAGGACAGCAGCGTGGTGATCGCGTAGGCGCTGCCCTGGGCCAGGCTCAGGCGCGACAGCACCAGCACTTCCAACAGGCCCGGCAGGTTGCTGGCCAGGGCGATGGTGATGCCGGCGATGACCAGCGCACCGAGCAGGTCGCCGAGGCTGATCGGCACCATGCTGGCCGCCGCGCCGGTGCCGCTGGCGTATTCGTACAGGGTGACGTTGTTGAGGTAGGAGAACACGGTGATCAGATCCGACCATACCCAGTACAAGCCACCGATGAAGCCACCGAGCAGGGCCAGGCGGATCAGGCGCAGGGACTGCTGGTTGACCTGCTCGATGTCCAGGGTCGGTTCCTCGATGATGACTTCGCCGTCCAGCCCTTCCTTGGCAGCCGCGCGCTTGCTCAACGCGCGCTGGTAGGCCAGGCGTCGCGCCGCCACCGACAGGCCACGGACGAACGCCGCCTCGATCACCAGCCAGAACAGCAGTAGGTAGAGGGTATAGATCAGGCGGTCGGTGAGTTTCAGTGCGGTGTAGTAGTAGCCGAAGCACACCGCGACGAACAGCGCGATCGGCAGCGCGGTGAACGCTACCCCGACCGCCTTGCGGAACAGCGACGTGTCGCGGTGCGCCGGGCTGCTCAGCAGCAGGCGGCTGAGCAGCCAGGCCATCAGCGCATAGCACGCCAGCACCACGCCGATGCCCAGCACGTCGTCGGCCAGCGCCGAAGGCTGGTGCTCGGCCACCGCGACCACACCCACCAGGGCCAGCACCACCGTGCCGAGCCTGCGTACCCAACCGCGCAGGAACTCCACCTGCGGCTTGTGCCAGCGGAAGTGCACCTCGGCCACGCCGCCGGGGGCCAGCACGCGGTAGGCGGTGTAGAACACCAGCCAGGCCTGGGCCAATTGCCACAGCGCAGCGCCGAGGTTGGCGTTCTGGCCGCGGGCGTCGATCTGCAAGGCATAGCTGCACAGCGCCAGGCCCAGGCTGACCGGCATGGCCAGGAGGATGTTGATGAGGATCGCTT
>NZ_JAYFUI010000079.1:0-27815 GCF_034961125.1 Pseudomonas machongensis | reverse complement strand
GCCACAATCACCGCATCGGCCTGTATGACGCCTTCCTGATCAAAGAGAACCACATCGCTGCCAGCGGCGGCGTGGCCGAAGCCGTCGCCGCCGCGCACCGCATCGCGCCGGGCAAGCCGGTGGAAATCGAAGTGGAAAGTCTGGACGAACTGCGCCAGGCTCTGGCGGCTGGTGCAGATATCGTCATGCTCGACGAACTGACCCTGGACGAGATGCGCGAAGCGGTGCACATCACCGCAGGCAAGGCCAAGCTCGAAGCCAGCGGCGGGGTCAACGAAACCACCCTGCGGGTCATCGCCGAAACCGGTGTGGACTACATCTCCATCGGCGCGATGACCAAGGATGTGAAGGCCGTCGACCTGTCGATGCGCCTGAGCCTCTGATCCCGCTGCCCGTCAGCCGACCAATGCTTGCGTTTTCAGCAATGCCTTGGCGGCTGAGCGGGCCGTCGCTCACGGCGTTTCGCCGTGCGGCGGTGGCACGCTGAAACGAAAGAACCGGCCAAAGGGCCGGTTCTTTCGTGATCAGGCAGCGACTCAGAACGAGGCGTTGGCCAAGCCGTCCAGGTAGCGCTCGACGTCCAGTGCTGCCATGCAGCCGGCACCGGCCGAGGTGATCGCCTGGCGGTAGACGTGGTCGGCCACGTCACCGGCAGCGAACACACCTTCGACGTTGGTGGCGGTGGCATTGCCTTCACGGCCGCCGTTGACCACCAGGTAGCCGTCTTTCAAGGTCAGCTGGCCTTCGAACAGCGAGGTGTTCGGGGTGTGACCGATGGCGATGAACACGCCGTCGACCTTGATCTCGTCGCTGCTGCCATCGTTGTTCTTCAGGCGCGCACCGGTCACGCCCATGTTGTCACCGAGCACTTCGTCCAGGGTGGCGTTGAGCTTGAGCTCGATCTTGCCTTCGGCGACACGGGCATTGAGCTTGTCGATCAGGATCTTCTCGGCGCGGAAGGTATCGCGACGGTGCACCAGGGTCACCTTGCTGGCGATGTTGGCCAGGTACAGCGCCTCTTCCACAGCGGTGTTGCCACCACCGACCACGGCAACCGGCTTGTTGCGGTAGAAGAAACCGTCGCAGGTGGCGCAGGCCGACACGCCCTTGCCCATGAACGCTTCTTCCGACGGCAGGCCCAGGTAACGGGCGCTGGCACCGGTGGCGACGATCAGCGCATCGCAGGTGTAGGTGCCGCTGTCGCCGGTCAGGGTGAACGGCTTGCTGGCCAGGTCGACGGCATTGATGTGGTCGAAGACGATCTCGGTCTCGAAGCGCTCGGCGTGTTCCTGCATGCGCTGCATCAGTGCCGGGCCGGTCAGGCCATGGGGGTCGCCCGGCCAGTTGTCGACTTCGGTCGTGGTGGTCAGCTGGCCGCCAGCCTGCAGGCCGGTGATCAGCAGCGGCTTGAGGTTGGCACGGGCAGCGTAGACCGCGGCGCTGTAACCGGCAGGGCCGGAACCGAGGATGATGACCCGGGAATGACGAACTTCGGACATGTCGTGCTCCTGTCGAGCCGGCCACATGAGGCCGACACCGGTGTGCCGGCGACGCCGGCTGGAAAATAAAAAGGACCTGCGCAGCACTTGGGGAAGGCTACAACGCACAGGTCCGAAAACCTGGGGGCCACCTTCCACTGAGGGCTCGCGGCGTTTCACGGCGTTCAGAAATTGAACGCACTGTAGCGAGGTGGCAAAGATTAAGGAAATATCCTTCGACAATCCACCTTATAGACAGGCTCTATCCAGGGACGAATCCGATCCGCGATTGTCCCTATGCTTTGTTACAGCCGGTGTCGCGCCTTTCGTCGGCGCCGCAAACTCGGTAAGGTCAGCCCGTTTTCCTTCTGTGGAGCATCCCGATGCAAGCCCCCGTCCTGTCCGGCCCCCAGTACCTGCGCGAGGGCCTGAAGCTGGTCCTGAGCCCGAACCTGCGGTTGTTCGTGCTGTTGCCGCTGGCAGTCAACGTGCTGCTGTTTGGCGGTCTGATCTATTTCGCCGGCCACCAGTTCAGCCTGTGGGTGGATGCGCTGATGCCGACCCTGCCCAGTTGGCTGAGCTTTCTCACCTACATTCTGTGGCCACTGTTCGTCGCCCTAGTGGTGCTGATGGTGTTCTTCACCTTCACCCTGTTCGCCAACATCATCGCCGCGCCGTTCAACGGTTTTCTCGCGGAGAAGGTCGAGGTGGTGGTGCGCGGTGAAGACACCTTCCCGGCGTTCAGCTGGGGCGAACTGGCGGCGATGGTGCCGCGCACCTTCAGCCGCGAGATGCGCAAGCTCGGCTACTTCCTGCCACGCGCCATCGGCCTGTTCATCCTGTCGTTCATTCCGGTGGTGAACGTGGTGGCTGCGCCGCTGTGGCTGGTGTTCGGTATCTGGATGATGGCTATCCAGTACATCGACTACCCGGCAGACAACAACAAGATGAGCTGGCAGGACATGCTCGCCTGGCTGCGCAGCAAGCGCTGGCAGTCGCTGGGTTTTGGCGGCATCACTTACCTGGCCCTGCTGATACCAGGGGTAAACGTGCTGATGATGCCAGCGGCGGTAGCCGGTGCCACTCTGTTCTGGGTGCGTGAGAACGGGAATGCACGGGGCGTAAAAGCAACCAATCAGACAACCTGATAACCATGTAAGCGATGCCCTTTTCCAGCCCACTGATACACAAGGCTGGTACATATGGCACTGATAGCTCAACCTTTCAGGCATCCCGACTCGGGCATTTACTACCTACGTCGCAGGGTGCCTGATGACCTACGGCAGATCATCGGCAAGACCGAGATTCGTCGCTCCCTGAATACTCGACACCACCATCAAGCGAAGGCTGCATTTGCCCTTGCGTATGCAGAGTCAGAGAGGTTGTTCAACGATGCCCGCCAGGGCGTCTACGTTGAGCCCTGCAAGCCAGAGATGGCAGGTCAGCCCTTACCTACGCCTGCACTCCCTGCCCTCAAAGAAACCTCTATAAGGCTGTCGGAAGCGCTCACCCGCTACGTTCACTCCATCTCTGCGTCAGGTAGGTCCGAATACGTTCTGCGGCGGCATGCAGTGGACTACAGCCGTGCCGTTAACCGGTTCATCTCCAACATGGGAGACAAATCCATCACCGAGATTCAACCCTCAGATATCCATGAGTTCGCTAGCAACCTGATCCAGCCCTCAGATCCCAACGTCAAACCGCTGGCGATCTCATCAACTCGCTTACTGCTAGCACGACTGTCATCCGTAATGGCCTTCACAGTGGATTCAGGTCTGCTTGAAACGAATCCGGTAACAGCATCCCGTATTCACAAGCGATTGGGGTCGGGCAAACCGAAACGGCGCCTGGATGACAATCGGGGGTATAGCTGGAGCGAGCTGGTCAATCTGTTCAGCCATGCTGAGTTCCAGAAGCTGCGAGATGCCCAAGGTCGGCCAGGGAACGCGGTATTCTGGATACCGCTGATGGCCGCATACACTGGTGCCCGGCGTGAAGAGTTGGCTCAACTCTACATCGAAGATATCCACCAGCATGAATGTGGCTGGTGGTTCATTCGGATCATCGATGACCGACCCGACAAGTCAGTCAAGACTGACAGCAGCCGCAGGGAGATCCCTGTCCATACCGACCTGATCGCTCTAGGGTTACTGACCCTCATACAAGGCCGCTTGCCAGGAACACGGGTCTTCCCTCAATTGGTAAAAGTGAGCGACGGCTTCGCAGGGATCGTCTCCAAGTCGTGGCGTCCGATCACTCAGCGGTGCGGTGTTTACCGAGCAGGCCGTAATCCTCTGCATGCTTTCAGACACAGCTTCAAAACCCTTGCAAGGGAGCACGGGATACCCAAGGAAGTGAGCGACTGGATAACTGGGCATGCGTCTGGCCACATCGGAGATAGCTATGGCGTTAACCCATTGTCCCGCATGGCGATGGAGATACAGAAGTTACCTAGCCTTGCTGAAGCTGCTGGGCTGCTGCCTGGCAAATGACAGTCCTATAACATTTACGGTAGCCGTAGCCCTGTGAAGGCAATGGCCGAAGCGCTTGTCAAATCAGGCTAGAAACACCGCAATAATCCAGCAACCACCTTCCTTTGCGGACGCTGACTACCACTTTCCAGATTAATGCTAACCGTCAAAAGAAATGGTTAGCAGCGTCTCAAGACTATTGACTAACCGATTAGCCACTAAATTTAAAGTTTAGCCACTATATCTGCGCCCTGCATGTAATGACGCTATTGACTCGGTATAGCTCCCTGGTAGCCTTCCCTCCAGTCAGACGGGAGCCACAAAGGGTAGTCCGCCTAACACCTCAAATCATAACCCACATCAAGTAAGAGGCGTTAACGCGTCGCAAGCAGCTAAACCATGCACGCCAACTAATTTTCAAGTAGCAAGTAACGAAGCAAGTAGCGAACAACATGCATTGCAGCGCACTCCAACATTGATGATCAGCAGTACCAATTTAGACTGCTTTGAAACACCAGCACTATCAGCACGACATCAGACAAGCAATCTCTAACACCCTAAACAAATAAACCAGCTCATTAGCCTTTGTCCTCGAAGCATAAAACCACTTAGCACGGCAGGCTTCGTGCCGCCTGCGATATACCTTCGCAATCGCCTAGCACTACATAGATACTGGCACCCAACCAAACCATCACAAGGAAGTAATAATGAAACCCATCACCGTCACGTCTATAGCCCCATCGTCAATCGACACACTTTCAAAAGCCCGCACCAGAACAATTGGAAACCTCGTATATGATTACGTGACCGGAGAGTACTACGGCGAGTACATTACTACACCCTTCGCACCCAAACCGATGCAATTCGCAATGGGCACCCCTTCTAAGATAGACAGAAACTGGTTCATTGAAGAGGACGGCAGCATCAGCCCGTTAGCTACTATGGAGAGCAGTACACACAGCACACAGCTAAACGAACTAGCGCCTGTGGTTAAGCTACCTAATAGCAAACCTATGACAAAAGCCAAGACCAGTTCCACGTGTGGACCAAAGCCACAGGTAATAGTTAACCCGCTAGCCCCTGCACTTTGTATCTTCAAGTTCGAACAAAGACCTACCCCATGGCTAGATGAGTTTGTGTTCGGAGCAATTTATACAGGTCCGGGAGTGGTCAACGGGAAGCATAGCGTCTCTCTTGCCGATGTTAAGAAGGTATTACGCCTTTCCATTATTTCGACAGCAACAGTAGCATCCTGCTTATTTAATCATGAACGGCAGCCAATGAGCACACGGCAGCTACAACGAGTAATTGAAGCGGCGAGGACGGCCTTACGGGGCATTGCTCTGTACCTTGAACGAAACCCGGAAATCCTCAGATCCATTGACGTACAGATAGACTTCGATACTTTATGGCAACCACAACAGGCAAGTGTGGCAAGCGTCGCTAGCATAGAACATCCAATGAAGCAGCAGGCGCTGGGCATGATTGAGGCCAAGATCCCGAATAAAACCATCGCCAAGGCGCTTGGCATATCCAAGAACACGGTAAAGCGATGGAAGGAAGAGCTTCTATCAAGCCACAGCGGAGGGGTCAATGAAGGGTAGTTAGCGACAGATCCTATAAGGGGTTATGTTAACTCTTAGCACACACCAACTCAATCTTGACACCTGACAATCTAAATTAGTGGCGTAAACGCCACAGCGGATCGATGGTGCTTAGAGCACAGATGAAAACTTTATGCAGTGAAAAGAAGAAGGGGCAAGAAAGCCCCTACCGCTCTTGATCTTGTTTCAACTCAACTTTGAGCTGTAAAAGTTACTACCGCGTGACGACCGTCACCATTAATTTGCAAGGTTGAGATCAAAAGCACTGGGGGCTTGTCTGCCCTGCCCCCCTGCTATGAATACGCCGTAAGGCAGGATAACAATTCCATAAGCAGAGGGAGAGAAGGGCTGTACTGCCCTCCCCACTCTAAGCTTTGATCTCAATCATGCCGAGCGGCATAAGTGTAATTACCCGTGACGGTCCGTCACAAGTAAATGAGAGAGCTGAATCTAATGCATAGTGGGCTGTTGCTCCCCTGCCCACTACAAGCCGCCAGGCGCAGGTTAACTCTTCAACCCAAGGGTGGAGTGGAGCAGCATCACCCTGATCTTCTTCTGGCTTCCACTCAACGTGATCCGCCGTGACGGCTACGTCACCACATATAAAGCAGCAGTACTCCCATACAGCTTTGTGGGGCTTGCGCTCTGCCCCACTGCCTAACAACCTAAAGAGTCGAAGCACTCTCTAAGGCGCCACCTTGAAGGCTATGATCACCCTCAAACAACTGAAGAGCATCAGAAGCTAGGGCTTCAGTAGCAAAAGGACCTACTCGTATATACTTAGAAGTCTCCGATGGCACTTCATAACCACTGCCTCGAACCTTATCAGTTATCTCTCTGCATTCCTTATTAGAGGCAAAGGGCAAGATTACAAACCATTGCTCTTTATTAACAGTACTTGAATCCACTTGAGCCAGCGGTTCTACCTCTGAACCACAGTGCTTACACTTCTTGGCTTGAGCCTTGATCAGCTCTGCACAGTACGGGCATTCTCTCTGGCCGCTGACAGTTACTACTGCCTGGCCTGTAGTCTGATCTGATGCTACGTTTACTTCTTGCCACCCCCTACGCAGGTAAGAATTCACAATGATCTTGTTTATGGTTGCTGCATATGCAATGGTTGCGATAGGTAGAGCAAATACGATTCCGTAGCCTCCGGTTGCTAACGAGAAGCCTCCCACTAGAAGCAGCCATAGGAAGAAGTGCCCCCATAGCCCCTTAAATGCAAGGTAGATTGGACCAAGTAGTATTACCAGCCCAGCGGCTTCCCCGCTCACTTCTTCAACGTGTCCATTCGCAGGATTGCGGAAGGTCCTTGCCATAACAATATCCTTTAAGTTCTGAAGGAGTTCAGTGCCCGAATGGCATAGATGTATATCTCTGCTATGCCCCCTACCCTTGCTTAAAAAGCATTCGGTCTGAAGCTGGGCAGAGGGTACTTACGCTAATCAGCCAGGTAACCAGCCGATGGAGTTGGTATGATCTGCCCTGGCTGCCATGCTTCAACATGAAGAACAGCCAAGACAGACCAACATAAGATGACCAGAGTTTAGACGTATTACTCAGGCTTCTCTGTCGTTACGAGCTCCGGGCTTACCACACAAGTGAACAAACCATCTGGCTCAGGGCTAAGCTCTACTGAGCTAATCGCTCCTAACGCAGTAAGGTCAGCAATTGCTTTCCCAAGCTCCTTTAACGTGATCTTACAATGGTCTGCCAGTGCTGCCTGTGGGATCTGTACAATGCCATTACTGCCAACAACAGACATCAGAGTCAGCATGACCGACACATTTTGAGGATTTACTAGGCTTAGGTTGCCCAGTTCCGCAAAAGTGGTTTGGTTAACGTACAGCTTGTCCTGGTCATCAGAGGCGGCGCGGGTTGGAACGTGTTGGTCACTCATAAGTATTCTCCAGTGAGAGGTAGGTTTGGTCTGTGGCCTTACGTCTTACGGTCTTACTGGGTTTCTTACTGATTGACTTACTAGGGGACTTACAGCTCACGCCTCACGCAAGCTACAGGGCAACGCTAACGACCAAGCCAGCTCGTGCCCACCTGGCAGAGAGACATAGGTCTAGCCTCCACCCTTGACACCAATCCTCAGAGGCTGAGGTAGATCAGCATCTCTATGTCACGATTAGTGTGTGTCCGATTAGAGCACATCTCTGGACCATTGGGGAATGCCTGCACCCCCATCTTCCCCCGCGCTTCAGCACCAGTTCGGCACCCGAGTCAGGGAGCTGCGTGTTTCTATGGGCATCAGTCAGGAAGCATTTGCTGATCGGTGCGGCTTCGCTAGGACCTACATGTCTCGCATCGAGACAGGGGGTGCCAACCCTTCCATCAACGCCATCAAGGTGCTGGCCGACGCTTTGGGCGTCAGCATCGCGGACCTCTTCGAAGGCATGTGAGCCCCCCAAGCCGGTCACTATATGCCAGTGCTTTAACTAATCGGCTTCTAATTGGCAATTAGCCCCAAATGGCACTCTCCGCAGGCTAACCCTTCCTACAATTCAAGAGAGCTCTGGAATTGAGCCAATCAGGGCTTAGCCGAAGCCCTCCTTCACACCTTTGCAGCAATTGTCAGACGTCTTGAACGTGCTGGTAGCTGCTATAGACAACCGATTGATACCCACGAACAACCTCGTAATGGCATTATGATCCATTGTCATCAACTGCCGTCAAGTAGAGGAAGGCTTATGGCGCAGGGTTGGAGTACCGAAGAGCTTGCTGCATCGGTCGAAGCTTATCAGCAAATGGCAGAGAAGCACGAAGCCGGAATTAGCTACTCAAAGACGAAGGTCTATGAGGAGCTGTCTGATCGGTTCGGACGCACGAAGAAAGCATTCGAGTATCGGATGCAGAACATCTCTGCAGTGCTCAATGAACTGAATTTGCCATGGATACCTGGATTAAAGCCAGCCGTGAATGTCGGAACGGACATCAAGGCTATATTGATGCAGCTCATACAAGGGAAGAGCCCCCACCCCATCACATTAGCGGACAATCTTGGGGATAGGCTTAACTGGGAAAAGTGCTTAGCTGCCGTAATCCAACTAGGAGGCACTGCAAGTAAAAAGCAAGTTGAAGAGTGGATTCTTGCTCGTGACCCAGACTACAACACCAAGAATCTCGCGGACCTATACATGATGTCTGTCAACTCTCCTGCAAGGACTGGCTACTCTCAGAACGAGAAGCCTCGGAGAACTGACCAGGGGAACCGCTACGACAGGCTATTCAAGGTCGGAAAGGCGGTGTTTGAAATCTACGACGCTACAAAGCACGGCGTTTGGGAAATCTACGTCGATGCGTCTTCGAATAATCGTTTCGGTGTATCAATCCGCCAGGTGTCAAATCCTGTCGCGGAAGCATTGGCTACAGCTCAGGAGGCTGCCGAGCAAGCGTTCGTATTTGATCCAACGGACGTATCCGACGCCAGGACGCGCATTACTGCAGCTATCGTCCGCCGAAGGGGCCAACCAGCATTCCGGAAAGCCTTGATGGACGCCTACGGGGAAGTTTGTGCCATAACCGGCTGCAACCTTCCCGCTGTGCTAGAAGCGGCGCACATTCATCCGTACAAGGGTACTCACACCAACGTAGCCTCAAATGGGCTGCTGTTACGAGCAGACATTCATACCTTGTTTGATCTGGGGTTGATCGCTATCGAGTCCGATACAATGACGGTACGAGTGTCCCCAAAGCTCAGAGGAACCGATTACTCGATCTTAGATGGTTCGTCTCTTCGTCTTGCTTCAAAAGAATCTCAGCGGGCTAGCCCAGAGGCCCTTGATTGGCACCGGAGCCAGTGTGACTGGTGCGCCTAATCGTGACAGCATTCTCGACTCCCATGTAATGACGGACACCGAGGGAGCAGTATCCCTTCGCGCGTGAATTGCAAAGCTATGTGCAGAGATTTCCGCACATGGAACAACTGCCCTTGTACTAGCAAGCCCCACCAAAGAAGTCCACGACTCCATTCTTACAACAGCCCCCGCCATACAGCTCCCTCATAAAGCTATAGGAGAGAGTCGTATGGCGGAGCTCTCTCATCCAGACAAGAAAGTCTATGTATTCATTGGCCTCTACCTAACCGACCACAGCTGGTGAATACACATAACGCCTGTAACCCGTATTCATTAGACTTGCTTTTGGCAATGAATACAGCCACACTCCCAGCATCTAGAGTCAAATGAATACAGAGGCAGGGATATGGCACGAGTTGGGTACATCCGAGTTAGTTCGGCAGACCAGAACGTAGACCGCCAGCTTGACGGTGTTGCCTTAGATAAGGTCTTCACCGAGAAGCTCAGCGGCGCTACCACTGACCGTCCCCAGCTTCAGGCCATGCTGGAATACGTGCGTGAGGGCGACACCATTCTGGTACACAGCATTGACAGGCTTGCTCGCTCCCTGGCTGATCTACTGAAGCTAGTGGAAGACCTGACCAAGCGGGGTGTTCATATCCGCTTTAATAAAGAGCAGTTGGAGTTCACTGGCGAAGACAACCCGACCCAGCACCTGATGCTCTCTATGATGGGTGCTGTGGCCCAATTCGAGCGAGCTATGATCAAAGAACGCCAACGAGAAGGTATCGCCAAGGCTAAGGAGAGAGGCGCCTACAAAGGCCGCACTAAGACAGTGGATGACGCAGCAATACGAGCCGCTATCGCTGGTGACGGCGTAACTAAGGGCTTGTCATTCCGTCAGGCTGCTGAGCAATTACGTGTAAGCTTAAGCACCATCCAGCGCGCGATGAAGGCTAGCGCCTGACTTATGAAACGCCATGGCGGCTCTACAGGCCCTGGACACAAACGCTGGCGCCATCGGCTTAGCTATTGAACGACTGGGATCGTGATAGCCATATGCCATATTTCTGGATTTCTGCATTCGTAATCCGTATGGCCTAGTGAATAGGCTTAACACCGAGCCACCAAAATGCGAACAAGGTAAGTTAAGACACCTCTTCCAAGAGGCGACAAAACGCCCCACCAAGTAGACTATTCACAAACAAATGCCAAGCAATCTCAATTGATTGCTTGGCACCAACCTTACCTTAACATATTAATTACTCAGAGCCTTTAATAGCTTCCGAACGAATACGCGCACCGGTGGTTCCCTCGATAATCTTATCTCTCAGACCATCAACACGATCTTTCTTAGTTACTGCAATGTCCAAGAATCGAGCAATCTGTTCCAGAGGCTTCTTGGAAGAATAATTACTATCTAGGAAGTTTGCAGCATCCTCTCTACTAGAGAACCCCGTTAGCTTCTCGACAATCGAGGACACATCCTCGATAGCGCTAGAGTCGGACTCTTCCTTAACCCTACGACGAACCATCTTAATTTCTAAATCATAAGATGGATCTGTAAGCTTATCCAAGTCCTCTGGCGAGAGCCGAAGCAACGCCGACGACAAGCGCCGCATAGCTTGACCTACGGCTACTGAACACTCTTTCATAGCTCCTCCAGCAAACCTTCGAACTCATTAACAAACTTTTCAATCTCAGTTACGATATCCGAGTGCGTGCCACTTGAGTAGAGATTCAACACTACAGGAACAAGAGCTTGCGGAGCATCCGCGAAGATAGTCTTATTCTCTCTAAAGTAGTTCTTAAGCGTAGGAACGCCCAAGCGCTTAGTCTGCGATATATACTGCCTTTGAGCCGCAATTGGCTCGCCGCTAGTAATCTGGATCATCGTAAATACGACGCCGAGTACCTGCGGTGAAATCGACTCTGTACCCTCATTGAGCTCGGCATACTCATTAAACTCTTTAACTAGCTCCTTCACGCTACGCTGAAGGTAGTCAATACCAAGCGTGGAGAGGTAGTCAGGCTTCGCAGGGATAAGTATCTGCTCACTTGCAACAATGGCGTTTTTAGTCACGATGTTAAAGTTAGGAGGGCAGTCTATCAGAACAATATCATAATCTTCCTGTTCTGCAAGCTCTGCGATAGCCTCCTTTAACTTACCATGAACCTTGATATAGTTCTTCTTAGCCTGCGTCATATTCACGCCACCAAGGAGAGTCGCCAACTCCAAGTCAACGTTAATCAGCCCAAGATGCGAACATACAAGGTCTATCTTACCGCCTTTCTTACCAACTCGCTTATTGACAACTTCCGGGTGAATAACAAAATCCGATAGCGGCGGAGGTTCCTTACCAAGTGCAATTGCGTCAAACCATGACTTGATAGTTTTATCAGACTTATACTTAGCGTCCCACTGGTCAGGTGTCACAAACGAGAACGTCAAGCTGGCCTGAGCATCCGTATCTATGATAAGAACCTTATAACCACGCCAAGCAAGCTCGCTAGCAAGGTTAGCGGTAACGGTTGTCTTACCCACACCACCTTTGTAGTTGATAACTGAGACTATGTGCATCCTTGTCTTACCTCAATAAATCAGTAGATATAACTCAGAGAAGCCCTAAAGCTCGCCAGATAGTAGCCTAACGCCACCTTTTCGGCTTGTGAATTTGCGAGGCACCGTCCAGTGATCCTGCCGCCCCCCTTCACCTACCTGAGGAACCATCGATAGTAAGGGCCGGACACACCTGTGTTGCTGCTGCCATAGCTAGGCAACAATCACCCCCTCTCTGCTCAGCCACAGTCGTTGACAGTGCCAGCCTCCTAACCGACCTTTTCAGCTGATCCACCTAGCTGATACATTTCCCGCTCAACCCCTTGGGAAAGGGCATTGATTTACGCGGCTTTCAGACGATTCGCCTAGCTTTTGCTGTACATCGACTACCCGGCGGACAACAACAAGATGAGCTGGCAGGACATGCTCGCCTGGCTGCGCAGCAAGCGCTGGCAGTCGATGGGCTTTGGCGGGATCACTTACCTGGCGCTGCTGATACCGGGGGTGAACGTGCTGATGATGCCGGCGGCGGTGGCGGGGGCTACGTTGTTTTGGGTGCGGGAGCGCAACTGAGGCATCCGGGCTCTTGTGCCGAAACTGAGACCCCGTTGGATGGCACCGGCCATGCCGGTGATCGCGGGACCAGCCCGCTCCCACAGGAATTGGGCTGGCCTTGGATTTTGAACAAGACAGTTGCTTGTAGGGTAAGACCTGAAGGGAAAGGGCAGCGCAAGGCACCGCCCGTCAGTCATTGACTCAACTGGCTGGAGAACTGCCCCACCGCATTGACCACCTTCTTCGCCCCGTCCTGGATCTCGACGATCACGCTGCCGGTTTCCCCGGCCAGCGTCAGGCCCTGCTCGGCCTGGCGCTTGCTGGTGTCGATGATGTCCACCGCCGCCTGGGCCAGTTGCTCGTTCTGCTGCACCACCCGGGCAATCTCCTCGGTAGCACTGCTGGTACGCGAGGCGAGCTGGCGCACTTCGTCGGCAACCACTGCGAAGCCCCTGCCCTGTTCGCCGGCACGGGCGGCTTCGATCGCGGCATTGAGCGCCAGCAGGTTGGTCTGCCCGGCAATGTCGCTGATGGTCTTGATGATCGAGCCGATCACCTTGGATTGCTTGTCCAGCGCCTGGATGCCCTCGGCCGCCTCCTGCATCGAACTTTCCAGGCCACGCATCACCTCGACCGTCTGGGTGACCACGTCGGTGGCCTTGCGGGCGCTGGCGTCGGTGTCCTGCGAGGTGCTGTAGGCGATATCGGCGGCCTGGGCCACGGCGATTTCCTGGTTGACCTGGTCAGTGATCACAGTGGCGAACTTCACCACCTTGTAGAGCACGTCATGGGCATCGATGATCGGGTTGTACGAAGCCTCCAGCCAGACGACTCGGCCATGTGAATCAATGCGCTTGAAGCGCTCGGCCACGTATTCTCCGCGGCGCAACTTCTCCCAGAACTGCTGGTAACCTGCCGAGCTGGTTTCCTCAGGGTCGCAGAACATGCGGTGATGCTTGCCGCGCACCTGCTCCAGGCTATAGCCCATGGTGTGCAGGAAGCGATCGTTGGCGGTCAGCACCTGCCCGTCAAGGTTGAACTCGATCACGGCCGTGGAGCGCATCAGCGCCTTGATCAGGCTTTCATGCTCGCGGGAGGTCTCGATGGTGCGGGTCAGGTCGCTCGAGTGCAGGGTGAAGTACTTGATCCGCCCGTCGACACCTTTGACCGGTTGCAGGATCGAGCGCAGCCAGGCTTCTTCGCCATTGCCCCGCAGCAGGCGGAACGCGCCGTTGAGGTGCTCGCCACGGGCGATCGCAGCCTTCATGCGCTGGTAGAAATCCAGCTTCTTCACGTGCTCCGGGACGATCTCTTCGATGTTGCGGCCGATCAGACGATCGCTGCTGTAGAGCATTTCTTTTTCGAAATTGGCATTGGCGGACTCGATGCGCCCCTGGGGATCGAGTTGCAGCACGAGCATTTCGCTATCGAGGCTGTTCTTCACCTGCTCGATGGATTGCAGTTCCTCGCGCAATTGCTGGATTTCTTTTTTCAGTTTGCTGTTGAACATCACCGCTCTCCCGGAGCGCAATCCATCCATCGAATGCTTCTGCATCGGCTGAGGACAGGTGGTTCTTGAGGACCCGACGAGGAAATATTCGAGTGACAGACAAACCTGGAAAACACACGTCACCAGGGGATCATTTTCATGTCACATAACGGCAACCAAGCAGGCGGAAACTTTTTGACATGAATACGCCGCCTCTACGCATCACCCTCGTCAGCGAAACCTTCCCGCCGGAGATCAATGGTGTGGCCAATACCCTTGGCCGCCTCAGTGAAGGCTTGCGCGTGCGCGGGCATCAAGTGGAAGTGGTGCGCCCATGCCAGGCCAGCGATGCACCGGGCAATAGCGACGACACGCTGCTGCTCTGTCGTGGTTGGCCACTGCCCGGATATCCCGGTCTGCAGTGGGGTGAGGTATCGATGCACAAACTGTGGCGACGCTGGCGTCGGTTGCGCCCGGATGTGCTGTACATTGCCACCGAAGGCCCGCTCGGGCTCAGTGCCCTGCGCGCGGCACGACGCCTGGGAATTGCCGTGGTCAGCGGTTTCCACACCAATTTCCCGCAGTATTCCGGCCAGTACGGCCTGGGCCTGCTGGCACGCCTGCTCACCCACTACCTGCGCTGGTTCCATCGCCGCACCGCGATCACTCTGGTACCCAGCGCCAGCCAGCGCCTGGAGCTGGAGCGACGTGGTTTCGAACGCCTGGCATTGATGGCGCGTGGCGTGGATGCGCAACTCTTCAACCCGGCACGGCGCAACCAGGCGCTGCGTGAGCAGTGGGGCCTTGGCCCGGATGACATCGCGGTGCTGCACGTCGGACGCCTGGCGGCGGAGAAGAACCTCGCCCTGCTGTTGCCTTGCATGCAGGCGCTGCACAAGAGCTATCCACAGCGACGCCTGCGCCTGGTCGTGGTCGGGGATGGGCCACTGCGCAACCAGATGCAGCAGCAGTTCCCCGATGCGGTGTTCTGTGGCGTGCAACGCGGCGAAGCCCTGGCCGAACATTACGCCAGCGGCGACCTGTTCCTCTTCCCCAGCCTCACCGAAACCTTCGGCAACGTGGTGCTCGAAGCACTGGCCTCGGGCCTTGCGGTAGTGGCGTACGACGAGGCCGCCGCCGCCCAGCATATTCGCCACGGACACAGCGGCGCGCTAGCCATGCCGGGGGATCAACCCGCGTTCATCGACGCCGCGTGCTGGCTGCTCGAGGACGCCGAGACCCTGCGCAGGGTGCGTCTCAATGCCCGCCAGCACGCCAGCCGCCAGGGCTGGCAGGCGATCGTCGAAGAGTTCGAGGGGCACTTGTACAGCGCCTGTCGGCAGACCGCCGCCCAGGGTAAACACGCGGCCACGCCGCTGACGATCAAGTCAGGCTCGACAGCGCCTCGCGGCTGAACGGCAGAATCTCTTCCTCACGCCCCTCGCGGACTTTCTGCGCCCACTGGGCATCCACCAGCAACGCACGACCGACCGCCACCAGGTCGAACTCCTCATCGCCCAAGCGCTGCAGCAGGCCCTCCAGGCTGGCCGGCTTGGCCACCTTGTCGGTGTCGACCATGAACTGCAGGAACTCGCCATCCAGGCCAACGCTGCCAACGGTGATGGTCGGCTTGCCGGTGAGCTTGCGGGTCCAACCGGCCAGGTTCAGCGGCGAGCCGTCGAACTCCGGCTCCCAGAAACGGCGGGTGGAGCAGTGGAAGATATCCACACCGGCGTCGGCCAGCGGCTGCAGGAAGGCTGCCAATGCCTCGGGCGTTTCGACCAGGCGCGCGCTGTAGTCCTGCTGCTTCCATTGGGAGAAGCGGAAGATGATCGGGAAATCCGGCCCCACCGCAGCACGCACGGCCTGGACCAGCTCGATGGCGAAGCGCGAGCGTTGCGCCAGATCGCCGCCGTATTCGTCATCGCGCTGGTTGCTGGTGGCCCAGAAGAACTGATCGATCAGGTAGCCATGCGCGCCGTGGATCTCGACGCCATCCATACCGATGGCCTTGGCATCGCGGGCAGCTTGTGCAAAGGCGGCGATGACCTCGCGGATGTCGTCGTGGGTCATTTCATGGACCACCACCTGGCCATCCTTGCTTTTACCGCTCGGACCGTAGCCCGGCACGCTGGCGTCCGGCTCGGTACCCAGGCGGCGAACGCTGCCCACATGCCACAGCTGCGGAACGATGCGCCCGCCTTCGGCGTGTACGGCCTCGACCACCTTTTTCCAGCCAGCCAAGGCATCTTCGCCATGGAAGCGCGGCACATTCGGATAACCGTTGGCAGCCTTGTGATCGACCGTAGTGCCCTCGGTGATGACCAGGCCCACGCCAGCCGCAGCGCGGCGGCGGTAGTACTCGATGACGCCCTTGTGCGGTACGCCGCCAGGGCAGAAGGTGCGGGTCATCGGCGCCATGACCACACGGGTCGGCAACTCGAGGGTGCCCAGGGTGAAGGGCTGAAACAGTGGGTTGCTGGACATGCGGCGCTCCCGATGAGGTAAGGAAATGCGCCTGAGCTTAGAGCCAGCCGAATGGCGGGCACAGCATTATTGATTTGAGTGATTGAACAGGATATGGCGCAGCTTGCTCCTGTGCCTTTGGGAAAACCGAGCGGCGGTTCGCCGCTCCAGCATGCATCAGGCCAGCGCCTTCTCGACCGCTTGAATCACCGCCGGATCGTCCGGCGCAGTGCGTGGCGCGAACCTCGCCAGGACGCGGCCGTCCTTGCCCACTAGGAACTTCTCGAAATTCCAGGTGATATCGCCGGGGAACTCCGCTCCCTCGCCCGCCAGCAGGCGATACAGGGAATGACGTTCAGGCCCGTTGACTTCGAGCTTGGCGCTCATCGGGAAAGTGACACCGTAGTTCAGGCTGCAGAACGTCTGGATATCCTTTTCCGACCCAGGCTCCTGGCCAGCGAACTGATTGCACGGCAAGCCGAGCACGCTGAAGCCCTGACCCTTGAACTGCTGGTGCAGCTTTTCGAGCGACGCGTACTGAGGCGTCAGGCCGCACTTGGATGCGACATTGACCACCAGCACCACCTGGCCCTTGAACGGTGCCAGCGGCAGGTCCTGGCCGTTCAGCGCCTTGAGCGTCAGATCGTGAAATGCACTCATCTTGATTCCCCTCTCAGGTTGCCGGTTGCCGCTGGGGCGAATTGCGCCCACTAAAAAGGCGCGCGACCAAGCCGTGCACCCGCCCGTGGGGGTGGGTCGGCTTGCTCGAGCGCCTGACGACTCTCAGAGCTTAGCTGAGAAATCAGTGGTGATGGCCACCTTCACCGTGGATGTGGCGGTGAGCGATTTCTTCTTCGCTGGCGTCACGCACGTTGACCACCTTGACCTGGAAGTTCAGGCGCTGGCCTGCCAGCGGGTGGTTGCCGTCGACGGTCACGTCGTCGCCGTCGATGTCGCGGATGGTGACGATCTGCATCTGGCCGTCCGGCGCCGAAGCATGGAACTGCATGCCGACTTCCAGTTGGTCGACACCTTCGAACATGCTGCGGTTCAGGGTGCTGACCAGCTCGGCCAGGTACTCGCCATAGGCGTCTTCCGGCTCGATGGCAACGGTCAGTTCGTCACCGGCCTGCTTGCCTTCCAGGGCTTTTTCCAGGCCCGGGATGATGTTGGCGGCACCGTGCAGGTAGACCAGTGGCGCGCCACCGGCGGAGCTGTCGATGGTCTCCCCGGCGTCGTTGGTCAGGGTATAGTCGATGGAGACTGCCTTGTTGGCGGCGATCAGCATGGGGCAAGACCTTTTGCAAAAGAATGTAGAGCGCACAAGTGTAACCAAGGCCTCGCCCGATTGCGAACGCGCGGCGGCTGGCGAACGGCCCATCAGTCGGATCATCGGCTTTCACCAGGACGAGGAAGGCCATTGGGTGGTCGAGCTGTCCTGCGGTCATACCCAGCACCTGCGCCACCAGCCGCCGTGGCAGGCGCGCCCCTGGGTGCTGGATGCGCACGAGCGCACCCGGCGCATCGGCCAGGCTTTTGCCTGCGGCTGGTGCGCGAACGGGGCCGATAGCGCTACCCTTGGCCGTTGATTCCTTGCACCGCTTATTCCGAGAAGCACGCATGCAGACATTTTTCATCGCGCCGACCGACTTTGGTGTCGGCCTGACCTCCATCAGCCTCGGCCTGGTACGCGCCCTCGAGCGCGGCGGCCTGAAGGTGGGTTTCTTCAAGCCAATCGCCCAGCCGCATCCCGGCGATACCGGCCCCGAGCGCTCCAGCGAGCTGGTCGCGCGCACCCACGGCATCAAGCCACCCACGCCGCTGAGCCTGGCCCAGGTCGAGCGCATGCTGGGCGATGGCCAACTCGACGAACTGCTCGAAGAAATCATCCGCCTGTACCAGCAAGCCTGCATCGGCAACGACGTGGTGGTGGTCGAGGGCATGGTGCCGACCCGTCATGCCAGCTACGCGGCGCGGGTCAACCTGCACCTGGCCAAGAGCCTGGATGCCGAGGTGATCCTGGTCTCGGCACCGGAGAACGAGGTGCTCAGCGAGCTGTCCGGGCGCGTCGAGTTGCAGGCCCAGCTGTTCGGTGGCCCGCGCGACCCGAAAGTGCTCGGGGTCATTCTCAACAAGGTCCGCACCGACGAAAGCATGGCCGATTTCGCCACGCGCCTGCGCGAGCATTCGCCGCTGCTGCGCGGCAACGACTTCCGCCTGCTCGGCTGCATCCCCTACCAGGCCGACCTCAACGCCCCGCGCACCCGCGATGTCGCCGAGTTGCTCGGCGCCCAGGTACTCAATGCCGGCGACTACGAACAGCGGCGGATGAACAAGATCATCATCTGCGCACGCACCGTGGCCAACACCGTGCCGTTGCTCAAGCCGGGCACTCTGGTAGTGACGCCCGGGGATCGCGACGACATCATCCTCGCCGTGAGCCTGGCAGCGATCAACGGCGTTCCGCTGGCCGGGCTGCTGCTGACCAGCGACAGCAAGCCTGACCCGCGCATCCTCGAACTGTGCCGCGGCGCCCTGCAGGCCGGCCTGCCGATCCTTTCGGTGAGCACCGGCTCGTACGACACCGCCAACCAGCTCAACTCGCTGAACCGCGAGATACCGGTGGACGACCGCGAGCGTGCCGAGTTCATCACCGACTTCGTCGCCAGCCACCTCGACGCCCACTGGTTGCACCAGCGTTGTGGCACGCCGCGAGAGATGCGCCTGTCGCCAGCGGTGTTCCGCTACCAGCTGATCCAGCGCGCGCAGCAGGCCAACAAGCGCATCGTCCTGCCCGAGGGCGCCGAACCGTTGCTGGTGCAGGCCGCCGCCATCTGCCAGGCGCGCGGCATCGCGCGCTGCGTGTTGCTGGCCAAGCCCGAGGAAGTCGAGGCGGTGGCCCGTGCCCAGGGCATTACCCTGCCAGCCGACCTGGAAATCCTCGACCCCGAGCTGATTCGCGCACGCTACGTCGAGCCGATGGTCGAGCTGCGCAAGAGCCGCAACCTCAACGCCCCGATGGCCGAGCAGCAGCTGGAGGATCCGGTGGTGATCGGCACCATGATGCTGGCGCTGGATGAAGTCGACGGCCTGGTTTCAGGGTTGGTGCACTCCACCGCCAATACCATCCGCCCGGCCCTGCAACTGATCAAGACCGCACCGGACTGCAGCCTGGTGTCGTCGGTGTTCTTCATGCTGTTCCCCGAGCAGGTGCTGGTGTACGGCGACTGCATCATGAACCCGCACCCCAGCGCTGTGGAGCTGGCGGAGATCGCACGGCAAAGCGCCGAATCGGCGCAGGCCTTCGGGATTGCACCGCGCGTGGCGATGCTCAGTTATTCGAGCGACTCGGCGGCCAGTGACGAAGAAGTGGAGAAGGTGCGCGAAGCCACGCGCCTGGCGCAGCAGGCGGAACATGACCTGCTGATCGACGGGCCGTTGCAGTACGACGCCGCAGCCAACCCGGAGATTGCCCGGCAGTTGGCACCGCACAGCCAGGTTGCGGGCCGCGCCACGGTGTTCGTGTTCCCGGACCTGAACACCGGCAACACCACGCACAAGGCGGTGCAACGCAGTGCCGACTGCGTAAGCCTGGGGCCGATGCTGCAGGGGCTGCGCAAGCCGGTGAACGACTTGCCGCGCGGCGCGCAGGTGGACGACATCGTGCACACCATCGCGTTGACAGCGATTCAGGCCAGTCACGTGCGCTGAAACGCATCGCGGGACAAGTCGGTGCGCCGACTTGTCCCGCGACAGGGCCGCAAAGGGGCTGCGTTAAGGGTCAGGGGTACTGCTGAACGGTGCCCTGCTGGTCATACTGCTGGCCAGGGATCGGCTTCAGGTTGACCTCTACGCGGCGGTTCTGCGCCCGACCATTGGCATCGGCGTTGCTGGCGATCGGCTGATCCGGGCCCATGCCACGTACCGAAACCCGCGAAGCATCGACACCCTGCGAGGTCAGGTAGGTGCTGACGGCCTGCGCGCGACGCTGCGACAGGTCCATGTTGTGCTGGCGGCTGCCGGTGCTGTCGGTGAAGCCCACCACTTCGATGGTGTTCTGGTTGAACTGCTTGAACGAGCTGGCGAGGTTGTTCAGCGGCGAGTAGAAGCTTGGGGCGATGTTCGCCGAATCGGTCGCGAAGGTGATGTTACCTGGCATGATCAGCTTGATCTGGTCACCCTGGCGCTGCACTTCGACACCGGTGTTGGCCATCTGCGCACGCAGCTCGGCTTCCTGCTTGTCGGCATAGTAGCCATAACCGGCGGCGGCGGCGCCTACCGCGGCAGCGCCGATCAGCGCCCCCTTGCCACGGTGGTTGTGATCGATGGCCGCACCCGCGATGGCACCGGCCAGTGCACCCAGGCCACCGTACTTGGCAGTCTTGCTCATCCCTGTGGAGCCGCCCTGCGCCTGGCCCTGGTTGTCGTAGGGGTTCTGGCCGGCACAGCCGGTCATCAGGGCAGCAGCGGTAGCGACGATAATCAGACGACGCATGGTGAACATGGACAAGCTCCTGGTGAAATTCGAAAGTGCAGCGGATCGTATGCGGATCAGTGCCAGCCTTGGATTGCAGCGACGCGGAAAAATTCTATGAAACTTCACGCCCGCACGAACGGGTTCTCACGCATCTCTTCGCCGAGGCGAGTATCCGGACCATGGCCGGTCACCACGATCGCCTCTTCATCCAGGCGGTACAGCCGCTCCTTGATTGAACGAACGATAGCCCGTTGATCGCCCCCCCACAAATCGGTGCGCCCCACACCACGCCGGAACAGGGTGTCGCCGGCAATCAGCAGCTTGTGTTCGGCAAACCAGAAACTCATCGAGCCCGGCGTATGCCCGGGCGTGTGCAGCGCCACGCCACAGCCGCAGGCCAGCGCTTCGTCATCGGCGAGCCAGCGGTCCGGAGCAGGTACCGGCGTGTAGGGCACACCGAACATCTGGCACTGCATTTCCAGATTGTCCCACAGCGGCTGGTCGTCCTTGTGCAAGTGCAGGGTCGCACCGGTCAGCTCCTTGAGCCTGCCGGAAGCCAGGAAATGATCGAAATGGGCGTGGGTATGGATGATGCTCACCAGCGTCAGGCCATGCTGTTGCAAGCGGGCGAGAATCTTCTGCTCGTCGCCACCCGGATCGACGACGATAGCCTTCTTGCTGACCGGGTCGCCGATCAGCGTGCAGTTGCACTGCAGGGGGCCTACGGGGAAGGTTTCGCGGATCAGCGATACAGGGATAGGGGTCATGGGAGTCCAGCTCCAAGCGACTTCACGCTCATTCAAATAAGGTTTGTACGCGCGCCAGCGCATCATCAATGACAACGTCGGGAACAGACTCGATACGTCGGGCACCGCGTGCCTCGAGATCCAGCGTACGCAACTGGTTGCACAACACCACGCCCTGGGTTCGCGTACCTGCCCCGCTGAGCGTGACTGCAAACCCGGCATGTCGGGCGAAATCCCCACCTTGAGTGATCGGGACTACCACCGCCAGGCCCGCGGCATTGTAGGCAGCCGGTGTGAGCACCAGAACCGGACGCATCGCACCTGGCTGCTCGCGTCCGACCACAGGCTCAAGATCGACTCGCACAATATCGCCCCTGGCGAATCCCACCCGCCTCATACCTCACGACCAACAGGACGAATGGCGTTCCACGCCGCGAGCTCATCCGGCTCGGGTGCATCGAGATCGCACTGGGCCATCAGCTCCTCAAGCTTGTACTTGGGTTTTGATCGGACCGGCTTGAGAACCAGCGACCCGGTGGCGGTATCCAGGCTGAGGACGGAGCCCACGCTCAGGCGCATCTGCTTGAGAATGGCCGATGGCAGGCGAATGGCAGCACTGTTGCCCCATTGTTGAATCTTGACTTCCATAAGTATCTCCAAAGGTAGATACATAGTAGAAACCCTCCAGATGATTGCAAGTAACTTGTAGAAACAACGTGTCTACATTGTCATCTGAAGCGCTGCTCTTGAAGTCATGAGCTAGAGGTCAGGAGCTATCCCACAACGCAGTGGGAAGTGACACTCAAATAGCCAGAGTCAAGGCAAAAACAACCTGAACAACCCGCCCCCCAGCGCACCACCGTTGGCGATTTCGATCCGCCCGCGCACGCCGTTGCGCTCGTGCAGGGCGGCAATCCTGGCGGCGAAGTACAGGCCAAGGCCGGTGCTGCCGCTCTGCTGGTCGATGCCCTGCACGTAGTCCTGCTGACGCTCGAGCAAGCGCTGTGGATAACCGGCGCCATCATCGTTGACGCTGATCACCACCTGCTCGCCCTCCTCTTCGACGCTGATCAGCAGCGTGTGCCCGGCATAGCGAATGGCGTTGGTCAGCACGTTGGCGACCACCGAGGCGACCAGTTCACGGTCGAAGAAGCCCAGCGGGCTTTCGGTGTCGATGCGCCAGGTCGCCAGCACGTCGCGGTGGCGGATGACTTCCTGCTGCGCGGCCAGTTGGGCTTCGACGAAATCCTCGAGCTCGTGGTAGTCGGGGCAGATCGGCAACTGGTTGATGCCCAGCTTGTACAACCCCAGCAACTGCACCAGCATACCGTTGAGGTGGCGGAACTCGTGCTCCATCACCCCTTGTTCGCTGCCACTGCGGGACTGTTCGGGCAAACGCGCCAGCCACTGGTCGTGGGCCTGGATCAGGGCCGAAAGCGAGTTCTTCATGTCATGCACGGTGGAGGCGATCACCGTGGAAAAATCCAACCCCTGCTCATCGCGGCTCATGCGCCGAACACTCGCACGTGCAGCTTGCGGTAGCGGTCGAAGCGGTTGTCGCTGGCGGGGATGCCGGCCACGCGGTTAAGGCAGTTGCGACATTCCTGCATAAGCGACTCCGACGGACTTTCGCCGCCGATACGCAGCAGCGCCTGGGCGGTATTGAGGGCGATACTGATGTTCTTCGGTTGCAACGACAGGGCCTTGCGGAACATCTCCAGAGCCTCGTTCAACTGGCCGCCCTGGTAACTGCGTACTCCCTGGCGGTTGAGATCCACGGCTTCGGTGACAGCGCCAAGCACGCTCGGATCGTCAGTCACCTTGGCCACACTCTGCATCACTTTCGGGTCATCGCCATAGGTTTCCACGCAGCCCTTGAGGATCGAAGTCCCGGCCGACTCCTGGCCCAGCTCCTTGAGCTGCCTGGCCACGGTCAGCGCGGCATCGACCGAGAAGAACTGGTCCATCTTGTCCAGGCGCTGCATGGCCTGCTCGGTGAGCTTGGCCGCGGTTTCCGCATCGCCGGCCTGCTGCAGGCTGGCAGCCTTCATCAGCCGGGCGCGCACCTGCAGGCCCTGGTCCTCGGTGTTTTCCTTGGCGACTTCGCTGAGCACGGTATTGATCTCGACCCGCGTACGCGCATCCAGACCGTTGCCGGCGTTCTTGTTCATCAGCGCCTGGACCAGGCCCAGGTTGCTCTCGGCGCTCTTGTAACGCGAGCTCTGCCCCTGACTGACGGCATGCCGGTATGCCTTGGAGGCGCCTTCGTAGTCTTCGTTGTCCAGCGCCAGCTTGCCCAGCGCGGCTTGGCGACGCACCGCAAGCGGCGATAGGCGCACCGCCTCTTCGAGCATGTGCTGGGCGCGCTTGTTGTCGCCCTTGGCCACCAGCACTTCGGCCAGCCCGTCGTACAGCCCAGGCATGATCGGGAACGCTTTGAGCGCTTGCTCATAGACGCCCTGGGCCTGTTCGTACTGGCCACGCTTGTGCATCAGGCTGCCCAGCGCCGCATACACCCAAGGCTGCGGGCGGCTGGCAAGAATGTTGGTAAGAAACTTTTCCAGGTCGTCGAAGCGATTGAGGTCGCGCAACGCATCGGCCCGGTAGCGCAGGCACAACGGCGCGAAACGCGGATCCTGCTTGCACAGCTCGGCGCAAGCCGCCAGCACCTCGGCCGGGCGCCCGCGGTCCAGCGCCTGGAGGATCGGCTTGAGCAGGGTCTTGCGCTGCACCAGCTTTTCCAGCCGCTGGGCCAGGCCCAGGCGGTTGAACGGCTTGGTCAGATAGGCGTCAGGTTCATGCTCGATGGCACTGAGGACGATCGACTGGCTGCTTTCGGCAGTGACCATGATGAACACGCATTCATGGCTGATGAGCTTGTCCAGCAGCAGGTCCTCGAGCACCTGCTGGCCATTCTTCTTGCCATCGCCCAGGTGGAAGTCCTGGAGAATGAAGTCATAGCGCTTCTGCGCGCACATCCGCAGGGCCTGCTCGCCACTGTCGGCGGTATCCACGTCGCGCACACCCAGCTCGCGCAGCATGGAGCGCGTCGAGGTGCGAAAGTCGGTGAAGTCGTCGACGATCAGAAAGCTTTTTTGCCCATACTGCAGCATCAACACGACCTGTATTGAGAAGAGGTGGAAAAAGACCTGCGGCGACTGTGCCCGGCGAATGCTGTATCGGCCGGGCGGCGGGAAAGATGAGACTGGGAAGTCAGCGCATGACAAGATAATGTCAACTAGCCATCATTTTAACTGCAAGGCGCTTTCTAGACCAGCAGGCCAAGCGATTTGGCCCGTGCCACGGCTTGCGTGCGGCGCTCCACGCCTAGCTTGCTGTTGATATGGCTGGCGTGGGTCTTGACGGTGTGCAGGGAGATGAACAAGCGCTCACTGATCTCCTGGTTGGAGCAGCCTTGGGCGATCAGTTCCAGTACCGCCAGCTCACGGCCGCTGAGCGCCTCATTGCTGGCCACGGTAACAGGCTGGGTCTGCGGCAGGCGTGCCAGCAGTTCGGCCTGGACCGGGCACACGGGGCTGGCGGCGAGCTGCTCGCGCAACCATATCGGGCGTTCCTCCAGCAGCCGCTGGAAAGCATGCAAGGCACCGCCACGCGCGGCCTCAAGCGCTTTGCCCAGCAACTTGCCCGCTTCCTGTTCGCGCCCCTGCGCCAGCAATAGCTCAACCAACTGGCAGAGCGCGCTGACCGCCAGCATCATTCCACCACTGGCCTGCCCCTGCGCGACCAGCGCCCGCAAGCGCTGCTCGGCAGGCTCCGGTCGTGCCAGGGTACGTTCCAGCAACGCTTGTTGAAGCTCGATGTGCAGTGGCAGCAATGGATGAAATTCCGGTGCCGCGGCCGGTTGCTCGCCGCCGTAGGTCTGCCCCAGGCGCAGCAGCCAGGACTCGGCAAGGTCGGTGCGGCCCTGGGCCAGCCAGAGCTCGCACTTCACCAGCGTGATCATGGCCAGATAGAAGATCGGTGGCACGTCCCAGATATGCATCAACCGCTCGGCCTCGGCGAGCTCCGCAAAGGCCTCGGCGAAGCGCCCGTCGCGCCCCTCCAGCGAGGCGATCACGCAATGGCCGATCAGCACGCTGATATCACGGCAGGCCCGTGCTTCGCTCAGCCCGGCGCGCAACCGCGCCCGCCCCTGGCCTGGTTGCAGGCGCGAGGCATACAGGTAGCCTTCGTAGAGAATCAACCGGGCGCGCACGGCGTACAGGCGCTGCCCCGACAACCCCTGCAGACGCTGCAACCCCTGACGCACCTCGTCCAGGGCGCGCAACACTTCGCCCCGGGCGTGCAACACCCTGGCGCGATCGTAATGGGCCAGGGCCTCGAACAACGGATTGCCAACACGCTGGGCCAACTCCAGCGCCTCACGGTTCCAACCCCGCGCCCGCCAGAAGTCACCGTCGGCAATGGCCAGGTTGGACAGCGTCGACAGGCACACCAGACGCTGGCCATAGCGCTTGCAGGGCAGGCTCTGCAGGGCTTCCTCGCAGTAGGCCAGCGTACGCTCGCGATCGCCGCGGCCGCGTGCGATCACGCCGCTGAGCGCCAGCCACTGGGCGAGCATGGACTTCTGAGCGGTCGCCGACGGCGCTGGCAGGAAACGGCTGAGATAGGCCGCCAGTTCTTCGGCAGCATCCAGCTGGCAGGCCAGGCCCAGTGCCCAGCTGTACAGCACGATCAGGCGTGGCGTGCTGATCAGCAGGCTGTCTGGCAGGTCCATCTTCCAGCGCAGCAGCATGCCGACGTTCTGTTCGGCCAACAGCTGCTCTTCGGAAAGGCTCTGCACCAGATCGGCGGCCACATCCAGAGAACCCGCACGCAAGGCCTGCTCCACCGCTTCGTCGAGCAGCCCCTGGCGCTCGAACCAGCGGCAGGCACGCAGATGCAGCGCCGCCGAAGGCTCGCTGGCCTGGCGACTGCGCAGCAGGTCGGAGAACAGGTGGTGATAACGGAACCACCGGCCGTGCTCATCCAGCGGCACCAGGAACACCTGGTGAGCCTGCAAGTAGCGCAGGATCGCCGCGCTGTCCTCGCGCTCGCGCAGGGCGTCGCACAGTTCAGTGCAGAAGCGCTCCTGGCAGGCGGTGTCGTAGAGGAAAGCCTGGACTTCTGCCGGGAGGATCTCGATGACCTCTTCGAGCAGGTAATCGCGGATCAGCCCTTCGCCACCGTGCAGCGCCTGGGGCAAGGCATGGTCCTCGCCCGACTCGCTGGTCGCCAGCTGCCAGAAACGCAACCCGGCGACCCAGCCATCGCTGCGCTGGATCAGGTTGTCCAGCGCCTGGCCACGCAGGCCGGTGGGCTGGCGGCCAATCACGGCAAGGGCTTCATCGGAGGTCAGGCGCAGGTCTTGTTCGTTGAGCTCAGTCAACTGGCGCGACAGGCGCAGCCGCGCCAGATGCCAATCAGGGCGCTGGCGGCTGGTGACCAGCAAGGCCAGGCCCGGCGGCAAATGGTTGAGGAAGAACTGCAGGCAGCGATCGAGAACCGGCCCCTGGGCAAGATGGTAGTCATCCAGCACCAGCAGCAGCGGCGTGTCGGCGTTCAGGTAGAGCGCCAGCTCGTCGAGCAGACTGTCGAGCCACTCCTCGAAGGCGAACGGCTGATGGCGCTGGCGCATCTTCAGCAGCCCCATGGCCTGACCGCCCAATGCCGGGCAGAACTGCTGCAAGCCTTCGAGCAGACGCTCGAGGAAACGACCGGGGTCGGCGTCGCGCTGGCTCAGGCCCAACCAGAGGCTGCGCCAGTGGCTGGGCAACTGTTGGCAGAACTCGATGGCCAGCGAACTCTTGCCGAACCCCGCCGGTGCGTTGACCAGCAGCAGCCGCCCACCCAGCCCCGCTTCGAGACGCTGGCACAAGCGCGCGCGCAGCACATGCCCGTCCGGCAGCGGTGGCCGGAAGAAACGCCCGTCCAGCAGACCAAGGGCCTGGCTGGCGACTCCATGCGTACGGGACAAATCTGTCATGGCCGACTCGTTCTGGTTGGAAGATCACGGCGATACGGATTGTTGCGAGCCTAGCGGCTATTGCGACGCATTTGAAGATGATCAAAACGCTTGAGAAGGAAAAGACTACGACAAAAAGCAACAACACTGATGGACATCAGTGAGATCTATTGCACGGCATAGCACAAACCGCCCCCA
>NZ_JAYFUI010000078.1:0-23746 GCF_034961125.1 Pseudomonas machongensis | reverse complement strand
CAACTACAAGGTCGCCACCCCGGGTAACTGGCAGGACGGCGACGAGGTAGTGATCGTGCCTTCGCTGAAGGATGAGGACGAGATCAAGCAGCGCTTCCCGAAAGGTTATCGGGCAGTCAAACCCTATCTGCGCCTCACCCCGCAACCCAATCGTTGAATCCTCGTTGCATTGCTCTTAGCCATAGCAGGGATTTCGGGCCGTTTCGACGGCCCTTTTTTATGCCTGCTCTTCGTGCGGGCAGGCTTGCCCGTGAAGCGAATGAGAGGGCGCGCTTCAGGGTGAAAAGCTATATCTCCATAACGAATAAACAAATGAAAAAATATGATTTCTAGATATATGTGGCGAGCTGCTAATGTCGGAGTCATTCACACGGGCCACACCCCGGAACCGAATTGAAGGAAGCGCTGCAATGCTGGTTGTTTCGATAGGTGGTAGCCCCAGTACCCGTTCACGCTCCGGCGTGCTGCTCGAGCGTTCGCGCCAGTGGTTGCAGGATCGTGGTGTGGAGGTGGTGACCTTCCAGGTGCGCGAGTTTCCGGCAGAGGACCTGCTCCACGCACGTTTCGACAGCCCGCAGGTGCAGCACTTCCAGCAACTGGTAGCCCAGGCTGATGGGCTGGTGGTGTCGACCCCGGTGTACAAGGCATCGTTCGCCGGGGCCCTGAAGACGTTGCTCGACCTGCTGCCCGAGCGCGCGCTGGAACACAAGGTGGTCCTGCCGATCGCGACCGGCGGCAGCATCGCCCACATGCTGGCGGTGGATTACGCATTGAAGCCTGTGCTGTCGGCACTCAAGGCGCAGGAGACCCTTCAAGGGATCTTCGCCGACGACAGCCAGGTCGCTTACGCCGAAGGCAATCGCCCGGCACAGTTGGCCGAGGCCCTGGAGGGCCGCCTGCTGGACTCGCTGGAAACCTTCCACAGTGCCCTGGCGCGTCGGCCCAAGCCGGTCGCTCCAGGTGTACTCAACGAACGCCTGATCAGTGCTCGCTGGAGCATCTGAACGACCCCGCACATGCGTCACCGTTTTTCCACCTTACTCGCCCGACAACGAGGCAAGCAGGTGCAACCCGAACCTCATTCGCACAGGAGAGCGCCATGCGCACAGTCTTCTTGCGTCGTGGTCTGGTCGCCCTGTTTGCGGCGGCTGTGTCCTTCGGCGCCATCACCCAAGCCCAGGCCGAGAGCCTGCGCATCGGTTACCAGAAATACGGCACCCTGGTGCTGCTCAAGGCCAAGGGCTCGCTGGAAAAGCGCCTGAAGGAACAGGGCATCGACGTGCAGTGGACCGAGTTCCCCGGTGGCCCGCAGCTCCTCGAAGGGCTGAACGTCGGCTCGATCGATTTCGGTGTCACCGGCGAAACGCCACCCGTCTTCGCCCAGGCCGCCGGTGCCGACCTGCTCTACGTGGCCTATGAGCCGCCTGCGCCGCACAGCGAGGCGATCCTCGTGCCCAAGGGCTCGCCGATCCAGTCGGTGAAGGAGCTCAAAGGCAAGAAAGTCGCGCTGAACAAAGGCTCCAACGTGCACTACCTGCTGGTCCGCGCCCTTGAGGACGCCGGCCTGAAATACAGCGACATCCAGCCCGTGTACCTGCCGCCTGCCGATGCCCGCGCCGCCTTCGAGCGTGGCAGCGTCGATGCCTGGGTGATCTGGGACCCGTACCAGGCTGCCGCCGAACAGCAGTTGCAGGCCCGTACCCTGCGTGATGGCAAGGACCTGGTCGACAACCACCAGTTCTACCTGGCCACCCGCAGCTACGCGACCCAGCACCCGGCGGTGATCAGCGCCCTGATCGACGAGGTGCGCGCCGTGGGTGAGTGGTCCCAGGCCAACCCGCAGCAAGTGACCGACCAGGTCGCGCCGCTGCTCGGCCTGCCGGCCGACATCACCCTGACCTCGGTCAAGCGCCAGGGCTACGGCGCTGCGCCGCTGACGCCCGAAGTGATCGCCGCGCAACAGAAGATCGCCGACACCTTCCAGGCTCTGAAGCTGATTCCCAAGCCCTTGAGCATCAAGGACGTGATCTGGACCCCACCGGCCAAGGTCGCCAGCGCACCTTGAACGATTCGCCTGCGCCGCAGCATCGCTGCGGCTTGAGCCACCCTTGAGGAGACAACTCCAATGAGCCTTAACATTTTCTGGTTCCTCCCCACCCACGGTGACGGCAAGTACCTGGGTACCACCGAAGGCGCACGCGCCGTCGATCACGGCTACCTGACCCAGGTCGCCCAGGCGGCCGATCGCCTGGGTTTCGGTGGCGTGCTGATCCCTACCGGTCGCTCCTGCGAGGACTCCTGGCTGGTTGCGGCATCACTGATTCCGGTGACCCAGAACCTGAAGTTCCTGGTTGCGCTGCGCCCGGGCATCATTTCGCCGACCGTGGCCGCTCGCCAGGCAGCGACCCTGGATCGCCTGTCCAACGGCCGTGCGCTGTTCAACCTGGTGACCGGTGGCGATCCGGACGAGCTGGCCGGTGACGGCCTGCACCTGAATCACGAGGAGCGCTACGAAGCCTCGGTCGAGTTCACCCGCATCTGGCGCAAGGTGCTGGAAGGCGAAGTGGTCGACTATGACGGCAAGCACATCCAGGTAAAGGGCGCCAAGCTGCTCTATCCGCCGATCCAGCAGCCGCGTCCGCCGCTGTATTTCGGCGGTTCGTCCGAGGCCGCACAGGATCTGGCCGCCGAGCAGGTCGAGCTGTACCTGACCTGGGGTGAGCCACCGGCTGCCGTAGCGGAGAAGATTGCCGCAGTGCGTGAGAAAGCCGCTGCGCAAGGCCGCGAGGTGCGCTTCGGTATCCGCCTGCACGTGATCGTGCGGGAAACCAACGAAGAAGCCTGGGCCGCCGCCGATCGCCTGATTTCGCACCTGGACGACGACACCATTGCCCGCGCCCAGGCCTCGCTGGCGCGCTTCGATTCGGTTGGCCAGCAACGCATGGCAGCCCTGCACAACGGCAACCGCGACAAGCTCGAAGTCAGCCCCAACCTGTGGGCGGGCGTCGGCCTGGTGCGAGGCGGCGCCGGTACCGCACTGGTGGGCGATGGCCCGACGGTCGCGGCACGCGTCAAGGAATACGCCGACCTGGGCATCGATACCTTCATCTTCTCCGGTTATCCGCACCTGGAAGAGTCCTATCGCGTCGCCGAGCTGCTGTTCCCGCACCTGGACGTGCAGCGCCCGGAGCAGGCCAAGACCGGGGGCTATGTGAGCCCGTTCGGTGAAATGGTCGCCAACGACATCCTGCCCAAGTCCGTGTCGCAGAGCTGAGGGTCAGGCCATGAGTCGTGCAACTTCTTCCACCCTGACACAGCGCCTGGCGCCATGGGCCTTGCCCGTGCTGCTGCTGGCGGTGTGGCAGCTGGCGGTCAGCGCTGGATGGTTGTCCACGCGCATCCTGCCGGCACCGAGCGCGGTGGTCAGCGCCGGTGTCGAGCTGGTGCGCAGCGGCGAGATCTGGACGCACCTGGCGATCAGCGGCTGGCGCGCCGGCTTGGGCTTTCTGATTGGCGGCAGCATCGGCCTGTTGCTGGGCTTCATAACCGGCCTTTCGAACTGGGGCGAACGCCTGCTCGACAGCTCGGTGCAGATGATCCGCAACGTGCCGCACCTGGCGCTGATCCCGCTGGTGATCCTGTGGTTCGGCATCGACGAGTCGGCGAAGATCTTCCTGGTCGCGCTGGGCACGCTGTTCCCGATCTACCTGAACACCTACCACGGTATCCGTAATGTCGACCCGGCGCTGGTGGAAATGGCGCGCAGCTATGGCCTGTCCGGTTTCTCGCTGTTCCGCCAGGTGATCCTGCCCGGTGCGTTGCCGTCGATCCTGGTCGGTGTGCGCTTCGCCCTGGGCTTCATGTGGCTGACCCTCATCGTTGCCGAGACCATCTCGGCCAATGCCGGCATCGGTTACCTGGCGATGAACGCCCGTGAATTCCTGCAAACCGACGTGGTGGTGCTGGCCATTGTCATGTACGCCGTGCTCGGCAAGCTCGCCGACCTCGCCGCCCGTGGTCTGGAGCGTGTCTGGCTGCGCTGGCACCCCGCCTACCAGGTGGCGAAGAAGGAGGGCGCATGACCGTGCTCAAGGAACAACCGCCGCGCCTGCTGCGTGGCATCCCGCTGGCCGCCAACGGCCTGCGCAAGACGTTCGGCAAGCGTGAAGTGCTGCGCGGTATCGACCTGCACATCCCGGCCGGTCAGTTCGTCGCCATCGTCGGCCGCTCCGGCTGCGGCAAGAGCACCTTGCTGCGCTTGCTGGCCGGTCTGGACCAACCCAGTGCCGGTGATCTGCTGGCCGGTGCTGCGCCGCTGGTCGATGCGCGCGAGGAAACCCGCCTGATGTTCCAGGACGCCCGTCTGCTGCCCTGGAAGAAGGTTATCGACAACGTCGGCCTGGGCTTGTCCGGTGACTGGCGGCCGCGCGCGGTGCAAGCGCTGGAGGAGGTCGGCCTGGCCGATCGAGCCAACGAATGGCCTGCTGCGCTGTCCGGCGGACAAAAGCAGCGCGTGGCCCTGGCCCGAGCGCTGATCCACCAGCCGCGCCTGCTGCTGCTCGACGAGCCGCTGGGTGCGCTGGATGCCCTGACCCGGATCGAAATGCAGCAACTGATCGAGCGCCTGTGGCGCGAACACGGCTTCACCGTTCTGCTGGTCACCCACGACGTCAACGAAGCCGTCGCCGTGGCCGACCGGGTGATCCTGATCGAGGACGGCGAGGTCGGCCTGGACCTTACCGTCGACCTGGCAAGGCCGCGGGCGCGTGGTTCGCACCGCCTGGCTGCGCTGGAAAGCGAAGTGCTCAACCGTGTTCTGTCCGTCCCTGGCACCCCGCCCGAGCCGGAGCCTGTAGCCCCTTTGCCCACGCAACTGCGTTGGGCCCACTGAATCTGCGAAGCCAACCAAAGGAATCAAGCCATGACCATCAAAGCGATCAACGTCCGTAACCAGTTCAAAGGCACCGTCAAAGAAATCCTCGAAGGCCCGGTATTGTCGGAAATCGACGTGCAGACCGCCTCCGGCATCGTCACTTCGGTGATCACCACCCGTTCCGTGCGCGAGCTGGAACTGCAGGTTGGCAGTGAAGTGATTGCCTTCGTGAAATCGACCGAGGTGTCTATCGCCAAGCTGTGATGGCGTTCGACTCCCAGGCCCTTGTAAAGGCCTTCGCGGGCAAGCCCGCTCCCACGGTTCCCCGTAGGAGCGGGCTTGCCCGCGAAGGTTTCAGTTTGGGCGTCTGGCCAGGAAAGGCGGCAGGTAAAGCCCCAGATACGCTTCGAAGACCCGCATCCCTTCCTCCGCCATGCGCGGCGTGATCTGTTCGTGCAACTGCATCGACCGGGCATAGACCCGGTCGCTCAGTTCCATCGCCAAGGCAAACACATCCACGTCGGTGGGCATGCTGGGTAACTGGAAATGCCGGTCGAACAAGCTGTGCATCAGCTTGCCGAGCTCCAGGTCGTGCTGGCGGTCGGCTTGCGCCACTTCATTCAGCCCATGCTGGGCAAGGATCAACTGCCGGGCGGCGGTGTCCTGGCGGTAGATCTCCAGCGTGCGCTGCTCGACCAGGCGTGACAAGCCCTGCCAGGTGCTGAAGGCGTGGGCGTCGATCGGCGCGCTCAGCGCCTCGCGAAAAGCGCGGTGCACATCTGCGGTCAGAGCTTCGAGCAACGCCGGAACGCTGGCGAAGAAGTGATAGACCGAGGACGGAGGGATCTGCGCCCGTTCGGCCACGCTGTAGATCGACAGCCCCGCCACACCTTCGCCTGCCAGCAGCTCGCGGGCGGCCGCCAGGATCGCTTCGATCCTGGCCTGGCTACTGGCGCGGGGCTTGCGCGGCGAGGGCGTGCGGCTCATCAGTTGCTGATCGCCAGGATGCTGGCCTGGTAGGCACCGACGAACAGGTCGAAGTCGCCGACTTCCTGCTGCTCCAGACGCGACTGTTCGGCCAGCGAATCACGGGCGAGGGTTTCGAAGGCTTGCTGGCGCTCGCCAGGCAGCGCTTGCTCGCGGAAGGTTTCGGCGTGCAGCTTGCTCTGGCGCAGCGAGAATGCGACGAAGCTTTCGTCGTGCTCGGTCATGCGCGCCAGGACCTGTGCAGAAGGTGTCAGCTCAGGGTCGTCGACCTTGGCTTGCTGCGCCTCCAGGGCCTTGGCGTGGTCGTCGCCACCTTGGGCCTGGTCAAGCAGTCCGGCCAGCTGGCCGATGCGGGCGATCAGCTCGCTGGCCCATTCGCGCAGTGTGACCGGCTGGCCATCGCGCTGCAGCTCCAGGCCTGGGCGGCGCCCCTCCTTGACCACGGTGAGGAAGTTGCTGGTGCACTGGCCGCATTCGCCGTTGTCCAGCGACGGGCTCTCATCAAGCGCGCAGAACAGCAGGAAGGCGTCGAGGAAGCGCGCCTCGGTGAGGTCGATGCCCACCGGCAGGAACGGGTTGATGTCCAGGCAACGCACCTCGACATACTGCACGCCGCGCGAGATCAAGGCCTGGATCGGACGTTCGCCGGTGTAGGTCACGCGCTTGGGGCGAATGTTCGAGTAGTACTCGTTCTCGATCTGCAGGATGTTGGTGTTCAACTGCACCCATTCGCCGTCCTTGTGCGTACCCACCTCGACGTAGGGCGGATAAGGCGTGCCAACGGCCTTGCGCAGGCTGTCGGTATAGCTGGACAGGTTGTTGTAGCAGGGCGTCAGGCCTGCCTGGGCGTTGCTCTGGTATCCCAGGTCGCTCATGCGCAGGCTGGTGGCGTAGGGCAGGTAGAGGGTGTCGGCGTCCAGCTCTTCGAGCTGGTGCGGGCGGCCGCGCAGGAAGCCTTTGTCCAGCGCTGGCGAGGCGCCGAACAGGTACATCAGCAGCCAGCTGTAGCGGCGGAAGTTGCGGATCAGCGCGATGTAGGCCGACGACTGATAGTCACGATCGTCCTGTTCGCTGCCTTCGGCTTCACGCAGCAAGGGCCAGAGGGCCTCGGGCAACGAGAAGTTGTAGTGGATGCCGGCGATGCACTGCATGGTGCGGCCGTAGCGCAGGGCTAGGCCCTTGCGGTACACGTGCTTGAGCTTGCCGATGTTGGAGCTGCCGTACTCGGCGATCGGAATGTCTTCCTCGGCGGGCAGCGCACACGGCATCGACGGGCTCCACAGGTATTCGTCGCCGAGCTTGGTGTAGACGAAGCGGTGGATCTCCTCGAGGTTCTCGAGCACCTTGGCCGGGTCAGGCAGGGCCGGGGTGATGAACTCCAGCAGCGATTCGGAGTAATCGGTGGTGATCTGCTCGTTGGTCAGTGCCGAACCCAGGGCTTCGGGGTGTGGGGTCTGGGCCAGCCGACCTTCGTCGGTCACTCGCAGGCATTCGCGCTCAATGCCGTGCAGGCACTGCTTGAGCAGGGAGAGATTGGCGCCGAGCAAGCTCAGGCGGCGATTGAGGAGGTCGCTCAAGATGGATTCCTTCACGCGTCAGTCGCCCCAATATGGGGGTAGAAATGACGGTCTACAAGGGTAGGGACAAAGGAACTGGCGTTGTCGCCTGGTTTACGCGGTTCCGGTGCTGGTAGCGCAGATACTTCGGGGCCTTGCCGAACCCATCGCGTGACAAGCCCGCTCCCACAAAAGCACCGAGGCACCTGTGGGAGCGGGCTTGTCCCGCGATAGGGTCAGTGACAGCGTCCGACCAATACCGGCAAAAATACCGCAGTTATCACTCGGGCAGCTAGAGAACCGCGAAGGTTCCCTGTGCCTTGGCCACCAGCTTGTCGCCCTGGAGCACGTCGGCGTCGACCACCAGCGTGCGCCGCCCGGCGTGTATTACCCGGGCGGTGCACAGCACTTCGCCGTCGCTGACAGCGCGCATGTAGTTGATCTTGCATTCGATGGTCACGCTTTGCTGGTCGAAGCCATGGCTGGCCGAGCAGGCCAGGCCCATGGCGATGTCCACCAGGCTGAAGATCGCCCCGCCGTGCAGTTTCTGGCCACGGTTGCGCAGGTGTGGTTCCAGCGCCAGTGCCACCTCGGCAACGCCTGTGTCCAGGCGCTGCAGGCGGCAGCCCAGGAGCTGGCTGAAGGCGCTTTCGACGTATTCCTTCGGGACGTCCATCACTTCTTCTTCAACTGCTTGGCGTTGGCGAACAGCGCGGCCATGGCGTTGTTGGCCGGCGCGGCGGTGGCGGTTTCGCGCGGGCGTGGTGCCTGTTGCGAACGGTTGCCGCCGTTGCCGCGTGGGCCGCCACGGTTGCCTTCGACCTTCTCGCCTGGGGTATCGCTCATGCGCATGGACAGGCCTACGCGCTTGCGCGGGATGTCCACTTCCATGACCTTGACCTTGACCACGTCGCCGGCCTTGACCGCTTCGCGCGGATCCTTGACGAACTTCTCCGACAGCGCCGAGATGTGCACCAGGCCATCCTGGTGCACGCCGATGTCGACGAAGGCGCCGAAGTTGGTGACGTTGGTCACCACGCCTTCGAGGATCATGCCGGGCTCCAGGTCCTTGAGGTCCTCGACGCCATCCTGGAAGGTCGCGGTCTTGAACTCAGGGCGCGGGTCGCGGCCGGGCTTGTCCAGCTCCTGGAGGATGTCGGTGACGGTCGGCAGGCCGAAGGATTCGTCGGTGAATTTCTTTGGGTCGAGGCGCTTGAGGAAGCTGCTGTCGCCGATCAGCGAGCGGATATCGCGGTCGGTGTCGGCGGCGATGCGTTGTACCAGCGGGTAGGCCTCGGGGTGCACGGCAGAGGCGTCCAGCGGGTTGTCACCGTTCATCACGCGCAGGAAGCCTGCGGCCTGCTCGAAGGTCTTCTCGCCGAGGCGGCTGACTTTCTTCAGTGCCGCCCGGGTGGCGAACGGGCCGTTGGCGTCGCGGTGGGCGACGATGTTCTGCGCCAGCGTCGCATTGAGGCCGGAGATGCGGGTCAGCAAGGCCACCGAGGCGGTGTTGACGTCCACGCCCACGGCGTTCACGCAGTCCTCGACCACAGCGTCCAGGCCGCGCGCCAGTTTCACCTGCGACACATCGTGCTGGTACTGGCCTACCCCGATGGACTTCGGATCGATCTTCACCAGTTCGGCCAGCGGGTCCTGCAGGCGACGGGCAATCGACACCGCGCCGCGGATCGAGACGTCGAGATCGGGGAATTCGCGGGCAGCCAGTTCGGACGCTGAATACACCGAGGCGCCCGCCTCGGAGACCATGATCTTGGTGATCTGCAGTGCCGGATATTTTTTCACCAGGTCAGCGATCAGTTTGTCGCTTTCGCGGCTGGCGGTGCCGTTGCCGATGGCGATCAGCTCCACCGAATGCTTGGCGCACAGGGCCGCCAGTACGGCGAGGGTGCGGTCCCAGTCGTTTTTCGGTGCATGCGGGTAGACGGTGGTGTAATCCAGCAGCTTGCCGGTGGCATCGACTACCGCGACCTTGCAGCCAGTGCGCAGGCCCGGGTCGAAGCCCAGGGTGGCACGCGGGCCGGCGGGGGCGGCCAACAGCAAGTCGTGCAGGTTATGGGCGAAGACGTTGATCGCCTCGCTTTCGGCGTTGTCGCGCAGCTCGCCGAACAGGTCGGTTTCCAGGTGGGTGTAGAGCTTGACCTTCCAGGTCCAGCGCACCACCTCGCCCAGCCATTTGTCGGCCGGGCGGCCGCGGTTCTCGATACCAACGTGGCTGGCGATCATCAGCTCGCACGGGTGCAGGGTGCCCGGTAGTTCCTCGCCGACCTTGAGCGAGGCGCTCAGTACGCCTTCGTTGCGACCGCGGAAGATCGCCAGGGCGCGGTGCGACGGGGCGTTGCGCAGCAGTTCGTCGTGGGCGAAGTAGTCGCGGAACTTGGCGCCTTCCTCTTCCTTGCCCGGCACCACGCGCGCGGTGAGCACTGCCTCCTGCTTGAGGAAACCGCGCAGTTTGTCGAGCAGGGCGGCGTCTTCGGCGAAGCGCTCCATGAGGATGTACTTGGCGCCTTCGAGGGCGGCCTTGACGTCGGCGACGCCCTTGTCGGCGTCGACGAAGCGCGCGGCTTCGCTTTCAGGGTCGCGCTGCGGGTCGTCGAACAGGCCGTCGGCCAGTTCGCCCAGGCCGGCTTCCAGGGCGATCTGGCCCTTGGTGCGGCGCTTTTGCTTGTAAGGCAGGTAAAGGTCTTCGAGGCGGGTCTTGGTGTCGGCGAGCTTGATCTCGCGGGCCAGTTCCGGGGTCAGCTTGCCCTGCTCCTCGATGCTGGCCAGGATGCTGGCGCGGCGCTCGTCGAGTTCACGCAGGTAACGCAGGCGCTCTTCCAGGTGGCGCAGTTGCGTATCGTCCAGGCTGCCGGTCACTTCCTTGCGGTAACGGGCGATGAAGGGCACCGTCGAGCCTTCGTCCAACAGGCCCACGGCCGCCTCGACCTGTTGTGGGCGCACGCCCAGTTCCTCGGCGATACGGCTGTTGATGCTGTCCATGAGAACCACCTGACAAATAGTGAATACTAAGGCCGCAGTGGGGGTTCAGGCCCGGCGGCACTGGATGAAAGCCGCGCATTATACCCATCGTGTCCGGCTTGCGGTGATGGCGCTGAGCCATGTGTGTCGAGCGAGAAGTGGCACCCGGGGAAAAATCTGCTAACAATGCACACGGCACGCGTCGCAATGGCTACGCCATAATGCGCGGCGATATCAGAGGAGTTATTGATGACCAGCACCGCAAACATTGCTGAAGGCGAAAAGATTCTCATCGTTGACGACGATCCGGGGCTGAGCAGCCTGCTGGAGCGTTTCTTCACCAGCAAGGGCTTCCGTGCCCGCGCCGTGCCGAACGTCGAGCAGATGGACCGCCTGCTGGCCCGTGAAGTGTTCAACCTGGTGGTGCTCGATCTCATGCTGCCGGGTGAAGACGGCCTCTCCGCCTGCCGCCGCCTGCGTGCGGCGAACAACCAGATCCCGATCATCATGCTCACCGCCAAGGGCGACGAGCTTAGCCGCATCAAGGGCCTTGAGCTGGGCGCTGACGATTATCTCGCCAAGCCGTTCAACCCGGACGAGCTGGTCGCGCGGGTCAAGGCCGTGCTGCGGCGCCAGGCTCCGAGCGTTCCCGGCGCCCCGGGCAGCGAGGAAGAAACCGTCACCTTCGGCGACTACGAGCTGTCGCTGGCCACCCGCGAACTCAAGCGCGGCGATGAAGTGCACATGCTCACCACCGGTGAGTTCGCCGTGCTCAAGGCTCTGGTCATGCATGCTCGCGAACCGCTGACCCGCGACAAACTGATGAACCTGGCCCGCGGCCGTGAGTGGGACGCCCTGGAGCGCTCCATCGACGTGCAGATCTCGCGTCTGCGCCGCATGATCGAGCCCGATCCATCGAAGCCTCGCTACATCCAGACGGTCTGGGGTGTGGGTTATGTCTTCGTGCCGGACGGAAATGCCGGTAAATGAACCGCTGCCATGACACGGCAGGGCGGCCCGCAAGGGTCGCCCTGTTTTCGTCTGTGGTCCCCGCCTTGCTTGTTCCCGCCGTGCAGTAATCGTCGCCAATGAAAACGCCTCTCTGGTTTCCGCAAAGCTTCTTCGCCCGCACCCTGTGGCTGGTACTGATCGTCGTCCTGTTTTCCAAGGCGCTGACGCTGGTGTACCTGCTGATGAACGAGGACGTACTGGTCGACCGCCAGTACAGCCACGGTGTGGCGCTGACCTTGCGTGCCTATTGGGCGGCCGATGAAGAGAACCGGGACCAGATCGCCGAGGCGGCCGGTCTGATCCGCGTGACCGGCTCGGGTGTGCCGGAGGGTGAGCAGCACTGGCCGTACAGCGAGATCTACCAGCGCCAGATGCAGGCTGAGCTGGGCGAGGATACCGAGGTACGCCTGCGCATCCATGCGCCGCCAGCACTGTGGGTCAATGCGCCGAGCCTGGGGCCGGGTTGGCTGAAGGTGCCGTTGTATCCGCACCCGTTGCGCGGGCAGAAGATCTGGAACGTGCTCGGTTGGTTCCTGGCCATCGGCCTGCTGTCCACCGCGTCGGCCTGGATCTTCGTGCGCCAGCTCAACCAGCCGCTCAAACGCCTGGTGTTCGCTGCCCGCCAGCTCGGGCAGGGTCGCAGCGTGCGCCTGCCCATCAGCGATACACCCAGCGAGATGACCGAGGTGTACCGTGCGTTCAACCAGATGGCCGAGGATGTCGAGCAGGCAGGGCGCGAGCGCGAGCTCATGCTGGCGGGGGTCTCCCACGACCTGCGTACGCCATTGACCCGGCTACGGCTGTCGCTGTCGCTGATGGGGAACGAAAGTGAGCTCAGCGACGACATGGTGCGCGACATCGAAGACATGGACGCCATTCTCGACCAGTTCCTGGCCTTCATTCGCGATGGCCGCGACGAGCCGGTGGAAGAAGTCGACCTGGGTTATCTGATTCGCGAGGTGGTGGCGCCGTATAACCAGCCCGAAGAGCGCGTGCGCCTGTGCCTGGAGCCTATTCCACCTTTCCCGCTACGGCGCGTATCGCTCAAGCGCATGCTGGGCAACCTGATCGGTAATGCCCTGCACCATGCGGGCAAGGGCGTCGAGGTGGCGGCTTATGTGTCAGGTGAGCAGGGGGCGCCGTACGTGGTACTCAGCGTGCTCGACCGGGGTACGGGGATCGACGAATCGGAACTGGAGACCATCTTCAATCCGTTCATTCGCGGCGACCGTGCACGTGGGGGCAAGGGCACCGGGCTGGGCTTGGCGATCGTCAAGCGGATCGCCGCCCAGCATGGCGGCAATGTCGAGTTGCGCAACCGCTCCGGTGGCGGGATCGAGGCGCGGGTACGTTTGCCCTTGGGGCTGTTGCTGCCGCGCGATGCCGTGTGAGGTTCTGTGGTCTCTTTGTGGCTAAAGCCGCGAAGAGACCACCACGATTTCGAATCAACCCTTGCCTTTGGTCCGGGTCTGGTTCGGTCCGCCGTTCTTCTCCAGGTGTTCGATGATCATCCCGGCAACGTTCTTGCCGGTGGTGACTTCGATGCCCTCCAGCCCCGGCGACGAATTCACCTCCATCACCAGCGGGCCATGATTGGAGCGCAGGATATCCACGCCGGCCACGCTGAGGCCCATGACCTTGGCCGCGCGAATGGCCGTCATGCGTTCCTCGGGGGTGATCTTGATCAGGCTGGCCACTCCACCGCGGTGCAGGTTGGAGCGGAACTCACCGGGCTTGGCCTGGCGCTTCATCGAGGCGATGACCTTGTCACCAACCACGAAGCAGCGGATGTCGGCGCCGCCGGCCTCCTTGATGTATTCCTGGACCATGATGTTCTGCTTCAGGCCCATGAACGCTTCGATGACCGACTCGGCAGCCTTGGTCGTTTCGCACAGCACCACGCCGATGCCCTGGGTGCCTTCGAGCACCTTGATCACCAGCGGTGCACCATTGACCATCTGGATCAGGTCGGGAATGTCATCCGGCGAGTGAGCGAAACCTGTGATCGGCAGACCGATGCCACGGCGTGACAGCAATTGCAAAGAGCGCAGCTTGTCGCGCGAGCGTGCGATGGCCACCGATTCATTGAGTGGGTAGACGCCCATCATCTCGAACTGGCGCAGCACTGCGCAGCCATAGAAGGTCACCGAGGCGCCGATACGCGGGATCACTGCATCGAAACCTTCCAGCGGTTTGCCGCGATAGTGGATCTGCGGCTTGTGGCTGGCGATGTTCATGTAGGCGCGCAGGGTGTCGATCACGACCATTTCATGGCCACGCTGGGTGCCGGCCTCGACCAGGCGGCGGGTGGAATACAGACGCGGGTTGCGCGAAAGCACGGCGATCTTCATGCAGCACCTGTGACAGGGGAGAGAGTGGCCGGGAAGGCCGGTTTGTCCTGAACGTACTTGAGGCCGGGGTTGACGACCAGTTGACCGTGGACCAAGGCTTTCGATCCAAGTAACAACCGATAGCGCATGCTCTTGCGGCAAGCCAGGGTGAATTCCACTTCCCAGACCCGGTCGCCCAATGCCAGTGGCGTTCGGATCACATAGCGGGTCTGGGCATGGCCGTTGGAGCTCTTGATGGTCTTCATGGTCACCAGAGGCGCTTCGCAGCGGCGATGACGCAGTTGCACTACAGAACCCAGGTGCGCGGTGAAACGTACCCAGGACTGGCCGTCGCGCTCGAAGGGTTCGATGTCGGTGGCGTGCAGGCTGGAGGTGCTGGCGCCGGTGTCGATCTTGGCCCGAAGCCCGGCGAGACCGAGGTCGGGCAGGGCGATCCACTCGCGCAGGCCGATCACTGTCAGATGGTCAAATGTTTTCACGAAGCACACCCTGCGAATGAGGTGGTGAACTGTAAGCATGGCGCGGACTTTTTGCATCCGACAGTTACGGTAGTACAGTTCCGTTAAAGACAGAATTCGAGGTAGAGGGATGGCACAGAAAGCGGAAGACGACGACAAGGTCCGCCTGGACAAATGGCTGTGGGCGGCGCGCTTCTACAAGACGCGTGCGCTGGCCAAGGCGGCGATCGAGAGCGGCAAGGTGCATTGCCGTGGTGAGCGCTGCAAACCGGGCAAGGAACCGCGGGTAGGTGACGAGTTCGTGCTGCGCACCGGTTTCGACGAGAAGACCGTGGTGGTCAAGGCGCTGTCGGTGGTGCGTCGTGGGGCGCCCGAGGCGCAGACCCTCTACGAGGAAACCGCCGACAGCGTGAAGCGCCGCGAGCAAGCCGCCGAACTGCGCAAGGCCGGGGCGATGGGGGTGACCACCGACGGCCGGCCCAACAAGAAGCAACGGCGGCAGATCCACCAACTGCATGGCAGTTTCGAGTAGACCTGCGCCGTCAGTTGCGCTTAGAAGGCTGTACGCATCACGCTCATGCGCCCGATCAGCGGCAGCTTGCCGAGTACCCTGAACAGCGGTGAGGTCCAGCGCACCAGTGCCGCGCTGGCCTTGGCCGCCAGAGGTGTATGCACGGTCCAGCCCAGAGCCAGTAATGCCATCCCCAGACCACCGATGTAGTCATCCTGCCCCCAGTGCGCGCCAGCGACCAGACGCGGCAGCATGAACAGCACGGCCAGCCCCCAGATCACCAGGCTCTGCACCAGCCGGCGACTGAACAGACTCATGAACAGCGCCCAGAGGAGCAGTACCGAGGCGTGATCGCCCGGGAAGCTCTTGCTGGAACGGTCCTTCAGCTCCCAGTGGGCTTCAAGGTTCGGGTAGTAGTGGCTCAGGCGCACGGCGTCGTCGAATACGATCGACGGGCTGTCATGTTGCCATCCGGATGCATCCACCCACTTGGAAAACAGCGCGCGAACCACCACTAAGAGGAGCAGGCTGACGAAAAAGCCGAAGAATGCCTGCCGTACCTGCACGGCCTTGAACACCCAGTCGCCCTTGATCAGCAGCAGGAGCAGGATCAGACCGACGACGATGTCGAAGGGGCGCAGGCTGCCCAAGGTCCAGATGTAGCGCCAGGTGGTGCTGTCTGCCAGTGGGCCGTTCAGTGCACGGAATAGCCACTCGTCGAAAGTCAGGAACAGGATCTGGCCAAACGGCCACAACCAGAAACACAGTAGAGCGATCGGCAGTAAAGTGCAGGCTGCCAGAGGTCCCCAGGACCACTTTTCTTGGAACAGTGGTCGATTATCCATAAAATACCTCAATTGCCAGCTGAATTTCCGCGCGTCGTGCGCGCTTTAACACGGGCCTTTGTAGGCTCCTGTAATCATTTTGTCACTCTTTTCAGAATTTTCAGATAGCCAAAACCATGAGCGATTTACCGGATACCGATTTCACCCAACGCTTCCTGTTCGAAGAGCGCGATGTGCGCGGCGAATGGGTCGAGCTCGACAAGAGCTACAGCGAAGTGCTCGCCCGTCACCCTTATCCGCAGCCAGTTGCCGCTCTGCTGGGTGAGCTGATGGCCGCCACCTCGCTGCTGGTCGGCGCACTCAAGTTCGATGGCCTGCTGATCCTGCAGGCGCGCTCGGAAGGGCCAATCCCGCTGCTGATGGTGGAGTGCTCGGGCGAGCGCGACATCCGCGGCATGGCGCGTTACGAGGCCGAGCAGATCGCGGCTGACGCGACCCTGGCGGACCTGATGCCTGATGGCCACCTCACGCTGACCATCGACCCGGTCAAGGGTCAGCGCTACCAGGGCACCGTCGAGCTCGATGGCGCCAACCTGTCCGAATGCTTCACCAACTACTTCGTGCAATCCCAGCAGCTCAACACGCGCTTCTGGCTCGACACCTCGACGGGCAAGGCCCGTGGCCTGCTGCTGCAGCAGTTGCCGGTCGACCGCCAGCGTGATGAAGAAGAGCGCGAAGACAGCTGGCAACACGTGGTGGCCATGGCCAGCACGCTGAAGCCCGAAGAGTGGGCCGAAGGCAACGAAACCCTCCTGCACCGCCTTTACCACGAGGACGCCGTACGCCTGTTCGACATCGAGCCGCTGCGCTTCCACTGCAGCTGCTCGCGTGAGCGTTCCGGCAACGCCCTGGTCAGCCTCGGCGAGGCGGATGCCAAGGTGCTGGTCGAGGAACGCGGTGGCCAGGTCGAGATCGATTGCCAGTTCTGCAACGAGCGGTATTTCTTCGATGCCAGCGATGTAGCGCAATTGTTTGCGGGTGGTGGCACAGACGAGGCGTCAGAAACTCGCCACTGAAACGCTTCACTACAGGAGATTCTCCTGTCTAATTGCGTAAAAGCGCAGTTACGACAGGAGGGGCCTACTTTTTTTGGGCGTTTCTGGCATAATCCGGCCACTTTTTTCGCTGTAGTAGTTTGAAACAGGCCACTACAAAACGTTTGGAGCACTCGGCCTCGGGCCGGATGGGGTATCTCATGACGCAAGCCAACAACACCGTGTACACCGACCTGACCGTCGACGAGCTGGTAAAACATGCGCTGCAACGCGGTGAAGGCGTGCTGGCCGATACTGGCGCACTGGTCGTGGAAACCGGTCACCGTACTGGCCGTTCGCCCGCTGACCGTTTCATCGTCGATGAACCGAGCACCTCTGCCGCCATCGCCTGGGGCCCGATCAACCGCAAGTTCCCGGCCGACAAGTTCGATGCCCTGTGGGGCCGCGTCGAGGCGTTCAACAACGCCCAGGAACACTTCGTCTCCTACGTTCATGTCGGTGCCGCGGCCGAGCACTACCTGCCGGTGAAGATGACCACCCAGACCGCCTGGCAGAACCTGTTCGGCCGTTGCCTGTTCATCAATCCGGAAAAAGGCCAGTTCAACCCGGCCGGCCGCGACCAGTGGCAGATCCTCAACGTCGCCAACTTCGAGTGCGTTCCAGAGCGTGACGGCACCAACTCCGATGGTTGCGTGATCCTCAACTTCGCCCAGAAGAAAGTGCTGATCGCAGGCATGCGCTACGCCGGCGAAATGAAGAAGGCCATGTTCTCGGTACAGAACTTCCTGCTGCCGGAAGTCGACGTGCTGCCGATGCACTGCGCGGCCAACATCGGCGAAGACGGCGATGTGACCCTGTTCTTCGGCCTGTCCGGTACTGGCAAGACCACCCTCTCCGCCGACGAAAGCCGTTACCTGATCGGTGACGACGAGCACGGTTGGGGCGAGGGCGTCGTCTTCAACATGGAAGGGGGTTGCTACGCCAAGTGCATCGACCTGTCCGAGAAGAACGAGCCGGTCATCTGGAAAGCCATCAAGCATGGCGCGGTGCTGGAAAACGTCGTCATCGACGAAGCCGGCCACGCCGACTACACCAATGTCAGCCTGACCCAGAACAGCCGTGCCGCCTACCCACTGGAGCACGTCGCCAAGCGTGCCGAAGCCAACCTGGGTGGCGAGCCTAACGCGGTCATCTTCCTGACCTGCGACCTGACCGGCGTTCTGCCTCCGGTGTCGATCCTGAACAACGAGCAGGCGGCCTACCACTTCCTGTCGGGCTACACCGCGCTGGTCGGTTCCACCGAAATGGGTTCGGGCGGCGGCATCAAGTCGACCTTCTCCACCTGCTTCGGCGCGCCGTTCTTCGCCCGTCCTGCAGGCGAGTACGCCGAGCTGCTGATCAAGCGTATCAACGGCTTCAACTCCAAGGTTTACCTGGTCAACACCGGCTGGACCGGCGGTGGCTACGGTGTTGGCAAGCGCTTCAGCATCCCGACCACCCGTGGCGTGATCGCCGCGATCCAGAGCGGTGCTCTGGTCGGTGCTGAAACCGAGCACCTGGACATCATCAACCTGGACGTACCGAAGTTCGTTCCAGGCGTCGATACCGAGCTGCTCAACCCGCGCGCCACCTGGGCTGACAAGGCCGCTTACGACGAGGCCGCCAAAGGCCTGGCCAAGCTGTTCATCGAAAACTTCAAGAAGTTCGAAGTTTCCGACGCCATCAAGGCCGCTGGCCCGCAGCTGTAAGCTGTACTGCCCGCAGTGAAAAGCCGCCCTTCGGGGCGGCTTTTTCATGTCTGGCGAGCGAGCACTGTGTTTGCGGCTATGGTTTTCCAGACCAGATGTGGGAAGCTCCCCTTTCCTGCCACCCGCCTTGGATACCCCATGACCGAGACCATCCAACGCAGCGCCTTTTCTCATTTCCACCCCATCCTCACGCGTCCACAGGACAACGACCACAACGGCCACCTTGGCGGTTCCACGGTGCATGCCTTCTTCGAGACGGCCATTCAGGCATTTCTCGTCGAGCAGGCCGAGCTGGACCTGCGCGACGGTGAGCTGGCCGGGTTCGTGGTCAGTTCTGCCGCGGATTTCTATGCCTTGCCCGGGTGTCCCGATGTGCTGGAGGTTGGCCTGGGAGTAACCCGGCTTGCTGGCAGCACAGTGGAGTTTCGCCTGGCGTTGTACCGGCCGGGCGAGGTCGAGCCCTGTGCGGCGGGCACTGTGGTACAGGTGTTCATCGAACGCAGCACGGGGCAACCGGCAGTGCTGCCGGAAACCCTGCAACTGATCCTGGCGGGGCTGTCGCTCAATCGTTGAGGCGGATGATCCCCTCGCGCACGGCAAACAGCACCAACCCTGGAACATCGTGGATCTGCAGGCGGTGCATGATCTGCGAGCGATGGGCCTCGATGGTCTTGATGCTCAGCCCCAGCCCATCGGCGATGGAGCGGGTGCTCTCGCCGCGAGCGATCAGGCGCAGGACTTCCAGCTGACGCGTGGTCAGCGGCGCTTGTGCGGGGCTGGGCGGACGTTTGCGACTGTGCTTGAGGGCCTGCCCGATGACCATTGGCAGCACTGTCGAGGAAAGGTACTGTCCGCCGCTGCGTAAGGTCTGCAAGGCCTGCTCGAATTCTGCGACGGTGGCGCTCTTGAGCAGGAAGCCCTGGGCGCCGAGTTGCAGGCAACTCATCACATGCTCCAGTTCCGAGCGGGTCGAGAGCATCAGCACGCGTGTGGCCGGAACCCGGATGAACAGCTCCTGCAACACCTGCTGACAATCCAGCGCATCGCTGTTCATGTCGAGCACGACGATCTCCGGCCGCAGCTTCTCCGCCAGCGCCACGGCGCTCATGCCGTCGTTGGTGTCTCCGACCACGGCATATTCCTTCTTCTGTTCGAGCAGGGCGCGCAGGCCGGCGCGGAAAAGTGGCGAGTCGTCGGCAAGCAGGATTCGGCAGGGCATGGGTCAAGGCCTGTTTCGCAAGGGATGGGGGGCGGCAGGCCTGCTCGATCCACAAGCGCACTGCCGCGCGGGGGCGCGACCAGTCCTTGTCTGCCGTTCGATGCGGCAGTGCTATTCATCATAGGCGTTCGAACACCGACGGCAGTAGTGGCCGCAGGGGCAGATCCAGGCCGTGGATGCTTTCGCTGTGGCCGATCATCAGCAGTCCGCCCGGACGCAGGTGAGGCATCAGGCGCAGCAGGACATCGGCCTTGCATCGCGCGTCGAAGCCCGCGAGCAGGTTGCGTAGCAGGATCACATCGAACTCGCCCAGATCGGTCGGCAATGGCTTGATCAGGTTGATTGTCTCGAAGCGTACCCGTTCGCGCAGGCCCGGTGCGATACGTAGACGACCGGCTGCTTCGTCGGCGCCACACAGGCAATGGCGGTCCAGCCAGCCATGGGGAAAGTAGCGGGCCTGGGCGATGTCGTAGACACCGGCCTCAGCCTGTCGCAGCAGTGCGCTGTCGTAGTCGCTGGCGAGCACCTGCCAGCCGGCGGATGTGCTTTGTTGCGCGACCATGGCCAGGCTCCAGGCTTCTTCGCCACTGGCACAGGCCGCACTCCACAGGCGCGCAGGATGAGCAAGTGTGGGAAGCCAGCGCAGCAACTGTTCGAAGTGGCGGTGCTCGCGAAAGAAGTAGGTGTCCCGGGCGATGAGCAGGTGCAGCAGGTGCGTCTGTTCGCTGGGGTGTGCATCGATCAGGTCAAGGTAGGCCTCGAAGCTCGCCAGCCGGTGTAACCGCAAGCGTGCATGCAGCCGATGGGCGACCACGTTCTGGCGATCGTCAGCCAGTTGCAGGCCGGTGGCCTGGGAAACCCGCTGTCGGATGCGCTGGAAGCAGGCGTGGTCGAGGCGTGGCGGGCGCGTATCGTCCGTCATCCTTCTGCCTCCCCGAAGTCGGGCTGGCGTATTGGATCGACGAGGCTTGTGCGCATTCCCTGCGTCCCCTGTTGTGATGGCGGTGGGAAATGATAGCTAGTGGCTAGTTGCCTCCATATCGGGGTGTCCCTTAAGCCCTCGACCTGCCGGAATGCAAAGGCCCCGCCGGGTGAGGGCGGGGCCTTAGGCATCAGGCGTAGGTGAATGGACGCCGATCAGTCACGCCAGTGGCGCTTGTGCTTGCGATGGCCGTAGTGATGGCCGTTGTCCCAATGGCGACGGTCGTCGCCACGGCGGTAGCGCCGGTCACGATCGCGGTCGTGGCGGTCGTCTTCGTCGGCCTTGTTGCCCATGTAGTTGCCCAGCGCACCGCCGGCACCGCCACCTGCGGCTGCGCCGATCAGGCTACCGGTGCTGCCGCCGACCTGGCGGCCGACGACGTTACCGCCCGCCGCGCCCAGGGCACCACCAATGGCGGCTTCACCACGCTGACGCTTGTCGGCACCGACGGCACTGCCCGCCGCGCCACCCAGGCCCGCACCAATGGCCGAGCCGGTGTTGCCGCCGATGGACTGGCCGACCACCGAGCCCAGTACCCCACCCAATGCGCCGCCAATGCCGGCCTCGGTGGTGCCGCCTGCCATGGCAACGCCGCTGAGCAGACCAAAAGACAACAACAGAATCGAGGAGTACTTCTTCATCAAGAGAGCCTCAGAGGGATGACGAGGCGGAATTTGAGGCTCAGCGAAGCGGCTGGCAATGGAAATCCGACGAGTAGCACGAGTTGTACACAATTTCCTAACATGCTGATTTTACTATGAAACTTTATTCGTTTTTGTCGGTCTTAGGTTACTTGAGACAACAAAAAGCCCCGGTTACTACGCCGGGGCTTTTTGTTGTCTGGTCGGCCGTCAGCGCGGGACGGTCCGCGCCTTTCAGATGATGCGTCCGTCCCCGCGTGCCGCCTCGAGCTTGATGGCGATGAACTTCGAGGTTGGTGTATGGCTGCCGTCGCCGATGCTCTCCAGCGGAACCAGCGGATTCACCTCGGGGTAGTAGGCTGCTGCCTGCCCCGCCGGAATGTCGAAGGCCAGCAGGGTGAAACCCTCCACCCGACGCACATGCTCATCGCCCCACAACGACACGATGTCGACCTTCTGCCCTGGCTGGAAGCCCAGGCGAACGATGTCGGCCTCGTTGGCGAACAGCACCTCGCGCTGGCCGCGCACGCCGCGGTAGCGGTCGTCCAGGCCATAGATGGTGGTGTTGTACTGATCGTGCGAACGCATCGACTGCATGATCAGGTCAGGCACCTGGCCGCTGGCGCGCACGCGTTCGTCGAGCAGGGTGTCGGGCAGCAGGTTGGGCTTGAAGTTGGCGCGGCCGCTAGCGGTCTTCCACTGGCGGCTACCTGCGCTATTGCCCAGGTAGAAACCACCCGGCAGGTTCAGGCGCTGGTTGAAGTCGGCAAAACCAGGGATGGTATCGGCGATGAGGTCGCGGATCCGATCGTAGTCGGCCACTACCCAGTTCCAGTCCACAGGATGGTTGCCCAGGGTGGCGGCGGCGATGCCGGCGACTACCGCAGGTTCCGAGCGCATCTGCTTGGACAGCGCGCGCAACTGGCCGTTGGAGGCGTGGACCATGCTGAACGAGTCTTCCACCGTGACCGCCTGCGGGCCTTCGGCCTGCAGGTCGATATCGGTGCGGCCCAGGCACGGCAGGATCAATGCCTGCTGGCCATGGATCAGGTGGCTGCGGTTGAGCTTGGTGCTGATGTGTACGGTCAGCGCACAGTTGCGCAGGGCCTGGGCGGTGCGCTCGGTATCCGGGGTGGCCTGGGCGAAGTTGCCGCCCAGCCCGATGAACACCTTGGCCCGGCCTTCGAGCATGGCGTGGATCGCCTCGACCGTGTTGTGACCGTTGCTGCGTGGCACCGGGAAGCCGAAGCGCTTCTCGATGGCATCGAGCAGGGCTACCGGCGGGCGCTCGTTGATGCCCATGGTGCGGTCGCCCTGTACGTTGCTGTGGCCGCGTACCGGGCACAGGCCGGCGCCAGGCACACCGATATTGCCGCGCAGCAGCATCAGGTTGACGATTTCCTGGATGGTCGGCACCGAGTGGCGGTGCTGGGTGATCCCCATCGCCCAGCACATGATCACGCGTTTGCCTTTGCAATACATGCGTGCCGACAACTCGATATCGTCAAGGGTCAGGCCTGACTGTTCGACGATCTGCTCCCACGGCGTGGCATCGACCACCGCCAGGTACTCGTTCACGCCCTGGCCGTGCTCGGCGATGAACACGTGATCGAAGATCGCAGGTTCGCCATTGGCTTGAGCCTCACGCTCCCACTGCAGCAGGAACTTGGCCATGCCGCGCAGCAGCGCCATGTCGCCACCCAGTGCCGGGCGGAAGAACGCGGTATTGGTCGGCCGGTCGCTGTTGAGCAACATCTCCAGTGGATGTTGTGGGTGCTGGAAGCGCTCCAGGCCGCGCTCCTTGAGCGGATTGACGCAAACCACCTGGGCGCCGCGCTTCACGGCATCGCGCAGCGGGTCGAGCATGCGTGGATGGTTGGTGCCGGGGTTCTGGCCCAGGACGAAGATCGCGTCGGCATGTTCGAAGTCGTCGTAGGTGACGGTGCCCTTGCCGACGCCGACGCTCTGCCCCAGGGCCACGCCGCTGGCCTCGTGGCACATGTTCGAGCAGTCAGGGAAGTTGTTGGTGCCGAAGGCGCGCACGAACAGTTGGTACAGGTACGCCGCCTCGTTGCTGGCCCGCCCGGAGGTATAGAACTCGGCCTGGTCTGGTGACTCCAGCGCCTTGAGGTGGCTGGCGATCAGCTCGAAGGCTGCATCCCAGGCAATCGGCTGGTAACGGTCGCTGGCCGGGTCATAGACCATCGGCTCTGTCAGGCGGCCCTGGTACTCGAGCCAGTAGTCGCTCTGCTCGAGCAGGGCACTGACGCTGTAGCGGGCGAAGAAAGCGGCGTCGACGCGACGCTTGGTGGCCTCCCAGTTGACGGCCTTGGCGCCGTTCTCGCAGAACTTGACCATGCCGCTCTCGGGCGAGTCGCCCCAGGCGCAGCCAGGGCAGTCGAAGCCGCCGTTCTGGTTGGTCTTGAGAAGTGCACGCAGGTTCTTCAGCGCGTTGTCGCTGCCGACCCAGGCCTTGGCCACGCTGCGCAGTGCGCCCCAGCCGCCGGCTGGGCCGTGGTAGGGCTTGTAGCGTGGGGTGGAAGCGGGGGCGTTGTCTGGAAGTTTCTCGAAGGAGGTCACGGCTTTTACG
>NZ_JAYFUI010000077.1:0-46201 GCF_034961125.1 Pseudomonas machongensis | reverse complement strand
GAATCCCCTGAAGGGCCGTCGAAGACTACGACGTTGATAGGTTGGGTGTGTAAGCGCTGTGAGGCGTTGAGCTAACCAATACTAATTGCCCGTGAGGCTTGACCATATAACACCCAAGCAATTTGCCTTGCAGATTGTGGTGGTGAAGACGAAACGAACCGAAAGTTCGAAGCGACTCACAAAGATCACATATCCGAATTAGCTGGCGTGTCTGCAAAGGCGCACTGGCAACCGAATTTCTTGACGACCATAGAGCATTGGAACCACCTGATCCCATCCCGAACTCAGCAGTGAAACGATGCATCGCCGATGGTAGTGTGGGGTTTCCCCATGTGAGAGTAGGTCATCGTCAAGATTCATTTCGCAAAACCCCTATCTGCGCGAGCAGGTAGGGGTTTTGTCTTTCTGGCCGTCCAAAACAGCGACTGAAAAACCGATCTGTATCGCAATCAACCGCGCGCCAACTCGGCCAGATGCGTCGTGGCCTCCTCGCTCTTGAGCACCAGTACATCCCCCTCGAGTGAATCAAGCACCACCTCGGCGGTGTTGCCGATCAAGGCGCCAGATATCCCCGTGCGCGCAACGGTACCGACGATGGTGACCACCGCATCTATCTGTTTCTCGGTATAGGGAATCAGTACATCGGCAGGCCCCTCGGCGACATGCAGGCGATCTTCGCTGATATCGAACTCCGCCTGGAATGCCGAGCACGCTTCGCGGTAGCGTTTTTCGATGGTTTCGCTGAGCTGATACACCGGGTCGGACGCCGACAGCATAGGCGAGGGGTGAGCGCTGATCACATGCAGCTCGCCTTTGGCCAGGCTGGCGATCGCATAGCCATGGTCGATGATACTGGCATGTAGCCGCCGATGATCCCCGTCCTGATTCCCCACATCCACCGCTGCGAGGATCTTGCCGCCGGTCCAAGGCCGTTCGCTTTTGACCATCAGCACGGCGCAGGGGCATTGGCGCAACAGTTTCCAGTCGCTGGGTGTGAGCAGCGCCTTGCGCAGCGGATTGTCCGGACGATGCTCCTTGATCACCAGTTCGCACCCTTCGGCTTGCTGCACACTGATAATCGACTCATGCAGCGTGTCATGCCAGGCTTGCTCATGGGTGACATTGTCGTAGCCATCATCATGCAGTTGGCTACTGAGCAGGCTGAGCAGGGCGCTATGGTCCTGCTTCTTGTCGCACATCAGCAGATGCAGGCGTGCGCCGGTCACCCCGGCGATCAGCTTGGCCCGGGTCAAGGCCCGGCTGTGGGCGTGCTCGGGGTCGAGTACGACGAGGATGCTGCGAACGGCTTGCATGGACATGACTCCGTTGGGATATGAAGGCCAATGCCTGACTATAGTCGGCGGTCTGTGTCGCGCCGTTTGACGTGTATCAAGCATAGTCGCTGGCGATCGGCATCGCCCTCGGTATAATCCGCGCTCCTGCGATGCTACCCAGCTGTGAGCTTATGTCCCTGACCCCTGAAATCGACGCCTTCCTTGGCTGCCCTACGCCTGACGCCTGGATCGAAGCGGCGCTCGCCGACCAGGAAACCCTGCTGATCGACCACAAGAACTGCGAGTTCAAGGCCGCCAGCACCGCGCTCAGCCTGATCGCCAAGTACAACACCCATCTGGACTTGATCAACATGATGTCGCGCCTGGCCCGAGAGGAGCTGGTGCACCATGAACAGGTTCTGCGCCTGATGAAGCGTCGTGGCGTCCCCCTGCGGCCTGTTTCGGCAGGACGATATGCCTCGGGCTTGCGCCGCGTCGTGCGTGCTCACGAGCCGGTCAAGCTGGTCGATACCCTGGTCGTCGGCGCTTTTATCGAGGCGCGCAGCTGTGAGCGTTTCGCAGCGCTGGTGCCACACCTGGATGAGGAACTTGGCACCTTCTACCACGGCCTGCTCAAGAGCGAGGCACGTCATTACCAGGGCTACCTGAAACTGGCGCACCACTATGGTGAAGAAGCGGATATCGCGCGGGTGGTGAAGAAGGTGAGGGAAGTGGAGGCCGAGCTGATCAGCTCGCCAGATATGGAGATGCGCTTTCACAGCGGCATCCCGATGGCCCAGCCCGCCTGAGGGCGAGCGGGCCTGCGGAGGGGAGTCAGCTCACTGACGACGGCCGAGCAGCAAGCCGACCACCAGCCCGAAACCTGCGGAAATCGCGACGGTCTGCCACGGATGACCACCAATGTACTCCTGCGTGGCATCTACCACCGGCTGTGCCTTCTGCCCCAGACGACTGGTGGCCTGGCGTGCCTGACGCAGCTTCAGGCCAAGCTGGGCGCGCAAGGTGTCGGCTTCTTCGCCCACCAGTGAGGCGCTGTCGTCGAGAAGCTTTTCGGACTCCTCGATCAAGGCCTGCAGCTCACTGAATACCTGGTCCTTGATCTGATCGCTGTCGACTGTTGCGGTGGATTTCCTGGCCATGAACACGTCCTCGTAGATGGATTGACTTGTACAGTGGATAACGGCGTGCGTCGAAAGTTGCACCGGCATACCAGCGCCTCGCCGCTAGGTGTAAGATAGCGCTCATTTTCAAGCGGCAGGAAAGACCATGAGTTTCAATCTGGCCAACAGAGATTTCGCCGAACGCGCGCAGATCGAGGCGGAAAAAGCCCGACTGTTTCAGCTTTGGCAAAGCAACCTCGGCAAGGCCAAGGGTGAAGCAGCCCGAATGATCGCCGAGAAACCCCGACGCAAGGGCAAGTGGGCCGAATGGGTCCGTGCCGAGCTGGAGGGTATGTCGCCTCCGGAGTTCGCCGACATGGTTCGCAGCGAAGTCAACAAGATGATGGCGGCAGCCAGCGCCAACCGCTGATCCTCACCAGCCTGCCCCCCCAGGCTGCGGCAGATCGAGCTTGCCTTTATCGGTGAAGCGCACCGTACCCAGCGGTCCGCCGGCCAGCTTCCCACGCAGCACATAGGGCAATCCCTGTAGCGATTGGGTTTGGCTCAGGCCATACGCCTGGCGCAAGAACGAAAACGCGGTGATGCTCACCGGGACCACGATCACCGCCTCGTCATAACGGCCGATATGCCCGCGCTGGTCGCTGACACCTGCCGCCAACGGTTGATCGTTCACTTCCAGATTCAGTGCAATACCGTTGAAGTCCACCGGCGTCTCGTTGGGGTTCTGCACGCGTATCTTCACTGCCATGCGCAACTCCAGGTCCTGCCCGGGCAGGGGTTCGATACCGATGACATTGATGTTCAGCGGATCGCGGTTTTGCAGCAGTGCGCAGGCATTGAGAGCGAGGGCCAGCAGCAGGGCCAGGCACAGTCGGGCTGAGTTACGCAAGCAGGCGGTCATGTCAGGAGACCTTGGCTGTAGAGGGCCCTTGAGTGTGGCAAATACATTCCATCGGTGAAACCCTCGCTGTCGCTCCGAGCGCTTCCGGCCTGAAGGAAACATCACGAATCAACTCCATTGGTTTTCATGCTTTTGTCGCGAACCTGAAGCGCCTTAGGCTATCCAACGCTTGGGCGCGACTTTTCGTACCGGAGATGAAGGATGAAACCTACACTGCCTTTCCTCGCCATCAGCCTGCTGCTGTGCCTTCCAGCACACGCGGCCCCCGTGCAGATGCCCTTGCTTGCCGCCAGCGACCGCAATAACCCCTACAACAGTCCGATTCAGCGCGCCAACCCCAACAGCCGCCAAGGCAGTGTGCCGGCGACGCCGCCGGTGCGCGGTCCCTCGACCCAACCCATTGTGCGGCCACCGACGCTGGACAACCGCGGCATCGGCAACGGTGACAACCTGCGCCGTCAGCAACAGACCCCGAACCTGGAACCCACTCGGCCACCGCGCGATTCACAACGTGCGCCCTGAGCCTCTTGATTGGAAGGATCCCCGCATGACGTCACGTATCTGGATGACCACCCTGGCTGCAGCCGCGCTGTTCCCGTTATTGGCGCAGGCTGCCGGCGACAGGCAGTTTCCGAGCGAAGAAGGGCAGTTGACCGTCAGTACCGTTGCCGATGGCCTGGTCAACCCGTGGGCTTTGGCATTCCTGCCGGGGGGCAAGGATATGCTCGTCACCGAGCGCTCAGGCAACCTGCGCATCGTCGGGGCCGAAGGCAAGGTCGGGCCGCCGCTGTCAGGGGTGCCCAAGGTCTGGGCGCAAGGGCAGGGCGGTCTGCTGGATGTGGTGCTTTCGCCGGAGTTCACCCAGGATCGCACGGTCTACCTGTCGTATGCCGAGGAGGGCGCGGACGGCAAGGCAGGCACGGCGGTCGGACGTGGCCAGCTGTCGCAGGACCGCGCGCGCCTGGAAAACTTCACCGTGATCTTCCGCCAGCAACCCAAGCTGTCTGACGGTAACCACTTTGGTTCGCGACTGGTGTTCGACCGCGAGGGGTATCTGTTCATTGCCTTGGGCGAGAACAACCAGCGCCCCACCGCCCAGGATCTGGACAAGTTGCAGGGCAAGCTGGTCCGCATCCTGCCCGATGGCGAGGTGCCCAAGGACAACCCCTTCGTCGGCCAGAAAAATGTGCGTCCGGAAATCTGGTCGTACGGCCACCGCAACCAGCAGGGCGCGGCGCTCAACCCTTGGACAGGCAAGCTCTGGACCCACGAGCATGGCCCACGCGGCGGCGATGAGATCAACATTCCCCAGGCCGGCAAGAACTACGGTTGGCCGATTGCGACCCATGGCATCAACTACTCGCTGCTGCCGATCCCCGAGACCAAGGGCAAGCATGTCGAGGGTATGGAGGATCCGCACCATGTGTGGGAGAAGTCTCCAGGTATCAGTGGCATGGCCTTCTACGACAGCCCGACCTTCAAGGCCTGGGATCACAACCTGTTCGTCGGTGCGTTGGCCACCCAGGAGTTGATTCGCCTGCAGCTCGACGGTGACAAGATCGTCCACGAAGAGCGCCTGTTGGGAGAACTCAATGCGCGTATTCGCGATGTGCGGGTGGGGCCGGACGGTTACCTGTACGTGCTGACCGACGCCAAGGACGGGGCGCTGCTGAAGGTGGGCCTGAGCGAGGGTTGATGGCGAATCCGGGAAACCCCCATTACCATGGCGTTTTGCCTGCGACCCATCGCCATGACGCCCTACGCCCTTTATCAGCAAGCCATCGAGCAGCAAGGCTTTGCCGCCGACCCTGCACAGGCTGAGGCCGTTGCCGCCCTGCAGCATTGCTTCGAGGTGCTGGAGCAGGGGCGCAGCGGCCAGGGCGTCTACCTGTGGGGCCCGGTCGGACGTGGCAAGACTTGGTTGATGGATCAATTCCAGCAGTGCCTTGCGGTTCCTTCCCGGCGACAGCATTTTCATCACTTCATGGCCTGGGTGCACCAGCGCCTGTTTTTGCTGAGTGGCACTGCCGACCCACTGCATGCGTTGGCCCAAGAGCTGGCCAGGGATATCCGCGTACTGTGCTTCGATGAGCTGTTTGTCAGCGATATCGGCGACGCGATCATCCTGGGGCGCCTGTTTCAGGTGCTGTTCGACCAGGGCGTGGTCATCGTCGCTACGTCCAACCAGCCGCCCGACCAGTTGTATCTCGACGGATTCAATCGGGAGCGCTTCTTGCCGGCCATCGCCGCGATCCAGCGGCACATGCAGATCGTTTCCGTGGCCGGTGAACAGGACCACCGCCTGCACCCCGGCGAACAACGCCAGCGCTACTGGATTGCCGAGGCGGGCAAGCCCGGCGCAATGGTCGAGGTATTCCGGCAACTGAGCGCGGATGACCCCGGCACCGACCAACCGTTGCAGGTCGGTTCGCGGCAGATCCAGGTGATTCGCCGCAGCGAGCAGGTGATCTGGTGCCGCTTCGCCGACCTGTGCGAGCAACCGCTGGCGGCGACTGAGTTCATGGCCCTGTGTGACCGCTATACGGCCATCCTGCTGGAGGGGCTGCCAGCACTGGGCGGGGTGCAACGTGCCGGGCGCATCGCCCGCGGAACCGAGGACGGCGCCCGGCGTGTAGTGGCTGGTGATCGCCAGTTACCGGCGCTGTCGCGCCGCGATGACAGTGTGCGGCGCTTCATCGCGTTGGTCGACGAATGCTACGACCGTCGGGTCGCCTTGTACCTGGAAGCGGAGGTTGCGCTCGAAGCGCTCTACACTCAAGGGTATCTGGCGTTCCCGTTCAGGCGGACCCTGAGCCGGCTGCGGGAGATGCAACTGCAACGCTTCGCCTGAAGGAGCCGACCATGGAGCTGCTGTCGCACCATCTGCTGACCCAGGCCTACAACAATGGCTGGGCCAACCATCGCCTGTACAAGGCATGCCTGCAACTGAATCACGACGAGTTCGTCGCCCCCCGTTGCAGCTTCTTTCCCTCGATCAAGGCCACGCTCAATCACCTGCTGACGGTGGACTGGTTCTACCTCAATGCCCTGGAGTGCGAGCAGCGCGGTGAAGCTCCCGAGGCGGATGGCGAGCGCTTCTTCGAGCCTGAACAGCCGTTTGCTACCTGCACCGACCTGCACGCCCAGCAGGCCCAGGCCGACCACCGCCTGATCGCGTATTGCAGACTGTTGCGTGACGACCAGTTGCGGCGCTATGTGAGTATCGTGCGGCCTGACCGGGTCCAGCGCGAGCAGCGCCTGCGCCTGCTTGCGCACCTGTTCGAACACCAGATCCATCACCGCGGGCAGGTGCATGCGATGCTCAGCGACACCTCGGTGCGCCCGCCGCAGCTGGACGAATTCTTCTGCGAGGAGGAAGCGCCCCTGCGTGCGGATGATTTTGCCGAACTGGGGTGGAGCGAAGAGCAGGTCTGGCGGGCGTGACAGCTTTGCCCGCGCCGTCTGTTCAGGAGCGGCTTTGTGGCCGTAGAAGGCCGCTCCCAGCTTGCCGCAAGGCGAGCGCTACTGCTGCAACCAGTTGATCAAGGCTTTGTGGAACGCTTCAGGTTCCTCGATCTGTGGGGCATGTCCCATGCCCGCGAAGGTGACCAGTTGCCCCTGGGGAATCAGCTTGGCCACCTGCGGTCCGAGCTCTGCGTATTTGCCCAGGCGGGCCTTGACCTCTGGCGGGGCGATGTCGCTGCCGATGGCGGTAGTATCCTTGTCGCCGATCAGCAACAGCGTCGGCATCTTCAAGTCCTTGAACTCGTAGACCACAGGCTGGGTGAAGATCATGTCGTAGATCAGCGCCGAGTTCCATGCCACCGCCTCGTGCCCTGGCCCTTTGTTCAAGCCCACCAGCATCTGTACCCATCGCTCGTATTCCGGTTTCCAGCGCCCGGCGTAGTAGGTGTTGCGCTCGTAGTTGCGCACGCCTTCGGCATCGAGCTTGAGTTCACGCTGATACCATTGATCGACACTGCGATACGGCACGCCCAAGGCTTTCCAGTCTTCCAGGCCGATCGGATTGACCATGGCCAGTCGCTCCACCTGCTGCGGGTACATCAGCGCATAGCGGGTGGCGAGCATGCCACCGGTGGAGTGGCCCAGCACAGTGACCTTGTCGATGCCAAGCTGTTGAAGCAGTGCATGGGTGTTGTCGGCCAGTTGCTGGAAGCTGTACTGGTAGTGCTCCGGCTTGCTCGAGGTGCAGAAGCCGATCTGGTCCGGGGCGATGACCCGATAGCCGGCCTTGCTCAGGGCATCGATGGTGGTTTCCCAGGTGGCGGCGCAGAAGTTCTTGCCATGCATCAGCACCACGCTGCGACCATTGGCCTTGCCCTGCGCAGGGACATCCATGTAGCCCATCTGCAGGGCTTGGCCCTGGGAGGTGAGAGCGAAGTGCTTGAGTGGGTGAGGGTAGGTGAAACCTTCGAGCTGTTTGCCGTAGGTGGGCGACTCGGCGGCGATGGCCGAGCTGCCGACGAGGCAGGCCAGGGCCAGGGCGGTTGCGCGCAGCATCGGGGTACTCCGTGTAGGTTCAAGTAGAAAAAGGCGACTGTAGCAGTCAGTTGACCCTCGGAACCGTGAAAGGTGTTACCCGTTGTGAAACCAGCCCAGGGTGATCATCGCGACCACCAGGTAACGCCCGGCCTTGGCCAGGGTGACCAGTAGCAGGAAGCGCCAGAATGGTTCGCGCATGATGCCTGCGATCAGGGTCAGTGGATCGCCGATCACGGGCATCCAGCTCAGCAACAGCGACCACTGCCCCCAGCGTTGGTAGCGTCGTTGCGCACTTTGCAGCTGGCTGGCGCTGAACGGAAACCAGCGTTTTTCGCGAAAGCGCTCGATCGCTCGGCCCAGCAGCCAGTTGACCAGCGAGCCGAGCACGTTGCCCAGGGTCGCTACCAGCAACAGCGTGAGCCAGGCGTCGGGGTTGCGCAGGAGCAAGCCGACCAGCACCGCCTCGGACTGCAGCGGCAGCAAGGTGGCCGCGCCAAAGGCGCTGAGAAACAGCGCCCAGAGACTGAGCATCAGTATTCGGCGACCACAGTGTCCTGGCCGTCCTGAGTCAGGCCGATGACCTGATAGGCATCCTTGTGGTCACCCATTTCCATGCCAGGTGAGCCCATGGGCATACCCGGCACGGCCAGCCCCTTGAGATCGCTGCGTTTGGCCAGCAGGCGCACCTGTTCGGCGGGCACATGCCCCTCGACGAACTTGCCGTCGATCACGCCGGTGTGGCAAGACGCCAGGCGTGGTGCGACGCCCAGGTGCTGCTTGACCGCGCTCATGTTCGGCTCGACATGGTCGTTGACCGTGAAACCGTTGTCGCGCAGATGGCTGATCCACTGTTTGCAGCAGCCGCAGTTGGGGTCGCGGTAAACATCGATGACGTCGGCGGCCTGGGCCAGGCCACTGATGGCCAGCACTCCAAAGGCCATCAGGTGTTTGCGTAGCATGGTCGAACTCCTTCAAAAACGCAGGCGCACACCTGCGACCAGACGGGTCTGCGCAGGGTCGTCGCCGTCTTCACGGGCCTGGTCGGCGCGCGTGCCGTGCAAGCGGTTGAAACTGACGCCGACATAGGGCGCGAAGCTGCGGGTGATTTCATAGCGCAGGCGCAGGCCTACTTCGCTTTCGGCCAGCCCCGAACCTTGTTCGCGCCCGGCGTCGTTACGGCCGAAGAAGTTGGCTTCGATGTTCGGTTCGAGGATCCAGCGATTGGTCAGCAGCATAGCGTAACTGGCCTCAAGGCGCAGCGCGGTCTGCTGTCGCTCGCCGGCATAGGCGGTGGCTTCGAACTCCAGCCCATACAGCGGCGTACCTTGGATGCCGAACGCTGCCCAGGCCTGGCCGCTGGCAGGTTTGAAGTCCTGACGTATACCACCGACCAGCTCCCACCAGGGGCTGATGGCATGGCCCCATAGCGCCTGCAGTTCGGCCTTGTGGGTGATGCCATGTTCACGTTCGCCTTCGCTGCGCAGCCACAGGCGATCGATGTCGCCGCCGATCCATGCGGTGGCATTCCAGTTCAGCACGCCGCTGTTGTCGAAGTGCTGGTATTCGAGTTGATCGACGATCACCGCGCCGTTCAGCGCATCGTCATGTACCTGGTGGCCCGGCAAAAGGGGGAAGGCGGCGCGGCGGTCGGCATCGGTGATGACCGGCAACGCCGTGCTGGGTTGGGTCGGGTTCTGCTGTGCGCGCGCCTCTTCGCTGGCCAGTAGCACCAGCAGTGTGATGCTGGTCAGGATCCAGCGGCTGTTGAGCTCATTCATCGACCCGTACCTCGCGGAACATGCCGGTCTCCATGTGGTAGAGCAGGTGGCAGTGGTAGGCCCAGCGGCCCAGGGCGTCGGCACTGACCCGGTAGCTGCGGCGAGTTCCGGGCGGGATATCGAGGGTGTGCTTGCGCACCATGAAGTTGCCCTGTTCATCCTCCAGGTCGCTCCACATGCCATGCAGGTGAATGGGGTGGGCCATCATGGTGTCGTTGACCAGGGTGATGCGCACCCGCTCGCCATAGGTAAGGCGCAGCGGCTGGGCGTCGCTGAACTTCACGCCGTCAAATGACCAGGCAAAGCGCTCCATGTGGCCGGTCAGGTGCAGTTCGATATCGCGTGAAGGCGGGCGGCCGTCGGGGTCTTCGAAACGGCTGCGCAGGTCGGCGTAGGTCAGCACCCGGCGGCCGTTGCCGCGCAGGCCGATACCGGGGTCGCCCAGGTTTGGGCGGGGCGCCATGGTCTGCATGTCGACCAGCGGGTTGTCAGTCTCGCTGGCCGGGTGTGGCTGCATGGCGGCCATTGCCGCGTGATCCATGCCGGCCATGCTGGCGTGATCCATGCCTGGCATGTCTGCCATTGCGGTGCCGCCCATGCCGCCATGCCCCATGTCGTTCAAGGTCAACCGGGGGCGTGGGTCCGTTGCAGGGACGGGCGCCTGCTGGCCGTGAGCATGTGCCAGGGTGCCACGGGCAAAGCCGGTGCGGTCCATGCTCTGGGCGAACAGGGTGTAGGCTGGCGCATCGCCCGGCTCGACCAGTACGTCGAAGGTTTCGGCCACGGCGATGCGCAGTTCGTCGACCGTCACCGGAACCACAGGTAGGCCGTCTGCGGCGATCACCGTGAGTTTCAGGCCGGGGATGCGGAAGTCGAAGTAGGTCATGGCCGAGGCGTTGATCAGGCGCAGGCGTACCGTCTCGCCGGGGCGGAACAGGCAGGTGAAGTTGCCGTCCGGCGGCTGGCCGTTGAGCAGGTAGCTGTAGGTGGCCGCGCTGATGTCGGCAAGGTCGGTGGGGCTCATGCGCATGCCGGCCCACATCAGGCGCTCGTCGACGGTCTTGCGCCAGCCGTCGCGAGCGACATCCTCGATGAAGTCACCCACGGTGAGCTTGTGGTAGTTGAAGGCGTCGGACTGCTTCTTGAGCGTCGCCAGCAGTGCTTCGGGGGCCTGATCGCTCCAGTCGCTGAACAGCAGCACATGGTCGCGCTGGTAGGCGTGTGGCTCGGCCTCGCGCGGTTCGATGACGATTGCCCCATAGACCCCCGCCTGCTCTTGCAGCCCGGAATGGCTGTGGTACCAGTAGGTGCCACTCTGGCGCAGGGTGAAGTGGTAAAGGTAGTCGCCGCCAGGTTCGATGCCGGCGAAGCTCAGGCCCGGAACACCGTCCATGTTGGCGGGCAGGATGATGCCGTGCCAGTGGATCGAGGTGGGTTCGGCCAGGCGGTTGCGTACGCGCAAGGTTACGCTGTCACCTTCGCGCCAGCGCAGCAGCGGGCCGGGCAAACTGCCGTTGACGGTGAGGGCAGTGCGGGGGCGGCCGGTGATGTTGACGGCGGTCTGGCCCACGTACAGTTCGAAGTCCTGACCCTGCAGCGGTTGGCCTGGGCGATGGCCTTCGGCGGCGCTGGCCAGTGGGCGCCAGAGGCCCAGGCCGGCCACTGCGGTGGCGGCGCCGAGGCCTTTGACGAAGGTGCGACGGGAGGGGCTGTGGGGCATAAACGGCCTCAGGCAGGGCTTGGGTAGAGGCCTTGTCGCGATCGGGCGCGCCTTTCGTAGCCCTGGGCTTGCCTGCGAACGGCCTTGGAATAGCCCGATGATCCACCACCGTTCCTGTCAGCCAGCTGAGGCTGTCATTACAGCGTTGTCAGCCCAGGGCCTCCTGCACAGGCAGGTCGCGCATCAGCAGCCCGAATTCGAGCGATACCTGCTCCGGAATCGGCAGGTACACCAGGTGCCCGTCGCCTGGAGCCACCTCGATGGCCTGGCCTTGGCGATCACCCAGCCGGGCGAGCTCGAAGTGGTAGTTGCCGCGAGGGGTCATCAGTTCGAGGGTGTCGCCCAGTGCGAAGCGGTTCTTCACCTTCACCTCGGCCAGCCCGTCGATACGCAGCCCCGTCAGTTCGCCAACGAACTGTTGGCGCTCCGAGACCGAGTTGCCGCGCTGGTAGTTCTGGTACTCGTCGTGCACATGGCGGCGCAGGAAGCCTTCGGTGTAGCCGCGCTGGGCCAGGGACTCGAGGTTGTCCATCAGGCTGCGATCGAAGGGCCGACCGGCGACGGCGTCGTCGATCGCCTGGCGGTAGGACTGCACGGCACGGGCGCAGTAGAAGTGCGACTTGGTCCGTCCTTCGATCTTCAGCGAGTGCACGCCCATCCGGGTCAGGCGCTCGACGTGCTGTACCGCGCGCAGATCCTTGGCGTTCATGATGTAGGTGCCGTGTTCGTCCTCGAACGCCGGCATCTCTTCGCCAGGGCGGTTGCCCTCCTGCAACAGGAACACCTGTTCGGTGGGCGCGCCAATGCCCAGGGTCGGTTCGCACTCACGGACGATGTCGCCGGTGGCGTTTTCCCCTGCCGGGGTCGCCTGGTACTTCCAGCGACAGGCATTGGTGCAGCTGCCCTGGTTGGCGTCGCGCTTGTTCAGGTAGCCCGACAACAGGCAGCGCCCGGAATAGGCCATGCACAGTGCGCCATGGACGAAGACCTCCAGTTCCATGTCAGGTACTTGCTGGCGGATTTCCCCAATCTCTTCCAGCGACAGCTCGCGCGACAGAATCACCCGGCTCAGGCCCAGCTGTTGCCAGAACTGCACGCTGGCCCAGTTCACTGTGTTGGCCTGCACCGACAGGTGCACGGGCATCTGTGGGAAATGCTGGCGCACCAGCATGATCAGCCCGGGGTCGGACATGATCAACGCATCGGGTGCCATCTCGATCACGGGCGCGAGGTCTTTGAGGAAGGTCTTGAGCTTGGCGTTGTGCGGCGCGATGTTGACCACCGCGTAGAAGCGCTTGCCCAGGGCGTGCGCTTCCTGGATGCCCAGGGCCAGGTTGGCGTGGTCGAATTCGTTGTTGCGCACCCGCAAGCTGTAGCGCGGCTGGCCGGCGTAGACCGCATCGGCGCCATAGGCGAAGGCGTAGCGCAGGGTCTTCAACGAGCCGGCGGGGGCCAGCAGTTCGGGCTTGGCAAGAGGGTTCATGGGGGCACCGGGGCAAAAGGTGCGGATGCTACGACCGGGCCCGGAACGCGGTATTGACCTGGATCAAGCGCGGCTGATGGCACTTTTGCCTCTACGCTGTGCACTAAGGTCCAGGACAATCGAGGAAAGCCCATGAATCAAACTGCTCTACAGAACAGAGCCCTGGCCGTATTGCTGGCGCTGGTCACCATCGCATTCTTCTGGATACTGCTGCCGTACTACGGCGCGATCTTCTGGGCCGTGATCCTGGGCATCCTGTTCGCACCGCTGCAGCGCAACCTGCTGCTGCGCTTCAACCGTCGGCGCAACCTGGCGGCCGGGGCGACCCTGGCGGTCTGCCTGTTGATCGCGGTCCTGCCGGTGATCGTCATCAGCGCCCTGCTGGTGCAGGAGGGCGCCACGCTGTACCAGCGTATCGAGAGCGGCCAACTGGATATCGCCGGCTACATCGAGCGCGGCAAGGACATGCTGCCGCACTTTGCCCAGAACGGCCTGGACCGCATGGGCATGGGCAATCTCGATGGCCTGCGCGACAAGATCACCAAGTGGGCGACACAGGGTAGCCAGTTCCTTGCCAGCCAGGCTTTCAGTTTTGGCCAGGGCACCTTCGACTTCCTGGTGAGCTTCGGCATCATGCTCTACCTGCTGTACTTCTTCCTGCGTGAAGGCCCGGAGCTGGCGCGCAAGGTCCGTCAGGCCGTGCCGCTGCCCGAGCAGCAGAAGCGCCGCTTGCAGCTGAAGTTCAACCGTGTGGTGCGGGCCACGGTGAAGGGCAACCTGTTGGTGGCGATCACCCAGGGGGCGCTGGGCGGCTTGATCTTCTGGGTGCTGGATATTCCCAGTGCGCTGGTGTGGGCGGTGCTGATGGCGTTCTTGTCGCTGTTGCCTGCGGTGGGGGCCGGGATCGTCTGGGGGCCGGTTGCGGTGTATTTCCTGCTGACCGGCGCGATGTGGCAGGGCATCGTGCTGACGGCGTTCGGCGTGCTGGTGATCGGGCTGGTGGACAACCTGCTGCGCCCGATCCTGGTGGGCAAGGATACGCGCATGCCCGACTACCTGATCCTGGTGTCGACCCTGGGCGGGCTGGCGGTGTTCGGCCTCAACGGCTTCGTGATCGGGCCGTTGATCGCCGCGTTGTTCATCTCCAGCTGGACGATCTTCACCGAGACCACACCGCAGGTGCAGTTGCCGTCCTGACTCGATCTACCCAAGGGCAGGAGCAGCGTAATGCTGCTCCTGCGGTGTGCATGTTCAATTGCCCCGGCTAATCGCTAGCGGAAGCTGTACGAAACCCCCGCATACATTCCGAACCCTTCTCCCGGCGTCGAGCGCGCAGCATCCAGCCCGGCGTCGTCGTACCCTGGTGTCACCGTCGCGGCGTAGCGCTTGTTGGTCAGGTTGCGCAGGTCGAGCCAGGTCTGCCAGTCGCGCTTGGGCGAATCCCAGCCCAGACGCGCGCCCAGCAGGGCGTAGGCATCGGCGTGATAGCTGTTGGCGTAGTCCACCTGCACCTTGGAGGCCAGTTGCGTGTTCACCCCGGCGTAAAAACCGCTCGGCCAGTCGTAACGTAGCTCGGCCTGGTAGTAATGCATGGGGATGCCCGGCAAGCGGTTGTCGCCGAAGCGGTCATCGTCGCGGTAATGGAAGTCGCTGAAGGTATAGGCCTGGCGCAGCGACAGCTTGCCACTGCCCGGCTGCTCCCACAGCGTGCTGTCCAGGCCGGCTTCGATGCCCTGATGCACGGTGGCGCTGGCGTTGAACTCCTTGAACGGCTGGCCCGGCACGATTTCCACTGCCAGCAGCTCGTGACGCACCTGCGAGTAGTACCAGGCCAGGTCCCAGCGCCCCAGCACCGAGTCGCCGCGGGCCCCCAGCTCCAGGGTGGTGGCCGTCTGGTTCTGCATCTCGATCGGTTGCGTTGCAACGGTCGAACTCCAGATCAACGACCAGGGGTGCGGTGGTTCGACGGAGCGACTGAGGTTGCCGTAGACCTGGGTCTGCGGATCGATGTCGTAGCGCAGGCCCAGGCGTGGTGCGTAGTCCCAGTCGTGCTGGCTGACCTTGCCGCCGTTGGCGGGGAAGGTGACAGCACTTTCGCGGCGGGTGTAGATCATGGCAAGGCCCGTGGTCAGCCACAGGTTGGGGACCAGCTCCAGATCGTTGCCCAGGTGCAGCACGGTGTCCGAGCCCTGGTAGCTGAAGTCGCGGCTGCGCGGGCCGAACACATCGCCATTGCGGGCGAACTGCGAGGCGCCGCTGTTGGGCAGGTGCTTGGTGGTGCGCCAGCCAACGGTGGTCTTGCTCTCGTGGCCGAACAGGGTGTCGCGACGCATATAGTTGAGCGTGCCGCTGACATCGGTGTAGGCCACCTTCAGGCGCATCGGGCCTTCGCGCAGGTCCATCGGGTAGTCGTGGTAGACCAGCCCGGCCTCCAGGCGTGAGTCGTCGTCGAGGAAGAAGGTGGTCTTGTTGCCCACCCAGGTGCTGCCGGGCTGGGGACGGCTGTCATCGCGGGCGAGGTAGGCTGGGTTGGCGGCGCGCGGGTGGTGCTTGATCTGCTCCTTGGTCAGGCGCCCGGCCAGATCGTTCTCGGTTTCCCGGTAGCGCAGGTAGAAGCGCGTTTCCAGATTCGGGTTGAAGCGATAGCCGACATTGGCGGCGATGCCCTTGGCACTGCCGCTGCTGTGTCGCTGGTAGCCGTCGTACTCTGCGTCGGTCAGCGCCACGTAGTAGTCGAGGTTGCCCAGCACCTGGCCAGAGCTGATGTGCCGGCGCTGGTAGCCGTGGCTGCCGACCTCATAGCGCAGTTGCAGGGGGGCGGCGTCATGGCCGGTGTGGGTCACGTAATTGATTGCACCGCCCAGAGCCAGGGCGCCCTGGTCGAAGCCGTTGGCGCCGCGCAGTACCTCGGCGCGGCTCAGCCACAAGGGTTCGAACAGCTCGTAGGGCGTTCCGCCGGGGCCGGTCAGCGGCAAGCCGTCGAACATCGTGTAGACCCCCGAGCCATGGGCGCCAGGCGCGCGGTTGATACCCGAGCCCCGGATCGACAGCTTGATCCCGTCGTTGCCCGCCGATTGGGCGAACACGCCCGGTTGGTAGGCCAGCACATCCTGGTTGCTGGCCACGCGTCCCTGGCCGACGGTTTCCATATCCACCAGGTTGCTGGCGCCAGGGATCTCGCGCAATCGTTCGGCGGCGGCCTCCTGCTCGGATTGCTGGCGGTCCTGGATCAGCACCTGTTCGAGCTCGATGCGCTCGGCGGCATGGGTGGCGGTGCTGACCAACAGGGCCAGTAACGAAAGTGGAAGGGTCGGACGCATGGGCAGGGGTTCCAGAGCGGGTGCGCAGTTGTGACGCTACAACTGTCAGACGAAGCACAGTGGTCGATCTGCAGAGCGCAGTCCTGGCGCCTGCGTGTTAGCCTTGAAAGGTTCCAGCCGCTTCGGACGCCCTATGGCCAACCACAAGATCGAGATCCGCCGTCGCAATATCGAGAAGATCCTCCAGGCAGCCGAGCAGGTGTTCGCCGAACAGGGCTACGGCGTCACCTCCATGGGCGACATCGCCGAGCGTGCGCAGTTGCCGCGTTCCAACCTGCATTACTACTTCAGTACCAAGGACGAACTCTACCGCGCGGTACTGCAGGACCTGCTGGACGTCTGGAAGCAGGATGCCCTCTGTTTCGAGCGCTTCGACGACCCGCGCGTCGTGCTGACCAGCTATATCCGCGCCAAGATGGGGCACTCGCGCTCGCGGCCGCTGGGCTCGAAGGTCTGGGCCGAGGAAATCCTCCATGGCGCGCCGCTGCTGGGCGGCAGCCTGGACGATTCGCTGGTGCCTTGGGCGCAGTTGAAGGAAGCCAAGATCCGGCGGTGGGTGGAGGAGGGGCGCATCCTCCCGGTCGAGCCGTCGGCGCTGCTCTACATGATCTGGGCTTCGACCCAGCATTACGCCGATTTCGGTTATCAGGTGGCTTTGCTCAATGATGGGCAGCCGCTGTCGGACATGGCGTTCGAGCGGGCGGTGCAGACGGTGACCAGCGTGATTCTGCGGGGCATCGGGCTGGAGCCTTGAGCCTGCCGGGGTGCATGACAACCCCGGCGAGGGATCTTGCAGGGTTCAAAATCTGAAGGCCAGCCCAGGTCAGCTCGCTTCACGGTAGGGGTTGCGCGGATCCTGGGTCCAGTTCAGGTACGGTTTGCCGGTCTCCTGCGCCACCATGTCGATGCAGCTTTCAACCGGGCAGGTGATCTGGCACAGGTTGCAACCCACGCATTCGGCCTCGATCACGCTGTAGACGTGCGTCCCATCGGCCTGCAGGGTGTTGGCGATGGCCTGGTGCGAGGTGTCTTCGCAGGCGATGTGGCAGCGTCCGCAGCCGATGCAGGCATCCTGGTCGATATGCGCCACCGACTTGTAGTTGATGTCCAGGTACTTCCAGTCGGTGGTGTGCGCCACGGCCTGGCCGCGGAAGGCTTCCAGGGTGCGGTGTCCGTGCTGGTCCATCCAGCGCGCCAGGCCATCTTTCATGTCTTCGACGATGCGAAAACCGTGCAACATCGCCGCCGTGCACACCTGCACCGCGCCGCTACCCAGTGCGATGAATTCCGCGGCATCGCGCCAGTTGCCGATACCACCGATGCCACAGATCGGCAGGCCACGGGTTTCAGGATCGCGCGCGATCTCGGCGACCATGTTCAGCGCGATCGGTTTGACCGCCGAGCCGCAGTAACCGCCGTGGGTGCTCTGGTCACCGACGATGGGGTGGGCGACCATGCGGTCCAGGTCGACACTGGTGATCGAGTTGATGGTGTTGATTAGCGACACGGCATCGGCGCCGCCTCGATGTGCGGCGCGGGCCGATTGGCGGATGTCGGTGATGTTGGGCGTGAGCTTGACGATCACCGGCAGTGAGCAATACGTCTTGCACCAGCGGGTGACCATTTCCACGTATTCCGGCACCTGGCCGACCGCCGCGCCCATGCCGCGCTCGGGCATGCCGTGGGGGCAGCCGAAGTTCAGCTCGATGCCATCGGCGCCGGTGGCTTCGACCAGCGGCAGGATGAACTTCCACGACTCCTCGACGCACGGCACCATCAACGACACCACCAGCGCACGGTCGGGCCAATCCTTCTTCACCTGGGTGATTTCACGCAGGTTGATCTCCAGCGAGCGGTCGGTGATCAGCTCGATGTTGTTGATGCCCTGCACCTGGCGGTTGGCGCCGAAGTGCGCCGAGTAGCGCGACGACACGTTGACCGCCGCCGGGTCCTCGCCGAGGGTTTTCCAGACCACGCCACCCCAGCCCGCCTCGAAGGCGCGAACCACGTTGTAGGCTTTGTCGGTCGGTGGCGCGGACGCCAGCCAGAAAGGGTTGGGTGCCTTGATACCGGCGAATTCGATGGACAGATCGGCCATTTACGCTGCCTCCACATTGAGCATGAGTTGGGCATGGATGGCTTCGGCGGCCAGCTTGCCATGTTGCACGGCCTGGACGGTGAGGTCCTGGCCCAGGGCGGTGCAGTCGCCACCGGCATAGACGCCAGGCAAGCTGGTGCGCATCTGCTCGTCGACGCGGATGCGTTCGCCATCGCGCGCCAGTTGCGCCGCCACCGGATCCTTGAGCCCTGCGTCGTCGAAGCACTGACCGATGGCCTTGAAGATCGCGTCGGCGGGCAGCTCGAATGTGTCGCCGGTATCGGCCAGTTTTCCTTCGACCTGTTCGGTGCGGACGAAGCGCATCCCCTTCACCCGGCCCTGCTCATCCAGCAGCACCGCATCGGGCCGCGCCCAGGTATGCAGGCGTACCTGGTTGGCCTTGGCGATGTCCTGCTCGTGGCCGGTGGCGCCCATGTCGGCGGCGCCGCGGCGGTAGACGAGGTTGACCTCGCGCGCCCCCAGGCGGCTCATCTGCACCGCCATGTCGATGGCGGTATTGCCCGCGCCGATCACCAGGCAGCGGTCGGCCAGCGGCAGTTGGCTGAGGTCGTCGGCCTGGCGCAGTTCACGGATGTAGTCGGTGGCGGCCAGTACGCCAGGGGCCTCTTCGTCCGGCAGGCCGAGCTGGCGCACGGCATTCAGGCCAAGGCCCAGGAATACCGCGTCGTACAGGTCACGCAGCTCGCCGAGGGTGAGGTTGTCGCCCAGGCGTTGGCCATGGCGGAGCTCGATGCCGCCGATGCCGAGCAGGAAATCCACTTCACGCTGGGCGTAGTCGTCGACCAGCTTGTAGCGGGCGATGCCGTATTCGTTGAGGCCGCCAGCCTTTTCCAGCGCCTCGAAGACCACCACATCATGACCATGCAAGGCCAGGCGATGGGCACAGGACAGCCCGGCGGGGCCGGCACCGACCACTGCGATGCGCTTGCCGGTGCTGGGCGAGCGCTTGAAGGGGTGTTCGCTGAAACCAGCGTTGTCCAGGGCATAGCGTTGCAACTGGCCGATCAGCACCGGCGCGCACTCCTGGGCGTTGTTGCGTACGCAGGCTTGCTGGCAGAGGATTTCGGTCGGGCACACGCGGGCACAGCTACCACCGAGGATGTTCGCCGACAGGATCCGCTCGGCGGCGCCCTGCAGGTTTTCATCACTGATGCGGTGGATGAACGAAGGGATGTCGATTTCGCTCGGGCATGCATTCACACAGGGGGCGTCGTAGCAGTACAGGCAGCGCGCGCTTTCCACGGCGGCCTGGCGTGCGGTCAGGGGAGGGGCGAGGTCGGTGAAGGCGTCGGCGAGCTGCTCGGCGCTGGCCCTCGGGCGCGGCAAGTGGTTCAGGGTGTCGATCACGGTTGTAGCCTCTCTCTTTTTTATGGGTGCAGGCGGCGGTTACTCGCCCGTCCGTTCTGGGATGGCAGTCAACAGGTGTCTCTGGATTGTTATCGCCGGAGGCGTTGCGGCCCCCGGCCGTTATGGGCTGCTCAGCGGCTGACCGGGATCGGCCGCTGGTGCTCGGCCCGTCGCCCTAGGACCTCGTACACCGAGGGGTAGGCGGGCCTTTCCACATAGCGTCCCGCGCCCGGCTCGGCGCGCAGGTCGCCATCGGCCCAGAGCACTCGCCCCTGGCTGATGGTGTGGCTGGGAATGCCGCGCACCGTGCGACCTTCGAAGATGTTGAAGTCGACCTTCTGGTGATGGGTGCTGGCAGAAATCGTGCGTGTGCCCTGCGGATCCCAGAGCACCAGGTCGGCGTCGGCTCCGACACGGATCGCCCCCTTGCGCGGGAACAGGTTGAAGATCTTGGCCGTGTTGGTCGAGGTCAGCGCCACGAACTCGTGCATCGACAAGCGCCCGCTGTTCACGCCGGCGTCCCACAACACCGCCATGCGGTCCTCGATGCCGGCGGTGCCGTTGGGGATGCGGCTGAAATCATCACGGCCCATGGCTTTCTGCTCGGCGCAGAAGCAGCAATGGTCGGTGGCGGTGGTGTGCAGGCTGCCCGATTGCAAGCCGCGCCACAGGGCTTCCTGGTGTTCGCGCGGACGGAATGGCGGGCTCATCACATAGCCGGCGGCGGTGGACCAGTCGGGGTTGCGATAGACGCTGTCGTCGATCAGCAGGTGCCCCGGCAGTACCTCGCCATACACCGGCTGGCCCTTGGCCCGGGCGTAGGTGATCTCATCCAGTGCTTCCTTGCTGGAGATGTGCACCAGGTACAGCGGGGTGCCCAGCGTTTCGGCTATACGGATGGCGCGGCTGGCCGCCTCGCCCTCGACCTGCGCCGGACGCGACAGCGGATGGGCCTCGGGGCCGGTGATGCCCTGGGCCAGCAGTTTCTTCTGCAGGTGGTACACCAGCTCGCCGTTCTCCGCATGCACGGTGGGCACCGCGCCCAGTTGCAGGCAGCGCTCGAAGCTGGCGACCAGGGTGTCGTCGGCGGCCATGATCGCGTTCTTGTAGGCCATGAAGTGCTTGAAGCTGTTCACACCGTGATGGGCGACGAGCTCGCCCATCTCCTGGGCGACCTGCTCGCTCCACCAGGTGATTGCGACATGAAAACCATAGTCACTGGCCGACTTCTGCGCCCAGCCGCGCCAGGTGTGGAAGGCCTCCAGCAGGGACTGCTGCGGATTGGGGATGACGAAGTCGATGATGGAGGTGGTGCCGCCGGCCAGGCCTGCGGCGGTGCCGCTGAAGAAGTCCTCGCTGGCCACAGTGCCCATGAATGGCAACTGCATGTGGGTGTGCGGGTCGATGCCGCCTGGCATCAGGTACTGGCCGCTGCCGTCCAGGACCTGGCAACCGCTGGGCACTTCGAGGTCTTTGCCAATGGCGCGGATCAGGCCGTCGGCACACAGGACATCGGCGGGATAGCTTTCTTCGTGGGTGACCACGGTGGCGCCACGGATCAACAGGGACATACCGTCTTCCTCGCAGGCTGACCGGTCGTTTTGCCGGTTCTTGAAATTGTTTTGTGCCAGCGGTTGGAGGCTGCGTTGCAATCCTGTCAGCGCTGACAAGATTGGAATCTAGATGCTGATCAAGGATTGATCAAGAAAAAATTTTATGAGCTTATTACTTTTATAACTTACTGAAATATAAGTGTTTTCTGTATAAATCACCAAAATGGACAGGCTGCTCACCATTTTGACGCACTTGACAAGAAGCAGATTTGGTCAAGATTTTCCATGCGAAATCAGCCGTTTGAAACCTGGCTTGCCGGCGCGAACCACGCCACGCAAAAACCAGGCTGCACCAGATTGAAACCGAGTGCGCAGGCCAGGGCGGGCCGCCACCAGCAAGACGACAGGGCAAGGCATGACCGTACCTTTCCCTGGCGCTAATCAATGCCTTGCAAATCAGTGAATTACCTCCAGTCGGCGGTGGCCGGCAGGGTTGGCCCGGGCCAATCCGGCACGCAATTTGAGTGCGGCCACAACCGCCAGGCCGGACCGGAGGTGCAGTACTGGTGAGGTGTGTAACTCCGGCCATCGATTCAGCCGATGAGCGAATAACTAGAACAATCTGGAGAAGGCCCCATGCAACAGAGCAGATCGCAAGTGATCGAGCAGCACGGGCTGTACGAGCTGTCCGAAGGCACTGATGTCCTCGACAGCCCTCGCTACAACCACGACATCGCACCGACCAAGGTGCACCAGCGTACCTGGAACAAATGGCACATCACCGCCTTGTGGGTCGGCATGTCCATCTGCGTCCCTACCTACACCCTCGGCGGGGTCCTGACCGCCTACTTTGGGCTGAGCGTCGGCGAGGCGCTGCTGGCGATCTTGCTGGCCAACCTCATCGTGCTGATACCGCTGACCCTCAACGCCTTCCCCGGCACCCAGTACGGCATTCCCTTTCCGGTGCTGCTGCGCGCCTCGTTCGGCATTCTCGGCTCCAACGTGCCGTGCCTGATCCGCGCGGTGGTGGCTTGCGGCTGGTTCGGTATCCAGACGATGTTCGGCGGCCTTGCCATCCACCTGTTCCTGGGGTCGCTGTTCGACGGTTGGAAGAGCCTGGGCGGAACCGGCGAGGTGATCGGCTTCATGCTGTTCTGGCTGCTCAACCTGTGGGTGGTGCTGCGCGGCTCGGAGTCGATCAAATGGCTGGAGACCCTGTCGGCACCGCTGCTGGTGGCGGTGGGCGTAGGCCTGCTCTTCTGGGCGCTGCCGCACATGTCGATGAGCGAACTGCTGGCCCAGCCGCCCAAGCGCCCGGAGGGGGCCAGCGTGGTCGGCTATTTCTGCGCGGGGCTGACGGCAATGGTCGGGTTCTGGGCCACGCTGTCGTTGAATATTCCCGACTTCAGCCGCTACGCCAAAAGCCAGAAGGACCAGATCCTCGGCCAGATCTTTGGCCTGCCGCTGACCATGTTCCTGTTCGCTGCCCTGGGCGTGATCATGACCGCCGCCTCGGCATCGCTGGTGGGCGAAACGGTCTCGGACCCGGTGAGCCTGATCGGACGTATCCAGAGCCCCGGCTGGGTGGCGCTGGCCATGGCGCTGATCATCATCGCCACGCTGTCGACCAACACGGCGGCGAACATCGTCTCACCGACCAATGACTTCCAGAACATCGCCCCACGCCTGATCGGGCGCAGCCGCGCGGTGTGGTTGACCGGGTTCATCGGCCTGGCGCTGATGGGGCACGAATTGCTGAAAAAGCTTGGCTGGATCGTTTCCGACCTGAGCCTTGAGAGCGTGTATTCCAACTGGCTACTGGGTTATTCGAGCCTGCTCGGGCCGATTGCCGGGATCATGGTGGTGGACTACTTCCTGATCCGCCGCCAGCAACTGGACCTTGCCGGGTTGTACCGCGATGACGTGTACCCGGCCTGGAACTGGGTCGGGTTCCTGGCATTCGCGGTGCCGGTGGCGCTGACCGTGATGTCGATCGGCAACAGCAGCTTCAGTTGGTTCTACGACTACGGCTGGTTTACCGGTTCGCTGCTGGGGGCGGGGCTGTACTACGTCCTGGGCCGAGTCGCGGTGCGTGGAACGGCGCGCCTGGCCAAACCATCACCCTGAATCTGGCTGGCCGCTACAGCCGAATCACCAGAACAAGAAATCGCCTGAGGAGAGTCCCGATGAAACCGATCAAGGAAGTGCTGCACTCCACCGACCGCCATGTCGACAGCGCGCGCCTGTGGCAATCGCTGATGGACCTCGCGCGCCTGGGCGCCACGCCCAAGGGCGGGGTCTGCCGATTGGCGCTGACCGACCTGGACCGCCAGGCCCGCGACCTGTTCCGGCAGTGGTGCGAGGCCGCAGGTTGCAGTGTCAGCGTCGATGCGATCGGCAACATGTTCGCCCGGCGTCCCGGACGCAACCCCAAGCTGCCACCGGTGATGACCGGCAGCCACATCGACACGCAGCCCACTGGCGGCAAGTTCGATGGCTGCTTCGGGGTGATGGCCGGCCTGGAGGTGATCCGTACCCTGAATGACCTCGGCGTGGAAACCGAAGCGCCGCTTGAGGTGGTGGTGTGGACCAATGAGGAAGGCTCGCGTTTCCCGCCGTGCATGATGGGATCGGGGGTGTTCGCCGGCAAGTTCACCCTCGAAGAGACGCTGGCCAAGCGCGACGCCCAGGGGACCAGCGTCGGTGAGGCGCTGCAGGCCATCGGTTATGCCGGCCCGAGGGCCGTGCTGGGGCATCCGGTCGGGGCGTATTTCGAGGCGCATATCGAGCAGGGGCCGATTCTGGAGGATCAAGGCAAGACCATCGGCGTGGTGCTCGGCGCCCTCGGCCAGAAGTGGTTCGACCTGAGCCTGCGCGGCGTCGAGGCGCACGCCGGACCGACGCCGATGCACCTGCGCAAGGATGCCCTGGTCGGCGCGGCGGCCGTGGTCGAGGCCGTCAACCGCACCGCCCTAGGGCATCAGCCACATGCCTGCGGCACGGTCGGTTGCCTGCAGGCGTATCCGGGGTCGCGCAACGTGATTCCGGGTGAGGTACGCATGACCCTGGACTTCCGTCACCTTGAGGGAGATCGGCTCGATTCGATGATCGCCGAGGTGCGTGAAGTGATCGACAGCACGTGTGCCAAACACGGGCTGAGTTTCGAGCTGACGCCAACGGCGGATTTCCCGGCGCTGTATTTCGACCGCAACTGTGTCGATGCCGTGCGTGAGTCGGCCAAGAGCCTTGGCTTGGCGCACATGGATATCGTCAGCGGGGCAGGGCACGATGCTATCTTCCTGGCCGAGCTGGGCCCGGCAGGCATGATTTTCGTGCCGTGCGAGAACGGTATCAGCCACAACGAGATCGAGAACGCCACGCCCGAGGATCTGGCGGCGGGTTGTGCAGTGTTGCTGCGGGCGATGCTGGCAGCGTCGGAGGCCATTGCCCAAGGGCGATTGGCGGCCTGACTGTAAGCGGTGCCTGGCATCGGCTCAGCCGGTGTCAGGCACTGGACATGCCCCCTTGCCGACGTGACCGTGCTGGCCGAGCGTCAGGCGTTGCGCAAGCGCGGCGATTACTGACGCCCGACCTGCCTGGTTCAGATCACGCCGCAGGCCACGCGGTCGCCGCCACCGCCCAGGGGCATGGGCATGTCGGCGTGGTTGTCGCCACCGGCATGGATCATCAAGGCGTGGCCCTTGATTTCGGAAATCGTCTTCAGGCGCGGCGCCAGGACCGGATAGGTGGAGGTGCCGTCGGCGCTCACATAGAGTGCCGGCAGGTCGCCCAGATGGCCATCGCCATAGGGGCCCAGGTGCTTGCCGGTCTTGGCCGGGTCGAAGTGACCGCCCGCGGCCAGCGCCGCCACTGCCTTGCCATCTTTCATGCCTGGCGCACAGCTGCCGTTCTCATGCACGTGGAAACCATGCACGCCTGCGGGCAGGCTGTTCAGCTTGGGGGTGAAGATCAGCCCGTAGGCCGACTCGCTGATGCTGACCTGGCCGATGGGATGCGCTTTGCCATCGGCGCTGACCAGGTTGACCGGTACATCAAGGGTAGCGGCGTGGGCGCCGAGGGACAGGGTGCCCAGCAGGGCGAGCCAGAGGTGTCGTTTCATGTTTGCCTCTTCAATTCAATGATAGGAAAGCGGGGTGGCGGAAACCTGAAAGTTGTTCCGGCGGGGCAAGAATAGAAAGGGCTGAGCGCGAGAGTCCAACTAAAATTGGTAATTAAAAAAAACAGAAAAAGCTATGGAATAAACGGCGTGAGATAAGTGTTATGGGCGTTTTTATTGCCTGAAAGTATGAGCTCATGAAACAAGGACGATAAATAACAAGATGAGTTCCCTTCACTTGTAAAAATAATGGCTTCGGCGCACTGTATGAAAAATCAACAGACCGAAAGTTGCCGAGCAGTTTCCCAGGAGGGCGTATGCAAGTGCCTGGCAATGCGTACGAAGGTTCAGGTGCGCAGCAGGTCGAGGGCTTGGGGGTGTCATTGAGCAGCGTGCCAATCGTTTGCCTGGCGCGGGACAGCCGACTCATGACCTTGCCGATAGGCACCTCCAGGATGAACGTGGGCTGGCACAAGGTGAGCTACAAGCTACGCGCCAGCAGCGTGATCAACCCGTTCCGCCGCGACGCGCTGGAGCAGTTCCGTTGCCCGGCGCGGTTGTGAGGTGAGGCCCTTGGAACAGCGCGTTTCGCGCACCGGCTTCTACGGCAAGCTGGTGACCCATGGTGATTTCCTCAGCCGACGCCTGTCGCCCACCTTCGTGCGAGGTTGGGATGACTGGTTGCAGGCCGGCCTGCGCGCCAGCGAGCAGGGTGGGAACAGGCCTACCGCTGCAGCCCGATCTGGCATTTCGCCCTGGCCGCCGACGCTGCTGGTGAGCCGGGGATTGCCGGGGGCAGGATGGTTCGTTGGGATGTTGGGTGGGGAGGGTGGCGGCGCGGCTTGAGCTTCATGCCTGCACCGTCCTCACCGCTAATCTTGAGTACAGCGAGGTACCTGTGGGAGCGGGCTTGCCCGCGAAAAAGACACCGCCGTGTCAGGTACGGCGGGTCACGTCAGATCAATCTCAAACCGCCTCACAGCAAGCGGCCACCGCATCGATCTCCACCAGCATGCCATCCAGCGCCAGCCGTGGAACGGGGATCAGGGTGCAGACCGGATGCCCGCTTTCCCAGACCCGATTTGCTTCGCTGACCCATTCACGCAAGCGATGCTCATCATGATCGACGATCAACAAGGTCAGCTTGAACACCTGTTGCAAGCTCGCGCCCTGCGACTTCAGTGCCGTGTCCAGGTTGGCCAGTGCTTGCCTGGCCTGCTCGGAAAACTCGGCGGGCAGTCGCCCGTCGACGTCCTCGCCCCCTTGTCCGGCAATGAACAACAGCCTGGCCCCAGGTGCCACTGCTGCGACGTGGGAATACCCGTTGCTGCTCGGGTCGTACAGCCCGGGTGGATTGGACAGCGCGAATGCGGTGCGGGAATCTGCCGACATGGGATTGCTCCAGAGGAAAGAGCGGGCAGTCTGCAACCTCGAGTCAACTTGAGGTCAAGCGTGTTTCAAAGGGCTTGCAGGGCCTCTGTGGGAACGGGCTTGCCTGCGATCACGGGCAACGCCCGTGCCATGCACCGCATCGCCTGCTTCGCGGTAACCCGCTCCCACAGAGTGTGCGTCGCACTTACGAAACGCGATTTTTCAGTGTCCGTAATGGGGCGAAAGCAATCAACCGCTACCGCCAGCTCCCGCTAAGGCGGTGGGGAATTTCAGGAATGAGGGTGAGTCGTTGATTGCACGATAAACAACGAAAACCATCAGGGTCAGCTAGAGTTTTGATGAGTACAACACCGCGAGATAACGATCATGCTAAAACAAGAAGCAGACGACGTGATTGAGCGTATTCGGGAGGACCTGAAAAGGCACGGTGTGCTGATCGGCTACGATCCCGAGTTTACTACTGCTGAATTCGGGTGCGACCTGGACCATCACGTTGCTCAGGTCAGAGAGGATCCGAACAACCGTGTGTTGCAGATTGCGATACATGACGAAGGGCTCTGGCACCAGCTCCAGCAGGGAAATGTGTATCGGTGTAGCGTCAGTGATTGTCGAGGAAAGCTCTTCGGCATTCCTATTACGATAGAACCGAGAGAGGATGAGTCCTACACCATTGAGTACAGGCTCTGAAGTTTCAGGAGGGTCGTCTGCCGTCCAGATTCCCGTCCCGCAGACGAGTCGGCAGATCACCCTCTGTCGGAAGCAAAAAGCCCACAGCGATTTTCGCAGTGGGCTTGCGTCCATACAGGATGCCAAGCCTCGATCCCATCTGCCCTGATGTCCAGGAACTGCCTGTCGAGCTGCAGTAAGGATGGCGCATCAGTTGTTGGCACAGCCATTCCCCACGATTCTGTACTCCATGATATGCCGCTCGCCATTGGAGTCGTCGTAAGTCAGCTGCATCGGCACAACTTCGCAGACATTGGGCACCGGCGTAACAGCCACAACGTGCGCGATATCCAGGTTCTGAGAGTAGCGATAGGGTTCAACCGTCATTGGTGCAGTTCGAGTACCTTGGTCATCGGCCATGGCAACAGAACCAAGGCAGCCTAGGAACAGAACGAGTAAGAGTTTCATGGTAATCACCTGTACTGAGGGCGTAGGAAGGCCTGAGCATCCGATTGGCGCTCAGTCGTCATGAATGTCGGGGATGGCCCGGCGCAGTAAGGCGCCGGGCTGAGCTACATCAGAAAGGCTTGGTAGGCAGGTACTTGCCGTCCAGGGTGATCACAGCACGGTGGCCACCGTCCGGATCTTCGACTTTCTTGATGTCCAGCTTGAAGTTGATGGCACTGATGATGCCGTCGCCGAACTTCTCGTGGACCAGCGCTTTGAGGGTGGTTCCATACACCGACATCATTTCGTAGAAGCGGTAGATGGTAGGGTCGCTCGGCACGCCGTCGAAGAAGCTGCCGCGGATCGGCATCGATTGCAGCAGTGCGACTTGATCAGCGTCGAGGTCGAGCTTTTCGCCTACGACCTTCGCGGCGCTTTCAGGCAACGGATGCTGGCCAAGCAAGGCCGCGGTGACGAAGGCCTCGGACAGGCCCGTACCGTCAACGATTTGCGCAAAGGACAGGTCCTTGCGAGCCTTGGCCTGAATGATGACTTCGGTCAGTTCCTGGCGAGCGGTGCGGGTGGCTTGAGTCTGGATCATGGTGAGTCTCCTGTGTAAGAAAAGGTGCAGGTACAGGCTTTCAGGCGACGTGCCTGGCCGGCTGGGAAACGGCGTGGACTTCTGGGTTTTCCGCGAGAGACACGAAGGTGCCGGTGCTGCCATCAAAAGCGTCGATACGTCCGCTCTCGATGTCATAGATCCAACCGTGCAGGGTCACGCGGCCTTCTTCGAGCGCCAGGCGCACGGAGGGGTGGGTCTGGATGTTGGCCAACTGCGCGACCACGTTTTCGCGCACCATGGAAGCAACTTTGCTTGGGCCGTCCGCATGCTGACGGGCCTCATTGACTACCTTGGCCGAGTCGGCATACCGCACCCAGCTGGCTACGGCGGGCATGTGATCCAGGCATTTGCAGGTGGCGATGGCGGTCATCGCGCCGCAGTCGGAGTGGCCGCAGATCACAATGTCTGCAACCTTGAGTCCGGCGACCGCGTATTCGACCGACGCCGAAACCCCACCCGGCTCTGGCCCATACGAGGGCACGATATTGCCGGCATTACGGATGACAAACAGATCGCCTGGCTCGCGTTGGGTGACCAGTTCAGGCACCAGTCGGCTATCAGAGCAGGAGATGAAGAGAGCCTTTGGCGCCTGCTGATTGGCAAGGTCCTTGAACAGTTTGACCCGCTCCGGAAAGGCGTTTTTTTGAAACTTCAGAAATCCGTCGATGATCGCTTTCATGGTTGCTGTCTCGATGTCGCTGGGTGTGAGACGGAGATTAAGCAGTGCATGGCATAAGGTAAAAGTCTCATTTATTATGAGTTGGATCAGATTATCTTATGGGTCTAGACATGCTCGCTCGCCACATCCAGTACTTCATGGCCGTTGCAGAACATCTCAGTTTCACGAAGGCCGCAGCAGCGCTGCATGTCTCTCAGCCGGCGCTTTCTCAGCAAGTAAGGCAGTTGGAAGAGAGCCTGGGAGCCCAGTTGTTCGACCGATCAGGCCGCACGACGCGTTTGACTGACGCGGGGGAGGTCTACTTTCTCTATGCGCGCCGTGCGTATCAGGAATTGCAGGAAGCCAAAAGGGCTATACATGATGTTAGCGACCTCAGCCGTGGCTCATTGCGTGTTGCCGTAACGCCGACGTTCACGACCTATCTGGTGGGGCCGCTGATCGAGGCATTTCTCTCCAGATACCCCAAGATCACCGTCAACCTTAAAGAGATCTCCCAGGAGCGTATCGAGGAGTTGCTGTTGGCGGGAGAGCTGGACGTAGGGATCGCATTTGACGAAATACAAGCGCCGGATATCGAAGCCATCCCCTTGCTGAACGAAACGCTTGCTTTGGTCATGAACCGCAGACACCGCCTGGCCGAGGACCGCTCCATTAGCTCGCACGGCCTGAGTGCAGTGTCTTTGGTCTTGCTCAGCACAGAGTTTGCCACTCGCGAGCAAATCGACCGCTACTGCCGCAAATATGAGATTCGTCCCAAGGTGCAGATGGAGGCCAATGCCCTCGGCGCAGTGATCGAGATCGTTCGCCGGACGAATCTCTCGACCTTGTTGCCTGCCAGAATTGCGTTGGCCCATGACGACCTGGTGGCCATCACACTGGAGCCGGAGCGCTTGCAGCGACGGGCCGTTCTGATGCGGCGCAAAGACGCTTTTCTGAGTGCGGCGGTGCGTGTCTTCATCGAGCTGGCTAAAGAAATATCCAGCGATCTTGATCAGTGAGGGTTTGCGCGACCGCAGGATGTGCGTGTGCAACATGGCCCAAGGGAAAGTGCAACGATGATGGCCTTGCCGACCTACGAAGTGGAGACTGGCAGGAGGGGGAAGCCACTATTGGCTTTCTAGCCGCTGACGGCGCACTGATGTGTATCACTAACCTCCAGCAAGCAACTCACCCCAAAATCAGATGACTTCCTACGCGGGCGAATCAGATTTTCGCTATTTCATGTAGGCCCTTTCCTAAGCATCCTTGGCCCGCTTTTGTGCCATCGCAGTCACGGCTAGTCTCGCTGGGCCGCTGCCAAATCAGCGGTCAGGTCTGCAAGCCTGTGCGGTATTACGATGGCGCCCACCTCCTGACGTCTTCGGCGTTTCGCCGTAGGTCCGGTTCAATGGTGGCTGCGTGCGGGTGACCTACGGGTCAACCGGGTTTTGTCTCGTAATGCCCCGGTCTTGCAGGCCTGCACGTAGCCGCCACCCTTCACCTGCAAGTGAAGAGTGGACGGTCGGACTTCCGCATTACGAGGTGCATATGCTCAAGATCGTCCCCGACCCACCGCACACCACCGAAGCCCCCGACTACCTCGAAGACACCCTGGTCGAAGCCATGGAATACACCCTGTGTGGCCTGGCGGTAGCCAACCAGTCGATCACCTTCCTCCCCAAATCCCCCGCCACGATCATGCTGCTCAGCGTGATGCACGAGCTCGACGCCGTGCGCTCGCTGTTGGAGTGCGCGTTGGCTCAGGTGCAGCTCAAGAGCCGAACGCAGCCGCTGTCCCTGCATTAGTCCTTACGCATTTCCAAAAGGCTTGCAGGACCTCTGTGGGAGCGGGCTTGCCCCGCGATCACGGGCAACGCCCGTGCCATACACCGCATCGCCTGCTTCGCGGGTTTACCCGCGAAGAGGTCAGCATTGGCACAACATAAACACTTGCCCCAAACCATCACCGCTGGCTCCTGCATACCCACCGTATTCACAGCACCTCGAAGGACTTCCCCATGGACAAGGACTCACCAGACCACCTCGGCAAACTCGGCTGGACCGTCGGCACCACCACCTGCCTAGAAAGCGAAGTCAAAGGCAAACACCTGTTCCGCGTAGAACCCGGCAACTGCGCCGACCACGCGCTGCAACAGGCTTCTGAACTACTGGCTAGCGCGCGGCGGGCATCGTTCATCGGGGTGATGGACGACGAACCGGTGCTGGTTTGGGCGGCGCATTACCTCAGCGAGATGGCCAAGGCGTTGATGGATGATGCGCATAGGGGGATGCATGAAAGCGATTGAGGTAGAGGTTGGACGGTTCAGAGTTGTCCGTTAGGATCTACGACTACGTCTTCGGATGACAGCTTCCGACCCAAAGCTGCCGTCCGCGAAAGAGCAGCAAGAGGCCTGTAGCGCCTCTGCGACTCTACTGCTCGACGGGATCATCATGGCGCACTTCGCTACAGGGATGGTCTAGTTCGAAATCACCATCTTGGCTCTGTGTGGCTAGTCCAAGCGTGGCTAGAGTGGGCTCCAACGGACACTAACCCACTGCGAGTACCTGCCCATGAACAACCGCCTTGATTACTTCAAGCTGTCTCCCCAAGCGTCCAACAAACTGGTGGAGTTGACCCTGCAACTGAGCAAGAAGCCGTTGATGGTCGATCTTGCCCACCTGATCATGTTGCGGGCTTCGCAGCTCAACGGCTGTGCGTTCTGCGTGGATATGCATGTGAAAGAGGCGAAGATCCATGGCGAGCGCGAGCTGCGTCTTCACCACGTCGCCGTCTGGCGTGAGTCGCAGCTGTTTACGCCCGTAGAGCGAGCGGCGCTGGAGTGGACTGAAGCCCTGACCCAGTTATCGCCTCATGGTATCTCCGACAGCCTCTATGCGCGTGTGCGCGAGCAGTTTTCCGAGCACGATCTGTCGGATCTGTCCTTCCTGATCGTCGCCATCAACGGCTGGAACCGCCTCAACGTAGCTTTCCAGGCCATCCCGGGCTCATCCGATGAACTGTTCGGCCTGAGCAAGGCCAACCTCAACTGAGTAACGTGCTGATCACTGCGCCAAGCTGCTCGCCAGGAGCAGCCGTGGCGCAGTTGGTAAAGCTCAGGAGCAGACCCGACTGACGCTGCGACGAGGCAGCCCAGCGCGACAGCGCCTGTACCGAGATGCCCCTGCCCAGCAACTGCTCGGCCAGGGCGGTGTCGTTTACGTCCTTCGGCAAACGCAGTACCAGGTGCATACCGCCCGGCGAGCGCTCCACCTGCATACCCTGCGGCAAACTTCGCTCCAGTGCTTCGATGGTCAATGCCCGTCGCTCGTTGTAGATGCGGCGCATGCGTTGGATATGCCGGGCAAAGTGTCCTTCGGCAATGAACTCCGCCACCATGGCCTGGGTAATTGACGGTGACCCGGCAGCGAACAAGGCCCGGCCGACGCGCTCGAACGCTGCCACCTGCGCCTGCGGCACCACCAGATAAGCCAGGCGAAGGCTGGGAAACAGCACCTTGCTGAAGGTGCCGGCATACAGCACGCGCCCATGGCGATCCAAGCTGGCCAGCGCTGGGAGTGGACGGCTGACGTAGCGATACTCGCCGTCGTAGTCGTCCTCGACAATCCACCCCCCGGTGCGGGCAGCCCAATCCAATAGCAGTTGTCGGCGTGGCAACGACAGTGCCATCGACAGCGGGCTCTGATGGCCCGGTGTCACCATGGCGACCTGCGTAGCCCGGCCACCCGCGATGGCATGCTCTACATTCATGCCATCGGCATCAACCGGCACCGCTTCCAGCTCCAGTCCGAATTGGCGAAGCACTTGGCGCGTGGGGGGATAGCCCGGGTCTTCCACCCAGGCTCGCGCCCCTGGCTGCAACAAGGTATGCGCGATCAACGTCAGGCTATTGCGCCAACCGCTGGTGATAAAGACTTGGTGGGCACCGCAATCGATGCCTCGGGATACCTGAAGATACGAGGCGATGGCGCTGCGCAACGCTGGCAGGCCGTGGGGTGCCGGATAGTCCAGATCTCCCGTACGCATCCCGCGTAGATACCGGGCACCCAGACGCGCCCATATCTTGCGCGGAAAAGCATCCAGCGCCGGCACCCCCATCTGGAATGGCAACAGCTGCGGTGGACGCCAGAGAGAATCAGGGGAGTCTTCCATCACCTGGCTGCTGACGGGTGCTGTGCTGGCCGCCAACCCGGGCTTCTGCAGTTCAGGATTGATCACGGTGCCTTTCTGCCCGAGCGCAAGGAGGTAGCCCTCGCTGGCTAGCAGTGAATAGGCCAGTTCGACGGTCCCGCGGGCCACACCCAGCTCCTTGGCCATGGCGCGCGCCGACGGCAAGCGGTCACCGGCGGACAACGTGCCGGCGGCAATGGCGGCCAGCACGCGGTCGTAGAGTTGGCGATACAGAGGCAGAGCGGACTGCTCTTCCAAGGGGGCGAAAGGCGGTTTTGGCGAAGTCATCATGGACTAGTTCGTATCCCATTTCTTGGCTCAATCAAGTGGGTCAATGGTAGTCCAATATAGCGCCATCACTTACGCATGAGGCCAATCCCATGACATCTACGTTGACCAACTTCATACCCAGCGTGCTCGACTTGGCCGACACGGCCCTGCGTCCCTTGGACAACATCCATGACCTGTGCGGCGCATTCCCGTTAATGCAGCAATTGCGCTCTCATCTGACCAGCGAATCCGACTTCACCAGCCGCATCGAGCGTATGCGTGTTGAAGGCTATCACCTCATTGGCGCGTATGACTCAGGCGTCCTTGTGGCATTGGCTGGTTACCGCCTACAGGAAAACCTGGTCTACGGCGCATTCCTGTATGTCGATGACCTTGTCACCGCCGAGGCTCATCGGGGTGGCCAGTGGGGGGCGCGCTTGTTGCAAGCCTTGGAACGACTGGCCCGCGCCAGCGGCTGCGCGCGCCTGGTGCTCGACACAGGTTTGGCCAACGCTCGAGCGCAACGTTTCTACTTCCGTGAAGGCCTGTTGACTGGGGCAATGCGCTTTCAAAAACAGTTCGATACGCCATAACCCGCACACATCCAAGGAGGCAAACATCATGACATCGTCCCGACCGCTACGTGCTCCTTTGCGCGTTCTTCGCCTGGTCGCCAGCCCCAACGCAAACCATTCGGAAAGTCTGAAGCTGTCGCAGCAGATCCTGTTTGGCTTGGCCACCGAGGCCGGCAGAAGGGGTATCCAGTTGACCGATCTAGATCTCAACGCCTTGGCACCCGTCGATGCGTCTTACGCCCAGGCATTAGCCAATCAGCGCATAGTCACGGTAAGCGGGCGGGACAGTACTTTGAGCCGTTCCAACGAATTGATCGACCAACTGCAAGCATGCGACGTACTGCTGATTGCCACGCCGATGCACAACTACAGCGTGCCCGCCCCACTCAAGATGTGGATCGACCAGGTGGTACGCGTAGGTAAAACCTTTGTTGGCACCGCCAAAGGTAAAGTCGGAAAGCTGACGGATCGTCCGGTCTACGTCGCAATCGCTAGCGGGGGCCACATCAGCGGTCCACAGGCACGTCAACCGGACTTTCTGCGCCCCTACCTGTCGGCCGTCCTCGCCACCATTGGTCTCACTCAGGTGCATTATTTCTCCGTTGAGGGTACCGCCAAGGGGGGGGAGTCACTGAGTACTGGAAGGGCAACAGGGTACGGTGATGTACAGGCGTTCTTTGGCAGGCAGAGCTGTCGAGTAGGTCAAGTCTAAAGTCCGCTTCAAGGCCGACATCTACACCAAGCGCTTGGGTTTGTATCTCAACTGGGCCGTATGCGAACAAGCGGCCATGCGCTTCATCGCTCATACAAAGGAAAAATCATGAATCGTCTCAATTGGTTTGAAGCTTCGCCTGGTGCAGCTAAGGCCCTCGGCGGCCTGCATCATTTCGTGACCACCGCGACAAATTTGCCAGCCTCGTTGATCCACCTCGTGTTTCTCAGGGTGTCTCAAATCAACGGCTGCGCTCATTGCATTGATCTTCACTCACGCGATCTGATCAAAGCAGGTATGTCAGTGGACAAGGTGCTGTTAGTGCCGGTATGGCATGAAGCGCAATATTTGTTCTCGGATCAGGAGCGGTCAGCACTGGCTTGGGCGGAAGAAGTCACCAGGGTAAGCGAGACACAGGTATCCGACGAAGCTTATGCAGCCGCATCGGCGATGTTTGCAGAAAAGGATCTTGTTGACCTGACAGCGGCCATTGCCGCGATGAATGCGTTCAACCGTATGGGCGTCAGCTTCCGACTCAAACCTGCGGCTAGGGCTTGATGACCTAGTGACTCGGCCTGGAGAGGTAGTACTTCGGAGACGGCACATCGCTTGTATCGCGTACCGTCTGCTTCAGGCCAATTGCTGCCCTTGCCGAACGATTCGCTAATGAACAGCCTTGGGGGCCCAACTCGGCCCCAGGTAACGCACCATTTTCGAAAATGCCAGCAATCCTGTGAGGCCAGCCCCTACCATCTCTCACTCAAACTTCACCAACACCACCGTAGCGTTATCTCGCCCACCATACTCCGCCGCCAACTGAATCAACCGCTGACTACTCCCCTCCAGACTCTCCCGCCCGGCACCCTCCAGCACCCGCGCCATCTCATGATGCGGCACACACCCATGAACCCCATCACTGCACAACATCAGCAAATCTTCCGCCTGCACCGCCTGCACCCACACCTGCGGCTCCACCCGCGGCGCTGGCCCGATCGCCTGCAATAGCACATTGCGCGCCGGCAGCCGATCGAAATGCCCGGCGTCCAGCGCTTGCTGGTACCAGGTCTGGTCGCGGCTCAACTGCTCCAGCTCACCGTGGCGATAGCGATACAGGCGGCTATCTCCCACATGAAACGCCAACAACGGCCCACCGGCCTGGGGGCGCCAGATGCCGGTGAGGGTGGTGCCCATGCCGCGACCTTCGCTGAACTGGCGGGTGTGGTTGTGCGCGTACAAGCGGGTGTTGACGGCTTCGAGCGCCTCGTGCAGCACGCTCAGGGCCTGCATCGAGGGCACCTGGCAGGTGGCGTCGGGGTCGCTGGAGGTGTGGGTGAGCTGCGCCAGTTGGTGCGCCAGGCAGTCGCGCAGCGACTCCAGGGCCAGGGCGCTGGCCAGGGCGCCGGCCTGGTGGCCGCCCATGCCGTCGGCGACGGCCAGCAGTTCCAGGCGTGGGTCGATCAGGAAGTGGTCTTCGTTGTGCTGGCGCACCGGGCCGGTGTCGCTGTGACCGAAGGCGATGCCGCCGCGCAGCAGGCAGGGCGCGGTGGCCATGTGGTTTTGTGGCGCGCTCATGGCTGCTCCTCGAGAAAGGCGCTGCGTTGGGCGGGGTCGGGGATGTGTTCGGCCAGGGTCTGCAACAGCGCCTGGCGGGTGCTGGCGCGGGGCAGGGCACGGCGCATGACGATGCGGGCGATCGGGCCGATCAGGTAGGTCAGGCGCGCTTCGCTGGCCTCCAGGAATGCGGGGTCCAACGCTTCTGGCGTGCCGGGTTGGCTGACCAGGGTGACTTGGGCTGGCAGGGTTTCGGTCGAGGGCAGCAGCGCTTCGGTGGCGGCGACGAACTGCTCGCGGCCACGCTCGGAGGGAATGTGCGGCAGCAGGGCGCTGCGCAGGCTGGCGAAGTCGTCGGCGCTGGCCAGGCTGCGCTTGACCAGCAGGCGCGCCAGTGGGCCGATCTGTTGCGACAGCAGCGATTCGAGCTGCGGGCGGACCTGGCGTTTCCACGGGGTCAGTGTGTCCGCCGCTTCACTGCTGCTGGTCGGCGCGCTGCCCAGGCTGGCGTGGCTGAACGAGGCGGGCATCAGTAGCCGGGTGCGGTCGTCGTCCAGTTCCACGCTGCCCAGTGTCTGTGGGCCGGACAGGGCTTCCAGGGCGTCGAGGAAGTCCTGCGCCGAGGCGAAGCGCTCGTCCGGGCGCTTGGCCAGGGCCTGGCGGATCAGTTGGTCGAGCTGCGGGTCGAGGGTCGGGTTCAGGCTCGACGGTGGCACCGGAGTCTGGTTGAGGATCTGCTGCATCACCATGGTCGCCGAACCCGAGAACGGGCGCTCGCCGGTGAGCAACTGGTACAGCACGATGCCTGCCGAGAACACGTCGGATCGGCCATCCACCAGCTCGCCGCAGAACTGCTCGGGCGACATGTAGCTGGGCGTGCCGATCATCGAGCCGGTCTGGGTCAGCACCGAGGTGTCGATGCGGGCGATGCCGAAGTCGGTGACCTTGACCTGGTCGTCGGCGGTGATCAGCAGGTTGGCGGGTTTCACGTCGCGGTGCACCACGCCCTTGGCGTGGGCGTAGTGCAGGGCGCCGAGCAGTTGGCGCATCCAGCCCAGCACCTGGGCCAACTGGCGCGGCTCCTGGTTCTGCAGGCGGGTGTTGAGGGCGATGCCGTCGACGAACTCCATGGCGATGTAGGCGGCGCCGTCGTCTTCGCCGTAGTCGTACACCGCGACGATGTTCGGGTGGCTCAGGCGCCCGGCGGCCTGGGCCTCGTTCTGGAAGCGGCTGAGCAACTGGTGCTGCTGGGCGTCGCCGAGCAGCTCGCGGCGGATGGTCTTGAGCGCCACCACTCGGGCGATGTGCGGGTCGAAGGCTTTGTACACGGTGCCCATGGCACCTTTGCCGAGCACGCTGTCGATGCGGTAGTTGCCCAGTTGTTCGAGCATGGTGGGCTCCCGGTTATTCTTCGAGCATCTTCATGGCGCTGACCAGGCTGGTGCGCATGCGCACGAACGATTGGCCCATGCGTGCCAGTTCATCGTGGCCGCTGACGTCCATCTCGGGCACGTCGTCTTCGCCGAGGCTGACCCGGTCGGCCAGTGCCGACATCGCCCGCAGGCGGCGGATGACGAACAGGTGGACCATCACGTTGAGCGCGCAGAACAGGAACACGAACACCCCCAGCAGCGACAGCATGAAGGTGTGCAACAGCTCGTTGGCGCGTTGCAGCGGCACGGCCAGCGGCACCGAGACCAGGCGTGCGCCGATGATCTCGTTGAGCTTCCAGCCGAAGCCGTTGTGCGTGCCGTAGCGGTCGACCACGGTCTTCGGTGCGGTTTCCGGGGAGGTGTGGCAGGCCAGGCAGGCGGGGTCGGTGATCTGGATTGGCTGGGCGACGAACAGCGCCGGGCCCTTGCCATCGCTGCGCTCGCCGATCAGTTCCTGGGTGTCGGGTTTTCCGCGCAACTGTTCGACCACCTCGGTTTCCCAGCCGGTGGCCTTGTTGCGCGGGTTGGTCGGGTTGAGAGTGGCTTCCTTGTAGAGGAAGTCGGGGTAGGTCTTGAGCAGTTGCTGGAGCTGTTCGGTGGCGGCGAAGGAGGGGATCGACTGTGGCAGGAATTCGAACTTCAGGCGGTTCTCCAGCAGCGGCACGATCTGTTCGGCGGTGTAGGTGCTGCTGGCGCTGGCGGCGCTCATGAGCATGCGTGCCTTGTCCAGTGATTCTTCACGTGCGCTCTTTTGCAGCAGGCAGTGGGCGAACAGGCTGCTGGCGATGAAGCCGACGATAAAGACGGCCAGGAACACCATGTTGAAGCGTACGGCCAGGGTCAGTTTCATGGGGGCTCCGGGGTGTCAGCGTGTGGCGTTCTTGCGTTCGAATCGGTACAGCGCGGTTTCCCAGTCCAGCGTGCCGCCGAAGCGCTGCACGATGGCCTGGCGGAAGGCCGGATCGGCCAGGCGCGGTGTGAACCGCGTGGCCAGGGATGCGCCGTTGAGCTTGAGGGGGCCGAGCAGCAGCGGGCTGGCGTCGGCGAAGCTGGCTTCACGCAGCTTGTTCAGCGGGTCGGCTGTGAGCTTGCGGGCGGCGACGCTGGGCAGCGGGTCGAAGAAGGCGGGCGGCATCGCGCCGATGAAGTCGCCACTGGGGCGACCCGGCGCGCTCACGGGGCCCTGGCCCTTGGCCTGGGCAAATTCTTCGCGGCGCAGCACCTGCCTGGCAGGGTCGCGCGGCTTCTGCCTTGGATCACGGACGCTGACCATGCCGTCTTCGACGAACACTTCGGTGCCGCTGGCGTCGGCATGGATGACGCTGGCGGCCTTGCTCGCATCGAGCGCCAGGTTGGCGGTGCTGACCCGTAGATTGCCTTGGGGTACGCCACTCAACGGTTGCAGCTTGAGCCAGCCCTGCAGCAGGTTGAGATGGGTGGTGTTGCCAGTGTGTTCCAGATACAGGCGGGTGTGCGGGCCAAGGGCAATGCGTGTGCCGGCCGGTTGGTCGATGAGCACGCCTGTGCTGCCGGCTTCGAGGTAGTCGGCACTCTGCAGGCGGGTGCCGGCGCTGGCTTGGTAGACGCTCGTGGCACGCAGCAGTTGCACGGGCTTTTCCGCTGCGCTGATCACCCCGATATCTGCTGGGGCGGCGAGCAGTGGCGAGAGGTGGAGCAGGCCAGCCAGGAGGGGTAGGAGCGCGGTTCTGTTCACGGTTCGGTCATCGTGTGTACGGAAGGGGTAACCCCGGGATGAGCGCAGGCTACCGATTCACGGGGTGCGATGAACGTCAATTTTTTCTATGTATTTCAAGGGGATGAATTGAATGAAATCATGGAATAAAAGGGCGGTGGCGGGTGTTCTCGTCATGGGCGCGCGGGTTATTCGTTGGCCTTGCCGGCCCTATCGCGGGACCAGCCCGCTCCCACAGGCTCATCATCGTTCTTGAAAGCGGTGGGGTGCCTGTGGGAGCGGCGGTTCGCCGCTGCGACTGGTCCCGCGATAGGGCCGGTAGACACAGCGGGAATAAACGGGCGGGCTGGCTTGTTGTATGGAGGTCCCCATTGATGACAGGCAAACACCATGCACCCGACCTCACGCACCACCCCGCAACGCCGCCGCGCCTTCCTTGGCGTCTGCGCCCTGGCTGTGCCACTGCTCGCCGGTGCGGCGCCGGCCAGCTTCACCGTCGCGCCGGGCAAGGCCGAGATCCTCGCGGTGCAGGCCGTGGGGGTGCAGGTCTATGACTGCCGGGCCGATGAAACCGGGCAGTTGAAGTGGGCATTTCGCGAGCCGTTGGCCACCCTCACCCTCGGCGGCAAGACCGTCGGCCACCATTTTGTCGGGCCGTCCTGGGAGATGGACGACGGCAGCCGGGTGACCGGCAAGGTCGTGGCCCAGGCGCCGGGCGCGGGCGAGCAGGATATTGCGCTGCTGCAACTGGAGGTTGCCAGCCACCAGGGGCAGGGCGTGTTGAGTGGAGTGGACGAGGTGCAGCGGCTCGATACCCAGGGTGGCAAGTTTGCCGGAAGCTGCACACGGGAGGGCGCGCTGCACGTTGAACCGTACAGCGCGCGGTATGTGTTTCTGGGGCGGTGATGGAGTGTTCAGGGTTTGATGGATTTCAGTGCCGGCCTCATCGCGGGGCAAGCCCGCTCCTGCAAGGGTCAGTGGCGACCTGTGGGAGCGGGCTTGCCCGCGATAGGGCCGACACTGACGTCGCGATCAGAGAATCGACAGCGGGTAGTCGACGATCACCCGGAACTCGTTGACATCCCCCTCGGCCTGGTCGGCATTGCCCCGGTGGATCGCCTCGCGCAGGCGCACCGACAGGTCCTTGGCCGGGCCGGACTGCACCACGTACTTGGCTTCGAGGTTGGTCTCATGATGCTTGCCATCCTCGCCATAGCCATAGCCCAGGTACTTGCTGTCCGCGGCCATCTTGCTGCCGTCGATGCCATGGCCGTTGACGTAGCGGGCCATGAAGCTCAAGCCCGGCACACCGAAGGTGTTCATGTCCAGGTCGTAGCGCACCTGCCATGATTTTTCCTCTGGCCCGTTGAAGTCCGAGTACTGGATGGAGTTGGCCAGGAAGATCCCGTCACCGGTGTCTCCCGGGCCGTTGATGCCGAAGGCGACATAGTCGAACGGGGTGTCGCCGTGCACTTTCTGGTAGGCCAGGGTGATGGTATGCGCCGAGAGGAAACTGTACGCGGTGGAGAACGACCAGGTGGTGTTGTTGATCGCACCGGCGTCGGCGCGACCGTCGTCATTGGTGCGGTAGAGGTTGAAGTCGAAGTTCAGCGACTGGTCGTCGGCCAGCGCCAGGATGTAGTTGGCGTTGCCGTAGTACTGGCGCCAGATGTCCTGCAGCTTGGAGCCGTACAGCGACACCGACAGGGCGTCGTTGACTGCGTATTTGCCGCCGATGTAGTCGATGCTGTCAGCCTGGATATTGGCGTAGGAGGCCCACAGGCCATGGTCGCCGTTGGTGGTGACCGGGCCGTTGCCTCCGGTGAAGTGGCCCGCTTCCAGATCCAGTCCCTTGATCTCGCTGCTGAGCAGGTTGAAGCCAGTGGCGGTTTGCGGCAGCAGGCGGGTACCGCCGGCGGCGAATACTGGCGCCGTGGGTTGCAGGTCGCCCCAGCGCAGTTCGGTCTTGGAGATGCGCACTTTCAACGCACCACCGGCGCGGCCGTAGTCGTCTTCGGGTGAGCCGTTGTCCCTGACGGGCAGGTTGCCGGTGCCGGAGGTGCCCTTGCCGCCGTCGAGCTTGACTGCCAGGTGGCCGAACGCTTCGACGCCGAAGCCCACGGTACCCTGGGTGAAGCCGGAGCTGTAGTTGAGGATGAAACCTTGGGTCCAGTCGCGGCGATCCGGGCCTTGCGACTTGCCATCACGGTTGAAGTAGTAGTTGCGCAGGCGTGCATTCAGCTCGCTGCCGTCGAAGAATCCCTTGGCTTCGGACTGGCTCGAAACGGCTTCGGCGAATGCGGCTTGCAACGGCGCGCACAGCAGTGCCGCGCTCAGCATGGAGAGTCGGAATGGCGACATGTCGTACCCCTTGGTTGGAATTGTTGAGGCAGGTGTCTGGGTAAAGGAATGTAATTGTTGTAAGGGTGTAGCCGGTATTGATGCCGGGCTACTAGTAACAAATGCCGCGCCGCGCATGCCATTGTGTTTCGTTGATAATCGAAATCACGGTTTTTGATTGCAGTATCGAGTGACTATGGGGTTAAAGTCGGCCCCGATAAAGTATTCGTGCACTCAGGACATCCCCCGTGCTAGAGCACCTCCTGGGTGGGCTCCACTTTATCGCCCTTTGGTTGTTTGCCGCCTGGTTTCAGGCGGCTTTTTTATGCCTGGTATTTAATGATGGGTGGCGAAGAGCCATTTTTTTGCGCACTGATTTCAGCGCGCCTGGAAGGGCAGTGGGCAACTTTCCTGCAGCAGAAACAACAAGGCCGGTGACAAAGAATGTCACCGGCCTTGTTGTTTGTCGCGGGCGTTATATCAGCCGATCACACCACCGCTTCGCGGCGGCTGCTGGCAACCTGAGTGTGGCGCAGTGTCGGCAGCAGGAAGGCGATCGACAACAGGCAGGCACCGACCAGTAGCACGAAGCCGCCGTCCCAGCCGAAGTGGTCGACGGTGTAGCCCATCGCCGCACTGGCTGCGACCGAGCCGCCCAGGTAGCCGAACAGACCCGTGAACCCGGCGGCGGTGCCGGCGGCTTTCTTCGGCGCCAGCTCCAGCGCCTGCAGGCCGATCAGCATCACCGGGCCGTAGATCAGGAAGCCGATGGAGAACAGCGCGATCATGTCGACGGTGGGGTTGCCCGGTGGGTTGAGCCAGTACACCAGGGTGGCGACGGTGACCAGGGCCATGAACACGATGCCGGTCAGGCCGCGATTGCCACGGAAGATCTTGTCCGACATCCAGCCGCACAGCAGGGTGCCGGGGATGCCTGCCCACTCGTAGAAGAAGTAGGCCCAGGAGGTCTTGTCGACGGTGAAGTGCTTGGCCTCCTTGAGGTAGGTCGGCGCCCAGTCGAGCACGCCGTAGCGCAGCAGGTAGACGAACACGTTGGCCAGGGCGATGTACCAGAGCATCTTGTTGCGCAGCACGTACTTGACGAAGATCTGCTTGGCGCTGAATTCCTGTTCGTGGCTGGCGTCGTAGCCTTCGGGGTAGTCGTTCTTGTACTCCTCGATCGGCGGCAGGCCCACCGATTGCGGGGTGTCGCGCATGGTGACGAAGGCGAACACGGCCACCAGCACCGCCACGGCGGCCGGTACATAGAAGGCGGCATGCCAGTCGTTGGTCCAACCCAGGCCGAGGATGAACAGCGGGCCAATCAGGCCGCCACCCACGTTATGTGCCACGTTCCACACCGACACCACGCCGCCGCGCTCCTTCTGCGACCACCAGTGCACCATGGTTCGTCCGCTCGGCGGCCAGCCCATGCCCTGGGCCCAGCCGTTGATGAACAGCAGGATGAACATGATGGTGACGCTGGAAGTCGCCCAGTGCGCGAATCCGAACACGAACATCACCGCTGCCGACACCAGCAGGCCGAAGGGCAGGAAGTAACGGGGGTTGGAGCGGTCGGACACCAGGCCCATGAGGAACTTGGACAGACCGTAGGCAATGGCGATGGCCGAGATTGCCAGACCGAGCTGGCCGCGGGTGTAGCCTTCCTCGTCGATCAGGTAAGGCATGGCGAGGGAGAAGTTCTTGCGCAGCAGGTAATAGCCTGCATAACCGAAGAAGATGCCGGCGAAGATCTGCCAGCGCAGGCGGCGATAGGTACTGTCGACCTGTTCAGCGGGCAGCGGCGCCCGGTGCACGGCGGGGCGGAAGAAGGCAAACATCGGGGTACTCCAACGTTGTTGTTTTATCTGCGAAAGCGAATATTACATTTTCGTTACAGAAAAAAATATCGCTTTCACAGGCGGGAGTGTTGCTTTGCGAACGTTCCGTCAGATCGTGATCAAGGGCGCCTGCTGTGTGCTAGCGTTGCGCCCATTCGCGTGTGTAACAGCACATAAGACTTTGCCTTTATTGAAAGAACAGCTATCGATGACGACGCCTGCCTATCTCAACGCCCTGCGCGCCTTCGAGGCCGCTGCACGGCATCAGAGCTTTTCCGCCGCGGCGGCAGAGCTGAACGTCACACCCGCTGCGGTCGGCCAGCAGGTACGCAACCTCGAGGCCTGGCTGGGCATTGCACTGTTCACCCGCGCCGGCAGCGGCAGCGCGCGCTTGGTGCTGACCGAGGCAGCGCGGGTGGCCTTGCCGGATATCCGCGAAGGATTCGAACGATTGACGCTAGGCTTGGCCCGCTTGAAGGACGCCTCGGTGCATGCGGGGCTGACAGTGACGGTGAGCCCGGCGTTCGCCTCGAAATGGCTGTTGCCGCGCATCGAGCGCTTTCAGCAGGCCTATCCGGACATGGACGTGCTGCTCGACACCAGCGCCCGCTCGCTGGATTTCCAGGTCGAGCGGATCGATGTGGGCGTGCGCTATGGCGCGGGCAAATGGCCGGGGTTGGCCGCGGTGCACTTGATGGACGAGGTCATGTTCCCGGTGTGCGCGCCAGACTACCCGCTGCTGCGCGAGGGCATGCTGACCCCCGAGGCGCTGGCGCGCAGTACGCTGATCCATGATCTGACCATGGGCCGTGACACCGACTACCCCACCTGGCGGATGTGGCTGGATGTTTCGGGGCTGTTCGAGATCAAGTCCGACCACGGCCTGCGCATCAACAACTCGGCGGCGGTGCTGCAGGCGGCAATGGACGGGCAGGGCCTGGCGTTGGCGCGCAGCGTGATGGTGCGCGATGACCTGGCGGCCGGCCGGCTGATCCGGCCCTTCGCCGACAAGGGCCTGGATTGTCCGCTTACCCAGGCGTACTACGTGGTGTATCGGCCTGAAAGCGCGAGCCTGGCCAAGGTGCAGGCGTTTCGCGACTGGTTGCTGGAGGAGGCGCGCAGCGCTTGAAGGGGCGCGCGCTCACAGCTGCAACGAGGCATCCTTGACCCAGACGCGGGCACCATCGGAGCCCGCCTGCGCCTGCAAGTCCATGCCTGCTGGCAGGCGCATCCAGCTCCACGGGCGCAGGACGAAGCCGTCGCCCTCCAGACTGCCGTCCAGCACCAGCACCTCGAGCCCACGTCCGTTGTCCAGGTGCAGCGACGCTGAGGGCTGCAACCGCTCGACGCTGACTCGCTCATGCACGTTCTCGAACAGCAACTGGTGCGGTTGTCCGTTCAAGTGCGTGCTCATCTGCACGTTGTCATGGTCATCGAACTGGCGCAGACGGACGAAGATCGTGCAACCCTGCGCGCCGCCCGGTGTGTGCTTGCTTCCGGGTGGATTACGCACGTAGCTGCCGACCGGGTAGCGCCCGTGCTCGTCTTCGAACACGCCTTCCAGCACCAGGAACTCCTCGCCGCGCGGATGGCGGTGGGTGCTGAAATGGCTGCCTGGTTCGTAGCGCACCAGGGTGGTGGCCCGCGCCTTCTCACAACCAATGCGAAACAGCGGACGGCGCTGCACGCCCGGGCTTGGGCTGTCGATCCAGGGCAGGTCGGCGCCGTGCATGATCACGCGCTGGCTCAGGTCATCGTTGAGGTATTTCTGCAGTTCCATGGGGGCGCTCCTGGGACAGTCTGAAGGTCTGGAATTGAAGCCATGATCGATGCATGGCCGTCGCTGGCGCAACCGAGCAAATCTTTGCTGCTGCTAAAGAAAATCTATGTTGCCGCTGCGCGCTCGCAGAACCGACTATCCGTTTGTGCGCGGAGCAAGCGCGGGTCAACCTGACAGTCGCTGCGCAGTGCAAAGTTTTTCTTTCGGAATGGGACTATGAACAACAAGACCATCGCCGTTTCCAGCCCGCGTGTGCGCCGCTGGCTGTGGGCTGCACTCTTCAGTCTACTGGCCTTTGCCGCCAACTCGATCTTCTGCCGCCTGGCCCTGGCGCAGGGGGCGATCGATCCCGAGTCCTTCACCGCGCTGCGCTTGCTCAGCGGCTGCGCTTTCCTGCTGATTCTGCTGCGCCTGCGCGCACCCCGCCAGGGCCTGGGTGGCAGTTGGAAGGGCGGTCTGGCGCTGTTCCTGTATGCCTGGCTGTTCTCGGTGGCCTATGTGCAGCTGGGTGCTGGGGTAGGGGCCTTGGTGCTGTTCGGCGCGGTGCAGATGACCATGTTCCTGTACGCCTGGATTCGTGGCGAGCGTTTCAGCGGGCGGGTGATGGGAGGCATGTTGATGGCCTTTGCCGGGTTGGTGCTGCTGCTGTTGCCGGGGGCTGCAGCGCCGCCTTTGGCGAGTTCGCTGGTGATGGCGTTGGCGGGAGTGGCCTGGGGCGCGTATTCGCTGCTGGGCAAGGGGTCGTTGCGGCCCTTGGCCGATACGGCGGGCAATT
>NZ_JAYFUI010000076.1:0-42217 GCF_034961125.1 Pseudomonas machongensis | reverse complement strand
GAATACCACGGATCACCGTGGAGTACAGGTCGCCCAGCCAGGCCAGCCAGCGCACCGGCGACAGCCGCAAGGCCACGCCGATCAGGCCCAGAACGATGGCCAGGGCCATCGACGACAGGGCGAGCTGCAACGTCAGCCACGCCCCCTCGAGGATGACTGCCCCGTAGCCTTTCAACATGATTGGGATTCCTCAGGACTTGGGAATGAAAAAATGGTGCAAACCTCAGAGATTCTGCTGTTTGCACCATTGCACAGGTGAAACTCGACGATTTAGTTCGACTCTGGGCCGTAGATGTCGAAGTTGAAGTATTTCTTCTCGATCTCTTTGTACTTGCCGTTGGCGCGGATGGCGTCGATGGCAGCGTTGATGCGATCGGCGTTGGCCTTGTCGCCCTTGCGCACGGCAATGCCGACGCCGTCACCGAAGTACTTCACGTCGGTGAACGACGGACCGACGAAGGCGAAGCCCTTGCCGGCGTCGGTTTTCAGGAAGCCATCTTCGAGCAGAGTGGCATCGGCCACGGTGCCATCGAGGCGACCGGCGGCGACATCCAGGTAGATTTCGTTCTGGGTGCCGTAAGGCACGACGGTGGCGCCCTTAGGTGCCAGCACTTCCTTGGCGAAGCGGTCGTGGATAGAGCCGCGCTGTACACCGATCTTCTTGCCCTTGAGCTCGTCGAGGCTGTCGCTGACGGTGGAGCCTTCCTTCATCACCAGACGGGCTGGAGTCAGGTAGTAGCGCTTGGTGAAGTCGACGGACTTCTTGCGATCATCGGTGATCGACATCGACGACAGGATGGCGTCGATCTTGCGCACCTTCAGCGCCGGGATCAGGCCATCGAATTCCTGCTCGACCCAGGTGCACTTGGCTTTCATCTCTTCGCACAGGGCGTTGCCGATGTCGTAGTCGAAACCGGCGATGCTGCCATCAGGCTGCTTGAAGGCGAAGGGTGGGTAGGCGGCTTCGATACCGATCTTCAACGGCTTCTCGTCGGCCTGCGAGACCAGGGAAAACACAGACAGCGCCAGGGCGCCAAGCAGTGCAAGCTTCTTCATCAGGTAACTCCATCGGTACGGGGCAATACCAGGCAGGGACACGATTGCCGGATATGCGAATGAGTACAACGCGAGCCGCGCAGGGTTCGACCAAGGTCGCAGACCACGAGCGAGTGAGTGGCATTTTAACGACAGCCCGGTAGTCGATATTTCTTCAAAGCGACAACTACGTACAGAAGCGCCTGAAGCTGCGGGCGGCGATATTGACAGCTCTTGCGAAACATGCAAGCGCAAAAGGAAAACAACCTTTAGACGAAGCAATAAGCGGGCCTATTATTGGCAAAGCCTTGTAATCCGGCAAGTGCAGGGTGCAAGGCTGCAAAAAACGGCTACAGGATCGCACCCTGAAGGCACAGAAATGTTTCCCTTGGCCCCGTTTGAGTGCAATCACGGTGACAGCAGCGGGTTACCGATGAATGTCGGGTAACAGAATGCAAAAACCCCGCCGATTACCGGCGGGGTCGGGTTGCAAGGCGCGGGGCAAGACAGCCTACCCCCAACGCATCATCACGCGGTCGCCAGGTTCATGGCCTTGTGCGTGTCGATCAGGTGCTGCACCACACCCGGGTCGGCGAGCGTGGAGATATCGCCCAGCGCATCGTACTCACCCGTGGCGATCTTGCGCAGGATACGCCGCATGATCTTGCCCGAGCGAGTCTTGGGCAGGCCTGGCGCCCACTGGATGACATCCGGCGAGGCGATCGGGCCGATCTCTTTGCGCACCCAGTTCTTCAGCTCCTGGCGCAATTGCTCACTGGACTCCTCGCCGGCATTGAGGGTGACGTAAACATAGATGCCCTGCCCCTTGATGTCGTGCGGCACACCTACCACCGCGGCCTCGGCGACCTTGGAGTGGGCGACCATCGCGCTTTCGATCTCGGCCGTCCCCATGCGGTGCCCCGACACGTTGAGCACATCGTCCACCCGACCGGTGATCCAGTAGTAGCCATCTTCGTCGCGGCGCGCACCGTCTCCGGTGAAATACATGCCACGGAAGGTCTTGAAGTAGGTGTCGACGAAGCGGTCGTGATCGCCATACAGCGAGCGCGACTGGCCCGGCCACGAGTCGAGGATCACCAGGTTGCCCTCGGCCGCGCCCTCGATCAGGTTACCCAGGTTGTCCACCAGTGCCGGTACCACGCCAAAGAAAGGACGGGTTGCCGAGCCCGGCTTGAGGCCGGTGGCGCCCGGCAGCGGGCTGATCAGGATGCCGCCGGTCTCGGTCTGCCACCAGGTGTCGACGATCGGGCAGCGCTCCTTGCCGACGGTCTTGTAATACCAGTTCCAGGCCTCGGGGTTGATCGGCTCACCCACCGAACCGAGCAGGCGCAGGCTCGAGCCATCGGCACCGGCGACCGCCGCCTGACCTTCGGCCATCATCGCGCGGATGGCGGTTGGCGCGGTGTAGAGGATGTTGACCTTGTGCTTGTCGACGATTTTGGACACGCGGGTGATGTCCGGGTAGTTCGGCACACCCTCGAACAGCAGGGTGGTCGCGCCATTGGCCAGCGGGCCGTAGACGATATAGCTGTGACCGGTGACCCAGCCCACGTCGGCGGTGCACCAGTAGACCTCTCCCTGACGGTAGTCGAACACGCGCTCGTGGGTGAGCGCGGCATAGACCAGATAGCCACCCGTGGTATGCAGCACACCCTTGGGCTTGCCGGTAGAACCGGAGGTATAGAGGATGAACAGCGCTTCTTCAGCGCCCATCTCTTTGGGGGCGCAATGGCTGGAGGCGACCTTCATCAGGTCTTCGTACCAGATGTCGCGATGCTGGTGCCAGGCGATGTCACCACCGGTGCGCTTGCACACGATGATCTTCTGCACACTGTTGGTTTCAGGGTTGGTCAGCGCCAGGTCGACGTTGGCCTTGAGCGGCGTGCGGCGGCCGCCACGCAGGCCTTCGTCGGCAGTGATGACGACCTTGGACTTGCAGTCGATGATGCGCCCGGCCAGCGCTTCAGGAGAGAAGCCGCCGAATACCACGGAGTGGATGGCACCGATGCGGGCACAGGCCAGCATCGCCACCACGGCTTCCGGGATCATCGGCATGTAGATGGTGACCACATCGCCACGGTGCACGTCCTGGCCACGCAGGGCGTTGGCGAACTTGCAGACCTGCTCGTGCAGCTCGCGATAGGTGATGTTGCGGTGTTCGGAAGGGTCATCGCCTTCCCAGATGATCGCCAGTTGGTCGCCGCGCTCTTCGAGGTGACGATCCAGGCAGTTGTAGGAAACATTCAGAGTGCCGTCGGCGAACCACTTGATATCGACATGGTGGTCGTCGAACGAGGTCTGCTTGACCTTGGTGAAGGGCTTGATCCAGTCCAGGCGCTGGGCCTGCTCGCGCCAGAAACCGTCCGGGTTGATCACCGATTGCTGGTACATGGCCTTGTAGGTGGCCTCGTCGGTCAGGGTGTTTGCCGCAACCTCGGGACGAACGGGATACAGTGGAGCCGCACTCATCTGTGTTACCTCGGTGTAATAGTTGTTTTTGTATGAGACGGTTTTAACTGTACCAGAGCGACCATGACCATTCGACGTTGGTAGTAACGAACAGCATGCGCCGCGGCGAAATTTCATCAAGGCGCTCTAGCCCGCGGAGCCCCAGGCCATCACTGAAGAATTCGGTACGTTCGTACCGGTGATTGTTACCGATTCTGTCAAAAGCCCGAAAAACTTTATCAAAACCAGATCTTTTTCAATTCGAAGCACACTCCTAGAATTCATCTCGCCAGCAACGGCAAGGCGATTAACTTCTTGTAACAGCCCCCACGAAGGCACGTTAATCCCGCTCTAATTCAACAGTAAAACTCTGGATGTACTCGCGGCGCCACAAGTGCCGCGTGCCCCCTCACGACCTTAGACAGGTAAATTGAAAATGAAAGCTTTACTGGTATTGGTACTTGGCAGTGTTTGCAGCGCGGCAATGGCCGACGATGTTGCAACGAACGCCGAGCAGATTCCGGTTGAACAGTACAGTTATTCGCAACACCTGGACATCGCCAAGGTGCTGTCCATGAGCGAAGTCCCGAATGTCTGCGAAGTGGTGCCGGCGCGCATGACCTACGAAGACTCCAAGGGCCAGAAGCACATTCTCGAATACCGCGTGATGGGCAACGGTTGCTCCAACGGCTAACGCCACGGCCCGCTCCCTTCTTCCGCTCTCGACATCTCCGTGGGAGCGGGCTTTTGTGGGAGCGGGCTTGCCCGCGAAAACAACACCGCCAATTAAATTTTCATTACTTGAAACTTCTTCAATCCACCGACTTGCCCAAGGCGTACTCACGCAACTTGTTGGCAATCGTGGTATGGGAAACACCCAGCCTCTTCCCCAGTGCCCGACTACTTGGAAACTCCGCCATCAAACTTTCCAACACCGCTTTTTCAAAGCGCCCGACGATCTGCGCAAGTTCCCCTTCCAGCGAAAATTCACCCAAGGGTTGTCGCGCACCATAATCCGGCAAACGAATATGTTCGCCCTTGACCACACCGCCCTCACATAACGACACGGCCTGGAACAATACGTTTTCCAGTTGCCGGACATTGCCCGGCCAGTGATATTGACTCAACTTGTCCATCGCCGCCGGCGCCAGGCGAGGCAATGCACAACCGATCTGCCGACTGGCCTGGTCGAGGAAGTGCTGCGCCAGCCCCTCCAGCCCATCCATGCACTCACGCAGTGGCGGAATGTGCAACGACAGCACGTTGAGCCGGTGATAGAGGTCCTGGCGGAACTCGCCCCGCGCGCACAGCTCCGACAGGTCGACCTGGGTGGCGCAGATCACCCGCACATCGAGATAGACCTCCTCGTCGCTGCCGACCCGGCGAAAGCAGCCGTCCTGCAGAAAGCGCAGCAGCTTGACCTGCAGGCGCGGGCTCATCTCCCCTACCCCATCCAGAAACAGCGTGCCGCCCGCGGTCAACTCCAACAGCCCGAGCTTGCCCTCGGCCCGCGCGCCCTCGAACGCACCCGGGCCGTAGCCGAACAGCTCGGTCTCGGCCATTGACTCCGGCAACCCCGCGCAGTTGAGCGCCATCAGCGGTGCCTGGCCACGCGGGCTGGCCAGGTGACAGGCACGGGCCAGCAATTCCTTGCCGGTGCCGGTTTCGCCCTCGATCAGCAACGGCGCATCCAGCGGCGCCATGCGCCGCGCCTCGCGCACGACCGAGGCCATCACCCGTGAACTCTGGAAGATGCTGTCGAAACCACGCAGCTCCTGCTTGCGAACGTTGTAGATACGCTCGCCGATGCGATCGGCGCGATGCAGGGTCAGCACCGCGCCGGCCAGGGCTTCGCTGTCGTCATGTTCGGACTGCAAGGGCGCGATATCGGCCAGGAACACATCACCCTTGACCTTGATGCGCAACCCGTTGATCCGCGACTGGTTGGCCCGCACCAGTTCCGGAAGGTCGAAATCCTCGACATAGCGCGCCAGCGGCAACCCCGGCACCTCGTCGACCCGTACCCCGAGCAACTGCGCCGCGGCACGGTTGGCTGCAACGATGCTGCCTCCCATGTCGACCGACAGCACCGGAAACTCCAGCGCCCCAAGCAACGCATTGAGCTCCATGTGCCGCCGCTCGCTGGGCATCAAGCCGACGCGCTTGACCCCAAACACCCCGGCGATGGCTTCGAATTTTGGACGCAAGGCCTGGAACTGCAGGTTGATCAGGTTCGGGCAATGCAAATAGATGGCGTTGCCGTGATCGCCGCCGACCTCGCCACGCAACACGTTGATACCGTACTCCACCAACAGGTTGAGGATGTCGCGCAGGATGCCGATGCGGTTCTGGCAGTGGACTTTGATACGCATGAAAGGCCCCGAGGCAACCGACTTTATTCATCGGCGCGCAGAAAATTCGTAAAGATAAGCTGACAAAAATACCTTAACTGCCAGCCTGATACCCTTGATTTTTCGGGGCAACCCTCTATTTGTAAAATTATCGTTACAGAAACACCCCATTCCTTCCTTGTCACCCCGCAGATCGACCCGTGCAAAACCGCCTGCGTAAGGCTATTCCTAGGGCAAGTCCCAAATAACAAGAAAGCCCTCACCAGGAGAGCTCCATGAAACAGACGCAATACGTGGCCCGCGAGCCCGATGCGCAGGGTTTTATCGACTACCCGCAGCAAGAGCATGCGGTGTGGAACACCCTGATCACCCGCCAGTTGAAAGTGATCGAGGGCCGCGCATGCCAGGAGTACCTGGACGGCATCGACCAGCTCAAGCTGCCCCATGACCGCATTCCGCAACTGGGCGAAGTCAACAGGGTGCTGGGCGCCACCACAGGCTGGCAGGTCGCTCGCGTGCCGGCGCTGATCCCCTTCCAGACCTTCTTCGAACTGCTGGCCAGCAAGCGCTTCCCGGTCGCCACCTTCATCCGCACCCCGGAAGAACTGGACTACCTGCAGGAACCGGACATCTTCCACGAGATCTTCGGCCACTGCCCGCTGCTGACCAACCCTTGGTTCGCCGAATTCACCCATACCTATGGCAAGCTCGGCCTGGCGGCGACCAAGGAACAACGGGTGTACCTGGCGCGCCTGTACTGGATGACCATCGAGTTCGGCCTGATGGAAACCGCCCAGGGCCGCAAGATCTATGGCGGCGGTATCCTCTCCTCGCCCAAGGAGACGGTCTACAGTCTGTCCAGCGAACCTGAACACCAAGCCTTCGATCCGATCGAAGCCATGCGTACGCCCTACCGTATCGATATCCTGCAGCCGGTGTACTTCGTCCTGCCGAACATGAAGCGCCTGTTCGATCTGGCCCACGAGGACATCATGGGCATGGTCCAGCACGCCATGCAGTTGGGCCTGCACGCGCCGAAATTCCCACCCAAGGCGGCCTGAGCCGTCTTGCCGACAACAACTCGAAAGCGGAAAACCTCCATGAATGCCTTGAACCAAGCCCACTGCGAAGCCTGCCGTGCTGACGCGCCGAAGGTCAGCGACCAAGAGCTGGCCGAACTGATTCGCGAGATCCCGGACTGGAGCGTGGAAGTGCGCGACGGCCACATGGAACTGGAGCGCGTGTTCCTGTTCAAGAACTTCAAGCACGCCCTGGCCTTCACCAACGCCGTCGGCGAAATCGCCGAAGCCGAAGGGCATCACCCCGGCCTGCTCACCGAGTGGGGCAAGGTCACCGTGACCTGGTGGAGCCACTCGATCAAAGGGCTGCACCGCAACGACTTCATCATGTGTGCACGCACCGACAAGGTCGCTGAGACGGCTGAAGGGCGTAAGTAACGCCAGCTGGATCGCGTCGTTCTCTTCGCGGCGGCTCCACGCTCCAACAAGCCCGCGCCTACAGGAATAGTGACCTGCCTGCAGGTGCGAGTTTATCGGGGCGCTGGACCGCCGCGAATGCATTCACAGCACAACCGAGGCGCACACCGTCCGCTATTCGCCCGCAAAACCGACAAGCGAGAGGGAAAAATCTCAAACTGTCATCCAGACTGCTGTATCCTGCCCCAGCTTTTCAAAAGCTTCCAATGCGCCAAGCGCTGCCCTTTCACTCACACTTGCGAGGAACGACGAGATGCATGAAATCCCGAATCTTCCCTTCCCAAGCCTGAACCCCGAAGAGCAAACCGTCACCGCCCACGCCGCCGAGCCGGCACCTGCTTCGCAGGACAGTGACGATCAATCCAGCGCCGATCAGGAATAACCGCGCATCCCCACCGACCGTGTGAAAACGGCTGACCTGCGGGTCATCCCCGTCATCACGTTTTCACACAGTCCAGAACCTTGAAGGCCCCCATGCCCGACTCACCGCGTCCTCTTGCGGTTACCCTGCAAGTCGTCTCCATCGTTCTCTTCACCTTCATCGGCTACCTGAACATCGGCATCCCCCTCGCCGTGCTGCCCGGCTATGTGCACAACGACCTGGGTTTCAGTGCCGTACTCGCAGGCCTGGTGATCAGCGTCCAGTACCTGGCAACCCTGCTCAGCCGCCCGACCGCCAGCCGTATCATCGACAACCTCGGCAGCAAGAAGGCGGTGATGTGGGGCCTGTTCGGCTGCGGCCTGAGCGGGGTGTTCATGCTGGCCTGCAGCTTCCTCACCCACTTGCCCTGGCTAAGCCTCACTTGTCTGCTCATCGGGCGCCTGGTGCTGGGCAGCGCGGAGAGCCTCGTGGGCTCGGGCTCGATCGGCTGGGGCATCGGCCGCGTCGGCGCCGAACACACCGCCAAGGTCATCTCCTGGAACGGCATCGCCAGTTATGGCGCGCTGGCCGTCGGCGCGCCGCTAGGGGTGCTGATGGTCAAGGGCCTGGGGCTGTGGAGCATGGGCGTGAGCGTCATCCTGCTGGGCATTCTCGGCCTGGCACTGGCCTGGCCCAAGCAGGCAGCACCGGTGGTGGCGGGCAAGCGCCTGCCCTTCCTGCAGGTGCTGGGCAAGGTATTTCCGCATGGTTCGGGGCTGGCGCTGGGGTCGATCGGTTTCGGCACCATCGCGACCTTCATCACCCTCTACTACGCCAGCCGCAACTGGCCGAACGCTGCACTGACCCTGAGCCTGTTCGGCGCCAGCTTCATCTGTGCACGCCTGCTGTTCGGCAATCTGATCAACCGCATCGGCGGCTTTCGCGTGGCCATCGCCTGCCTGTCGGTGGAAACCCTGGGGCTGCTGATGCTATGGCTGGCACCCAACGCCGAGCTGGCCCTGGTCGGCGCCGCGCTGAGCGGATTCGGCTTTTCGCTGGTCTTCCCGGCACTGGGAGTGGAAGCCGTGAACCAGGTTTCGGCAGCCAACCGCGGGGCTGCGGTCGGGGCGTATTCGCTGTTCATCGATCTGTCGCTGGGGATCACCGGGCCGCTGGTCGGTGCGGTGGCCTCAGGCTTCGGCTTCAGGTCGATCTTTCTGTTCGCCGCAGGTGCGGCGGTTTGCGGGCTGGTGCTGAGCCTGTATCTGTACCGCCAGGCACGGCTGGGGCGAGAGCTGCACGACTGAAGGCTGCGCTGGCCTCTTCGCGGGCATCCCCGCGAAGAGGCCGTGAGATCAGTGCACCAGGTACTGCAACACCACCTCCAGCGGATGGCGAAGCTGTTTCTCGGCCATGCGCTTGACCTGGCTACGGCACGAATAACCCGTCGCCAACGCCTCGCCTTCCTTGTCCAGCTTGGTCGCCCACGACTGCTCGAAGATGGTCTTCGAAGCCTGCTGATTACGCGCCTCGTGCCCGTAGGTGCCCGACATCCCGCAGCAACCGGTGGCCTCGGTGGCAAGCTTGAGCCCCATCCGCGCAAACACCTGCTCCCACTGCCGGGTGCTGGCCGGAACGTTGGTCTTCTCCGTGCAATGCGCCATCAGGCGGAAGCTGCCGCCCTTCCCTGCAGCCTGTTCGGGCAACGCATCCATCAGCCACTCCTGCGGCAACAGCACTGCCGGACAACCCTCCAGGCCGTCGACCTTCTGGTATTCCTGGCGATAGACCAGGGTCATCGCCGGATCCAGACCCACCAACTGCACACCGCAATCAGCCAGGGCCTTGAGCTGCCGGCCATTGCGAATGGCTGCCTTGGCGAAGGCGCCGAGGAAGCCCTGCACATGCAGCGGCTTGCCGTTGGCGCTGTAGGGCGCCAGGAACACCTTGTAGCCCAGCCGGTGGGCCAGTTCGATGAACGAAGCCAGCAGCGGTGTCTCGAAGTACCGCGTGAAAGCGTCCTGCACCAGCACGATGCTGCGCTCGCGCTGGGCCGGGGTCAGCTCGCGCAGCGCCGGCACACTGGCCACACCCACACGGCAGCGGGTCAGGGTGGACTGGAAGTTGAAGCGGCTGATCAATGGGCTGTCGACCATGCCGACTTTGTCGGCCAGCAGGCGGCTGACCCACTTCGACCCCATCACCGCGTTATACAAGCCCGGCGCATGGGCCAGGTACGGAATGGTGAACTCCAGCGAGCCGATCAGATAGTCACGCAGCGGGCGCTGGTAGCGACCGTGGTAGAGCTCGAGGAAACGTGAACGGAAGTCCGGTACGTTGACCTTGATCGGGCACTGCCCCGCGCACGACTTGCACGCCAGGCAGCCGGCCATGGCGTCGTACACCTCGTGGGAAAAGTCCTCTTGCCCCTGACGCTGGGCCCGCAGGTTGGCCAGGCGCTTGGGCAGGCCCTTGATCCACGACGCCTTGCGCTGGGCCGAGGCCAGCACATCGATATTGGCCTCGCCCTGCAGGCGCAGCCATTCACGGATCAGCGAGGCGCGCCCCTTGGGTGAATGGCGACGCTCGCGGGTGGCCTTCCACGACGGGCACATGGCGTCGTTGGGGTCATAGTTGTAGCAGGCGCCGTTGCCGTTGCAGTGCACGGCGCTGCCAAAGCTCTGCCACACGCGCTCGTCGATGTTACGGTCCAGGTCGCCACGCAGGGTGACACCATCGACCGGCGTCAGGCCCTCGGCGCTGTCGGGTGGTGTGCAGATCTTGCCCGGGTTGAGCTGGTTGTAAGGGTCGAATGCGCCCTTGAGCCGCTGCAGGGCCGGGTACAGTTCACCGAAGTATTCCGGCACGTATTCCGAGCGCAGCCCCTTGCCATGCTCGCCCCAGAGCAAGCCGCCATAGCGCTTGGTCAGCGCCGCCACCGCATCGGAGATCGGCTTGACCAACGCGGCCTGGGCCGGGTCTTTCATGTCCAGCGCAGGACGCACGTGCAGCACCCCGGCATCGACGTGACCGAACATGCCATAGGCCAGGCCATGGCCATCGAGCAGCGCACGGAATTCGGCGATGTAGTCGGCCAACTGCTCCGGCGGTACCGCGGTATCTTCCACGAACGGCTGCGGCCGCACCTCGCCCTCGACGTTGCCGAGCAGCCCCACCGAACGCTTGCGCATGGTGTAGACGCGCGTCACTGCCTCGGCGCCCTCGGCGAGGGTGTGGCCCAACCGCTCGACGCTGGTATCGCTGCGCAGGTGTTCGACGAAGGCCTCGACGCGGGCATTGACCTCGTCCGGCTCGTCGCCGCAGAACTCGACCAGGTTGATACCCAAGGTCGGGCGCTCGGCGTCGGCAGGGAAGTATTCGGCGACGCTGTGCCAGACGATATCTTTCATCGCCAGCATCAGTACCTTGGAATCGACGGTCTCGATCGACAGCGGCTTGTGCGCCATCAGCGCATTGGCGTCGCGCAGGGCGTCCATGAAACTGGTGTAGCGCACGTTGACCAGCACCGCGTATTTCGGGATCGGCAGCACGTTGAGCTTGGCCTCGACCACATAGCCCAGCGAGCCTTCGGCGCCGCACAGCACGCTATTGAGGTTGAACAGGCCCTGCTCGTCGCGCAGATGCGCCAGGTCGTAACCGGTCAGGCAACGGTTGAGCTTGGGGAAGGTGGTCTCGATCAGCTCGCCTTGGGTCTGCTGGATCTCACGCGCCATGCGATAGACCTCACCGACCCGGCCAGGTGCGGCGCAGGCCTGCTCCAGCGCAGCGTCGTCGATCGGCAGGCTGTGCAGTCGCTCGCCCCCGAGCAGCACGCTGTGCAGCTCAAGAACGTGGTCACGGGTCTTGCCGTAGGTGCAACTGCCCTGGCCACTGGCATCGGTGTTGATCATGCCGCCGACCGTGGCGCGGTTGGAGGTCGACAGCTCAGGGGCGAAGAACAGCCCGTGCGGCTTGAGCGCAGCGTTGAGCTGATCCTTCACCACACCAGCCTGCACCCGTACCCAACGCTCCTGGGTGTTGATTTCAAGGATGGTGTTCATGTGCCGCGACAGGTCGACGACGATGCCGTCGGTCAGCGACTGGCCGTTGGTCCCCGTACCGCCGCCGCGCGGGGTCAGCTTGATCTGCCGAAAACGCGGCTCGGCCATCAGCGTGGCGACGCGCGCCACGTCGTCGGCATCGAGCGGGAAGACGGCCGCCTGGGGCAGGCGCTGATAGATCGAGTTGTCGGTGGCCAGCACCGTACGGGTGCCGTAGTCGGCGCTGATCTGGCCGCGGAAGCCGCTGGCACTCAGGGCTTCGAGGAATTCGGGGTAGCCGGCGACAGGCGCACGGACGGGCAACTGGGCGATCATCGAAGGATGGCCTCTTGTATGGGCAGGTTCACGGTCTGGCATCACCGGCAGGCGACGCTCTGTTGCTCATCCGGCATGAATAACTGCGGGCCGGATGACGGATAGGCCAATGTTCCTGTACTTTCCAGCCGAGGGCAAACGGATAATCCTGCCGCTATCGATGAGTTTCATGAATGAATTACCGCCACCTGACCCCATCGATGTCCTTGCTGCTGGCCTTCGAGGCCGCTGCCCGGCATGAAAGCTACACCCGCGCGGCCGTCGAGCTGTCGCTGACCCAGAGCGCAGTCAGCCGCCAGGTCCAGGCGCTGGAGCAGCAACTGGGCCTGACCTTGTTCCGCCGCGAAGGGCGCCAGGTGCAATTGACCGATGTCGGGCGCCTGTACCAGCGCGAGTTGAGCGAAGCCCTTGGACGTATTCGCAGTGCCACGCTGCAGGCACTCGCCTACCAGTCCGGGGTCGGCACCCTGCGCCTGGCGACACTGCCCACCTTCGGTTCGAAATGGCTGCTGCCGCGCCTGAACGCGTTCTACAGCGCGCATCCCGGGATGCTGGTGCACATCCATTCACGCATCGAAGCGATCAATTTCGACACCAGCGAGATCGATGCCGCCATCGGTGTGGCCAGCCACGACCTGCCCGGCCTGATCTGCCACCGGTTGCATGCCGAGGAACTGGTGGTGATCCTGCCGCCGCAGGCGGCGGGTGCGGCGCAGACATGGACGCCAGCGCGGATCAGCGAAGAGCTGCTGCTCAATGTCGCCAACAATCCGCATGCCTGGGGCGAATGGTTTTCCCATCATGAACTGGCGCATCGCGCCATGCGCCTGGGGCCGAGCTTCGAGCTGACATCGCACCTGATCCAGGCGGTACGCGCCGGGATCGGCATCGGCCTGGTGCCAAGGATTCTGGTGGCCGAAGAACTGGCCAAGGGCGAGCTGTTCAGCCCGGGCGAGGCGTTTGCAAGCCAGCGCAGCTACTACCTGATCTATCCGCCGCGCAACGAGGCGCTGCCCTCGCTCAGGGCGTTTCGCGGGTGGTTGTTGGAGCAGATTTAGCGGTTGCCTGGTTGGGCGCTTTCGCGGGCAAGCCCGCTCCCACAGGGCCCGATCAGACAACAAAAAACCCGGCACCAGCCCCTGGCACCGGGTTTCCCGAATCAAGCTACCGGCTTACTTGGCCACGCTACCCGCCGCAGTACCCGCCTGCGCCATGCGCTTGCTCTTGATCACATAGAACACATACATCACCACCAGCCACACCGGAATCGCATAGACCGAAACCTGGATCCCCGGAATCTGCAGCATGATGCCCAGGATCAGCACCACGAAGGCCAGGCACAGGTAGTTGCCGTACGGGTACCACAGCGCCTTGAACAGCGGTTTCTGGCCGGTACGGTCAAGGTGCTGGCGGAACTTCAGGTGCGAGTAGCTGATCATCGCCCAGTTGATCACCAGCGCCGCGACCACCAGCGACATCAGCAACTCCAGGGCATGCTGCGGCATGAAGTAGTTGAGCAGCACGGCAATCAGGGTGAACGCTGCCGACGCCAGGATCGCCCGAACCGGCACGCCACGACGGTCGATCTTCGCCAGGCCCGCCGGCGCATCGCCCTGCTCGGCCATGCCGTAGAGCATGCGCGCATTGCAGTAGGTGCCGCTGTTGTACACCGACAGTGCCGCGGTCAGTACCACGAAGTTCAGCAGATGCGCCGCCACGTCACTGCCCAGCAGCGAGAACACCTGGACGAACGGGCTGCTGCCGTAGCTGCCGCCGGAAGCATCGATGCTGGCCACCAGGCTGTCCCACGGGGTCAGCGACAGCAGCACCACCAGGGCACCGATATAGAAGATCAGGATGCGGTAGATGACCTGGTTGATCGCCTTCGGAATCACGGTCTTGGGCTTGTCAGCTTCGGCGGCAGTGAAACCGAGCATTTCCAGGCCACCGAAGGAGAACATGATGATCGCCAGCGCCATCACCAACCCGCTCACGCCATTGGGGAAGAAGCCACCATGGCTCCACAGGTTGGTCACCGAGGCGTCCGGTCCGCCGCTGCCGCTGGTGAGCAGATATGCGCCCAAGGCGATCATGCCGACGATGGCGGCCACCTTGATGATCGCGAACCAGAACTCGGCCTCGCCGAACACCTTGACGTTCATCAGGTTGATCGCGTTGATCAGCAGGAAGAAGCCCGCTGCAGTGACCCAGGTCGGGATCTCCGGCCACCAATAGTGGACGTACTTGCCGACTGCGGAGAGCTCCGACATACCCACCAGGATGTACAGCACCCAGCAGTTCCAGCCCGACAGGAAGCCCGCGAAGCCGCCCCAGTACTTGTGAGCGAAATGGCTGAAGGAGCCGGCCACAGGCTCTTCGACGATCATCTCGCCGAGCTGGCGCATGATCATGAAGGCGATGAAGCCACAGATGGCGTAGCCAAGGATCATCGAGGGGCCGGCGGATTTCATCACCCCGGCCGAACCGAGGAACAGGCCGGTACCAATGGCGCCGCCCAGGGCGATCAGCTGGATATGGCGGTTCTTCAAGCCACGCTTGAGTTCGCCTGACGACTGCGAATTGTGTCCACTCATGAACGAAGTCACCTGCTTGTTTTTATCTGTGACGGAATCGGACCCGCCGCGCTGGTGGCACAGCGGAATGAGGCAAGGTGGTTACCTTGGGTTCCCGGACCCTGGCGTCGCGCCTGGCACGGAGCCTGAGGCGGATCAGCCGGGAGTCGGCGAGAATGCGTGGTACGCGAGGGGGTCACAGGTAAAACGCGGCGCATTGTATACCCCTGCGAGCGCGCAGGCGTCAACGCGTTGCGTCGTTTCCTCGGGAAAAAACGCAGCGGTCCTGTGGCAAGGGCCATCAATGGCGTAGTGATCGGCGTACATGGCGCCTCCATTTGTTGTTGTGTAGGCCCGACTGCAGTGGTGGGCTGATGCACGTGGCAATGCCCGTCATATCAGCGCGAGGCGGGGCTTTGGGCAAGAGCACGAATGGCCGGCGCAAGGCCCTACAGCGCGGCATGCGGCAAGATCTGTTTACACCAACTTGCAAAGCAGGAAACCGAACGGCAATTCCGGCAGACTTCGTATAAATTTCGTTACAAGGTGGTTCAAAAACTTTCCAGCGTGACGAAAAATGCTTCGTACTCAGGGGCTTGAGGACGCTCAGTTTTCGACCAGGCACAAAAAAGCCAGCCCGAAGGCTGGCTTTTCACCGCAGGATGCGATCACCCACGCGGCTTGCCGCGACCACGGCCAACCGGCTTGTCGCCTTCGGCACGTGCAGGACGCTTGCGCATTTCGCTAGGGCGTTCGGCAACGGTGCTGCCACGGCCACCCTTGCGCGGTGCTTCCTCACGAGCCGGACGCGCCGGACGCTCGCTGGCCGCGCGCGGCTGACGCTCGCCGGCATCCTTGGCTGGGCGCAAGTCACGTACGCGCTCGCCACGACCCATGGGGCGCGTGGACTTGCGCTGCAAGCGCTCGAGCTTGTCCTTGGCCTTGAGGTTGAGGGTCGGCAGCGCCACCGGTTGCAGCCCGACTTCGGCGGCCAGGATGTCGATCTCGCCCTGGCTCATTTCACGCCAGCGGCCCATCGGCAGGTCGGAGTTGAGGAACACCGGGCCGAAGCGCACACGCTTCAGGCGGCTGACCACCATGCCCTGGGACTCCCACAGGCGACGCACCTCACGGTTGCGGCCTTCCATCACCACGCAGTGGTACCAGTGGTTGAAGCCTTCACCGCCCGGCGCCTTCTGGATATCGGTGAACTTGGCCGGGCCGTCCTCGAGCATCACGCCCGCCTTGAGGCGTTCGATCATCTCGTCGTCGACCTCGCCACGGACACGCACCGCGTACTCGCGGTCCATCTCGTAGGAAGGGTGCATCAGGCGGTTGGCCAATTCACCGTCGGTGGTGAACAGCAGCAAGCCAGTGGTGTTGATGTCGAGACGACCGATGTTGATCCAGCGGCCTTCTTTCGGGCGCGGCAGGCGGTCGAACACGGTCGGACGGCCTTCAGGGTCGTCACGGGTGCAGATCTCGCCATCGGGCTTGTTGTACATGATGACGCGGCGGGTCGCCTCGGCGGCTTCCTCGCGCTTGATCAGCTTGCCGTCGACAGCGATGGCATCGTGCAGGTCGACGCGCTGGCCGAGGGTAGCCTCGACGCCATTGACCTTGATGCGGCCTTGGCTGATCCAGGCTTCGACGTCACGGCGTGAACCCACACCGATGCGTGCCAGCACTTTCTGCAGCTTTTCGCCGGACGGCGGGGTGATCTGGGTTTCTTGCAGGTCTTTGTCACTCATCTGGGCACCTCCCGGTGTGCGGTGTAGTGAAAGCGGTTTGGCGGCGGATGCGCCAAGAGGGCGCGTATTGTACGCGGTTCAGGGAGCTGGCGCATCGGGATGCGAATGTTTTTCTGCCCGGCGGTTAGCCTGTGAAAGGGTCAGCGCAGATCAGGACTTGTCCTCATCCTCGACCACATCCTCTTCCTCGCGTAAGTCATCGAAGTCGATCTTGAGCCCTTCTTCCATGGCATCCAGCTCCACCAGCAAGCTGCGGAAGCTGGTCTCCTCCTTCGGCTCACCCTCGTCTTCAGGCCCATCCTCGCCCAGGCTGGCATCGGCCAACGCCTGCAGGTGCGCGGGCACCGGCGCATCGTCCAGGTCGTCGAGCACAGGTTCTGGCTCCATCTCGCGCAACTCGGCCAGGGGCGGCAACTCATCGAGGCTCTTGAGATTGAAATGATCGAGAAACGCCTTGGTGGTGGCGAACATGGCCGGGCGGCCAGGCACTTCGCGGTAGCCGACGATGCGGATCCACTCGCGTTCCATCAGGGTCTTGATGATGTTGCTGTTGACTGCCACCCCACGCACATCTTCGATCTCGCCACGGGTGATCGGCTGACGGTAGGCAATCAAGGCCATGGTCTCGAGCAGCGCCCGGGAATAGCGCTGCGGGCGCTCCTCCCACAGGCGACCGACCCAGGGTGCGAAGTCCTCACGAATCTGCAGACGGTAGCCGCTGGCCACTTCCTTGAGTTCGAAGGCGCGACCATTGCACGACTTGCCGAGCACCTCCAGGGCCTTCTTGAACACGGCCGGCGCCGGTCGCTCTGCCTCCTCGAACAATTCGAAGAGACGCTCCAGGGACTGTGGCTTGCCTGAGGCCAGCAAAAAGGCCTCGATCAGCGACGCAAGGTCGCGGGGTTCGTTCAGGTTCATCGGCGCTCTTTACTGTCACTCGGCCCGGGCACGGACATGGATCGGGGTGAAAGGCTCATTCTGCACCAGTTCGATCAGCGATTCCTTCACCAGCTCGAGAATCGCCATGAAGGTGACCACCACACCAAGCTTGCCCTCCTCGACGCTGAACAGCTCGATGAAGGGTACGAAGCCTCCGCCCTTCAGACGCTCGAGCACCTCGCTCATGCGCTCGCGGGTCGACAAGGTCTCACGGGTGATCTGGTGGCTTTCGAACAAGTCGTTGCGGCGCATGACTTCGGCCATCGACAGCAGGATTTCTTCCAGCGCGACGTCGGGCAGCAATTTGCGCACCTTGGCCTGCGGCGCCTCCAGTTGTGGCACCAGCACCTCGCGCCCGATCCGCGGCAGCTCGTCGATACCCTCGGCGGCCGCCTTGAAACGTTCGTACTCCTGCAGGCGGCGGATCAGCTCGGCGCGCGGATCGCCCTCTTCTTCCTCGATTTCACTGGAGCGCGGCAGCAGCATGCGCGACTTGATCTCGGCCAGCATGGCAGCCATCACCAGGTATTCGGCAGCCAGCTCCAGGCGCACCGACTTCATCAGTTCGACGTAGCCCATGTACTGCCGAGTGATCTCGGCCACGGGGATGTCGAGAATATCGATGTTCTGCTTGCGGATCAGGTACAGCAGCAGGTCCAGCGGGCCCTCGAAGGCTTCGAGGAAGACCTCCAGGGCGTCCGGCGGGATGTACAGGTCGACCGGCATTTCGGTCAGGGCTTCGCCATAGACCAGCGCCAGTTGCAGTTGCTGCGGTACCTCGCCTTCGACCGGCGTCGCTTCGGGGGCCTGCACCTGGTTCACGCGTTGACCAGGAAGGGTGTGGGATCGCCGCAGCCTTCGCGGATCAGCTGTGGCTCGTCACCGGACAGGTCGATGATGGTGGACGCCTTCAGATCGCCGAAGCCGCCGTCGATGACCAGATCGACGTGGTGCTCCAGGCGTTCGCGGATTTCGTAGGGATCGGTCATCGGCTCATCGTCGCCGGGCAGGATCAGGCTGACGCTCATCAACGGCTCGCCCAGTTCCGCGAGCAGCGCCAGGGTGATGCCATGGTCCGGCACGCGCAGGCCGATGGTACGGCGTTTTTCATGCAGCAACAGGCGCGGCACCTCGCGGGTACCGTTGAGAATGAAGGTGTACGGGCCGGGGATATGGGCCTTGAGCAGGCGGAAGGTGCCGGTATCGACCTTGGCATACAACCCCAGCTGCGACATGTCGCAGCACATCAAGGTGAAATTGTGCGTTTTATTCAGGCCGCGCAGGCGCCGGACCCGCTCGATCGCCGCCTTGTCGCCGATCTGACAACCCAGGGCGTATGCCGAGTCGGTCGGATACACCACCACCCCGCCCTTACGGATAATCTCCACGGCCTGCTTGATCAGGCGCGCTTGCGGGTTCTCCGCATGAATCTGGAAGAATTGACTCACGTAATCGTCCTGTTCATACCGCCATAGGCTGTTCATGGCTGAATCGGCGCCACAGAGGTGGCAGGTCCTCGGGCAATGGCCGGTAGGCACCGATCTCGCCCCAGGTGCCGGGGCCGTGGAAGTCACTGCCAGCGCTTGCCAGCAGGCCGAACTCACGGGTAAGGATGGACATCGTGCCCACTTGCTCGGGCGGCATCATGCCATTGACCACTTCAAGCGCCTGCCCTCCCGCTTGAATATAGTCGGCGATCAGGCGTCTGCGCTTGCTACGCGTCAGTTCGTAATGCATGGGATGGGCCAGGCTCACCCAAGCGTTGGACTGGCGAAGGGTCGCGACAGTTTCCTCGAGTGTCGGCCAATGCAACTTGACGTCCCCCAGCTTGCCGGCGCCCAGCCATTTGCGGAACGCCTCGCCGCGGTCCTTGACATGCCCCGCACGCACCAGGAATTCGGCAAAATGCGGGCGCGCCGGCGCGTTGCCGCTGTCGCCCAGCTCCTGCTGCACGGCGCGCGCGCCCTCGAGCGCATCGGGCATGCCCTTGCCCGCCAGGCGCCTGGCGATGTCTTCGGCGCGCAGCCAGCGACCACGGTGCAATTGCTCGATGGCCTCCAACAGTGGCGGCGCATCGAGGGGAAAGTTGTAACCCAGCACATGGATGGTCGCACCGCCCCAGGTGCAGGAAAGCTCCACCCCGCTGACCCATTGCATGCCCAGGTCAAGACACGCCTGGCGCGCCTCGGGGAGCCCTTCGAGGGTATCGTGATCGGTCAGCGCCAGCGTGCGCACCCCGTGCTCGTGGGCGCGGGCGACCAGTGCCGTGGGCGACAGGGCGCCGTCGGAGGCCGTGCTGTGACAGTGCAGATCAACATTCATGGAGGAGCGCTTTCGCCGGAATCGATGTTTGTTATTATGCCGTCACATCCCGCTTCTGGCTGCCATTGTGAAACAATTCATCGATTTCATCCCGCTGCTGCTGTTCTTCATCGTCTACAAGCTGGACCCGCGCCCGGTCGAATTCGCCGGACAAAGCTTCGAGTTCGGCGGCATCTACAGTGCCACGGCGATGCTCATCATCAGCTCCGTGGTGGTCTACGGCGCGCTGTTCCTGCGCCATCGCAAGCTCGAAAAGGGTCAGTTGCTGACGCTGGTGGCCTGCCTTGTGTTCGGCGGCCTCACCCTGGCCTTCCACAGCGAAACCTTCCTCAAGTGGAAAGCGCCGGTAGTCAACTGGCTGTTCGCGCTGGCCTTCGCCGGCAGCCACTTCATCGGCGATCGGGTATTGGTCAAACGGATCATGGGCCATGCCCTGACACTCCCGGAAACGATCTGGACCCGCCTGAACCTGGCCTGGATCCTGTTCTTCCTGGTCTGCGGCGCAGCCAACCTGTTCGTCGCCTTCACGTTCCAGGAGTTCTGGGTCGACTTCAAGGTCTTCGGTAGCCTGGGCATGACCGTGATCTTCCTGGTGGCTCAGGGCGTGTACCTGTCGCGCCACCTGCACGACGCCGACCCTTCCACCCCTAAACCCAAGGATTGACATGCTCTACGCCATCATCGCCAGCGACGTCGAAAACTCCCTGGAAAAACGCCTGGCTGCACGCCCCGCGCACATCGAGCGCCTGCACCAGCTCAAGGCCGAAGGCCGCGTAGTCCTGGCCGGCCCGCATCCGGCCATCGACAGCAACGATCCCGGCGCTGCCGGCTTCAGCGGTAGCCTGATCGTCGCCGAATTCGACTCCCTTGCCGCCGCACAGGCCTGGGCCGACGCCGACCCGTACATCGCGGCAGGCGTGTACGAGAAGGTGGTGGTCAAACCGTTCAAGCAAGTGCTGCCCTGAGCCTGATCGGGCCTGTTCGCGGGCAAGCCTTCACGACGACGTGCACGCGAACCGGCCCAGGCAATCCCCGGATTCATCTATTGCGACCCACTGCCGACAACCTTCTGAATCGAACAAGAATCAGGAGTCCCGATGCGCCAAGGTCCGATGTCCCTGCTGCTTTTCTGCCTGTTGCTGCTCTCCCCCCTCGCCCTCGCCGAACAGCCTCTGTCGCTGGAAGCCGGTGCGCGCATCACCGAGCTGCAGCAACGTCTGGAGGAAAGCGAGAAACAGCGCGCTGCACTGAGCAAACAGCTGCAAAATGCCGACAGCGCCCGGGAAACCACCCAACTCGAACGCCTGCGCCAGGACAATCAGCGCCTGCAGGCTACGGTGGAAAAACTGCAGACCACCAGCCCCCTACGCCTGCTTACCGACCAGCAGCAATGGTTCCTGATCGGAGCGGTCGTTGCACTGTTGTCGGCAGTCTGCGGTATCTTAGCCAGCGGCGGACACAGAAGACGCCGACAATGGTTGAATTGAGTGAGTCATGAGCGAGCTGTTACTGATTGATGATGACCAGGAGTTGTGCGAGCTGCTCGGTAGCTGGCTGACTCAGGAGGGCTTTGCGGTCCGCGCCTGCCACGACGGCGAGAGCGCGCGCCAGGCCCTGGCCGCCCACGCCCCGGCGGCGGTGGTGCTGGATGTGATGCTGCCCGATGGCAGCGGCCTGGAGTTGCTCAAGCAACTGCGCAGCGACCACGCCGAGCTGCCGGTATTGATGCTCTCGGCCCGAGGCGAACCCCTGGACCGTATCCTGGGCCTGGAACTGGGTGCCGACGATTACCTGGCCAAACCCTGCGACCCGCGCGAGCTGACCGCTCGCTTGCGTGCCGTGCTGCGCCGCAGTCACCCGGCGGCGCCCAGCACCCAGATCGAGATCGGCGACCTGGCCTTCAGCCCCGTGCGCGGGGTGGTCAGCATCGATCAGCGCGAGATGAGCCTGACACTCTCCGAGAGCCGCATCCTGGAAGCCCTGCTGCGCCAACCCGGCGAGCCTTTGGACAAGCAGGAGCTAGCGCAGATCGGCCTGGGCCGCAAACTGACGCTCTATGACCGCAGCCTGGACATGCACGTCAGCAACCTGCGCAAGAAGATCGGCCCCCACGCCGATGGCCGTCCACGCATCGTTGCCCTGCGCAGCCGCGGCTACTACTACAGCCTGTAAAGGCCGCGGGGCGCCCATGCCCCGCAGTGACACCATTACTTGCGCAACGGATCGTCCCAGAACGGACGCTCCACCTCCTGCAGGGTATCTGCCCGACTCAACCCCAGATCGTGCAGCGCATCGTCGCTGAGGCTGGCCAATTGACGGCGCTGGCGGTACAGCTGCTGCCAGCGCAGCAGTCGCTCAAGCGCCTGTGCAAGCAGTTGGCCCAAAGAGAAGGAAGTGTGGGTAAAACCGACATGACCTTTCATCGTGAAGCCCTCCGTGTGAGTGGCTTCAGTCTCGCGCCAGGCTTAGGATCAATCCAACGAATGTTTCTTATGCCTTGCATCTGGAGGATTGATGCAATGTCCACCTACCAGAGCCTCGACGCCGAGGTCTTGCGCACCTTCGTTGCCATCGCCGAACAAGGCGGCTTTACCCGTGCCGGGGAGGTCGTCAACCGTACCCAGTCGGCCGTGAGCATGCAGATGAAACGCCTGGAGGAAGACGTCCTCCAGCGCCAGTTGTTCGAGCGCGACGGACGCCAGGTGCGCCTGACCGCCGAGGGCCAGGTGCTGCTCGGTTATGCCCGGCGCATCCTCAAGCTGCACGGCGAGGTGTTCAACACCTTGCGCATGCCACACATGGTCGGCGTAGTGCGCATCGGTACACCGGACGACTACGCCATGCGCTTTCTGCCGGCGATACTCACCAGCTTCGCCAGCAGCTATCCACTGATCCAGGTGGAGGTGCATTGCGAGCCATCGAAGCAATTGATGCTGCGCCAGGACCTTGACCTGACGATCATCACCCGCGAGCCAGGTGCCGAGGTGGGCCAACTGCTGCGCCAGGAACGCCTGGTATGGGCCGCCGCCAAGGGTTTCTGCCCTCACGAACAGCGCCCGATCCCCCTGGCGATGTTCAACACCGACTGTTTCTGCCGCTCCTGGGCCTGCAACGCCCTCGAACATCAGGGGGTCGATTACCGCATCGCCTACACAAGTCCGAGCCTGGCTGCGATCTTTGCCATCGTCGGCGCGGGTTTGGCGGTTACGGCCCAGTTGCAGAGCCTGATCGGCGACTCGCTGTGCATTCTCGGCGAAGACCAGGGCCTGCCGCAGTTGCCGATGGCCAATGTGATGCTGCTGCGCAATGCGCAAAGCCATTCGCCGATCACCGACTGCATGGCCGACTACGTGATCGACGGCTTCAGGTAAAGGTTGTCAGAGCTCCAGGCCCAGCATCACCGCACAGACGATCAGAAACACGCAGAACAGCGTACGCAGCACTTTCTCAGGCAGCGCATGGGCCAGCTTCACGCCCCAGCTGATACTGAGCAAACCGCCTACTGCCAGCGGAATACCGACATGCCAGTCAACGCTGCCATGAACGCCATAGGTGAGCAGCGTCACCATGGTGCTCGGCGCCGCAAGCGCCAGCGACAGGCCCTGAGCCACCACCTGGGTGGTGCCGAATACGCTGGTCAGGATCGGCGTGGCCACTACCGCGCCGCCAACGCCGAACAGCCCGCCCATGCTACCGGCGAAACAGCCCAGCACACCCAGCCACGGCCAGGGATAACGCAGCTGGCTGCTCGGCGCGCTGGCTTTCATGAACATGCGTGCCACGTTCCACACCGCCAGCGCCACCAGGAACGCGACGAAGCCCAGGCGCATGGAGTGTGCATCGAGCCCTACCGCCCAGATCGAGCCCAGCCAGGCAAAGATGAAGCTGCACAGCGAAAGCGGCACGGCATGGCGCAGCTCGATGCGGTTGCGCTGATGATAGCGCCACAGCGCCAGCAGCACGTTGGGCACCACCATCACCAACGCCGTCCCCTGGGCCAGCTGCTGGTCGAGACCGAACAGCACTCCCAATGCAGGAATCGCAATCAACCCACCGCCGATCCCGAACAGGCCGCCCATGGTGCCCAGCGCCGCGCCCAAAACGATGTACATCAACCACTCGATCATCAGTGCCTCATTCGACTGCATTCTCAATCCAGGCATGCTACCCAGTGGAGGCTGGCAGGGAAACGCACAGCAGCGCACAATGGCTTTGCGTTTTACGCACAAGCATGGGAAGGGTCATGAGTCCAGATATCCTCACCGAACAACTGAGCCTGTTTCTCGATGTACTCGAAACCGGCAGCTTCTCGGCGGCCGCGCGTCGTCACCCCTTGACGCCTTCGGCAGTCGCCCGACGCATCGACAACCTGGAAAACGCCGTGGGCAGCCGCCTGTTCGTGCGCAGCACCCATGCCGTACGCCCGACCCCGGCAGGCAATGCCTTCGCCGAGCGCGCCCGGCGCATCATCGAGGAACTGCGCCTGGCACGGGCCGAAGCGGTATCCCTGAGCAATGCACCGGAAGGCCTGATCCGCATGGATGCCCCGGCAGCCTTCGGCCGCCGCCACCTGGCGCCAGCGATCGCCGACTTCCTGGTGGCTTACCCCGGGCTCGATGTGCAACTGCGCCTGATCGACAGTTTCGTCGACATGCACGGCAGCCACCTGGGCGAGGTCGACCTGGTGTTGCGCGCAGGCACTCTGGCCGACACACGTCTGGTCGCCACTCCGTTGGCCTACATGGTGCGCATCGCCTGCGCCAGCCCCGCGTACCTGGCCGCCAGAGGCGTGCCCACCTGCCCCAGCGAACTGCCGCAGCACGACGGCCTGGACTGGGATGGCCTGGCACCACCGTTCGCCTGGCGCTTCGCCGTCGACGGCCAGGTGCGCCTGTACCGCCCGGCACGCCTGCGCATGACCGCCAACAACGCCGAAACCCTGCTGTTCGGCGCCCTCGCCGGCCTCGGCATCGCCCACCTGCCCACCTGGCTGGTCAGCGAATACCTGCTACGCGGTGAACTGCTGCCGCTGTTCTGCGAAAACGGCCTGCCCGAACCGGAAACCACCGGTATCTATGCACTACGACTCGAACATGAAACGAACTCTCGCAGCCGCTTGCTGCTCGAATTCCTCAAGAGCCGCTTCAGTCCTGTCCCTCCCTGGGACCTGGCGCTACGCAGTGGACTGCGTGGTTGATGAGCGCGCTAACGATCAGCGTGCTAGATTCTTAACTGAACTCATTCAAGGACCTGCATGAACGCCGACACCAAAGCCCCCTGCGACGAGCTGCTGCTGGACAATCAGGTCTGCTTCGCCCTGCACTCCACCTCGTTGCTGATGACCAAGGTCTACAAACCCTTGTTGCAGGCCCTCGGCCTCACCTACCCGCAATACTTGGCCATGCTCGTGCTGTGGGAGCAGGACGGCCTGACCGTAGGTGAAATCAGCCAGCGCCTGTTGACCGACCCCGGTTCGCTCACCCCACTGCTCAAGCGCCTGGAAAGCGAAGGCCTGCTCAAGCGCACCCGCAGCCGCGAGGATGAGCGCGTGGTGCTGGTGCAACTGACCGACAAGGGCCGTGATTTGCGCGACGAGGCCAGCAAGGTGCCGCACTGCATCCTGGAAGCCTCCGGGCGCACGGTGGAGCGCTTGCAGAAGCTGCAGGCCGAACTGCTCGACCTGCGCAACAGCCTGCAAAAAAACCTCTGAGGACTATGCTGTGAAAGCCTGTCAGACGAATGGTCGAAAATTTATCTTGCGCACTAAATAATTGCGCGCTAATTTAAACCCATACCCACCCAGCGCTAAGGCGCACAGCACACAAGCGAGGCTCAAGATGCAAAAGGTCACTCCCCTGTACATCGCAGAAGCAACCTCCACTGGTGGTCGCGACGGCAAATCCCGCTCCAGCGACGGCAAGCTCGAAGTCAAGCTGAGCACCCCTAAAGAACTGGGCGGTGCTGGCGGTGAAGGTACCAACCCCGAGCAGATGTTCGCTGCCGGCTACTCGGCCTGCTTCATCGGCGCACTGAAGTTCGTCGCCGGCCAGGAGAAGAAAGCCCTGCCTGCCGACGCCTCGATCACCGCCAAGGTCGGTATCGGCCAGATCCCCGGTGGTTTCGGCCTGGACATCGACCTGCACATCAACCTGCCGGGCCTGGCCCAGGCAGATGCCGAAAGCCTGGTGGAGAAGGCGCACAAAGTCTGCCCATACTCCAACGCCACCCGCGGCAACGTCGATGTGCGCCTGCACGTGACGGTCTGAGTAAACGCCAGACACAAAAAAACCCGGCCAAGGCCGGGTTTTTTGTGGGCGCCAGAAGGATTACTTCTTGGTACGGCCCTTGAAGCTGTTGTCGCGGGTATCGATATCGATCCACTCGTCGATTTCGATGAAATCGGCGACCTGGATTTCAGTACCGTTGGCCAGCTTGGCAGGTTTCATGACCTTGCCGGAAGTGTCGCCACGAGCAGCGTTCTCGGTGTAGACGACTTTGCGGCTGATGGTGGTCGGCAGTTCTACCGATACCAGACGGCCTTCGAAGAAGACGGCTTCGCAGACATCTTCCATGCCTTCTTCGATGTACGGCAGAACGGCGTCGATGTCTTCGGCGTTCAGCTCGTACATGGTGTAGTCGGTGGTGTCCATGAAGGTGTATTCATCACCGTTGATGAACGACAGGGTCGCTTCTTTGCGATCCAGGATCACGTCGTCCAGCTTGTCATCGGCGAAGTAGACGGTTTCGGTCTTGTAGCCGGTCAGCAGGTTCTTCAGCTTGGTCTTCATGATCGCGCTGTTACGGCCCGACTTGGTGAATTCCGCTTTCTGGACCAGCCACGGGTCGTTGTCGATCCGCAGTACGGTACCGGGTTTCAGCTCTTTACCAGTTTTCATTACGAAGTATCCGAATCTGGATGGATTTATAAAAATCGAGGCCGCATATCATATCCAATTTCGGTAAAACTGTACCAGCGCTGTGGCAAGGTCCGGCCGAGTGGCCTGTTCCAGACACCATTGCCGGGCGTGCGTCTGCAGTTGCGGCCAGTGTTTCAGCACCCCGCGCCAGGCCTCGCCCATGTCACGATCCATGTTCCAGGCACGCCACAACGCCACCAGTGCATCTGCGGCATCGTCTGACAGCCCCTGTCGATAGATCTTGAGAAAAGCCTCGAGCTTTTCCCAGTGAGCGTTCTCTTCTTGCACGTAGATGTGCCACAGCAGAGGGCGCCCGGCCCATTGGGCACGCACGAAGGAATCCTCGCCGCGCACGGCATTGAAGTCGCAACACCAGAGGATACGGTCGTAGTCGTCCTGGCTGACGAATGGCAGCACCTGCAAGGTCAGCGCCCCGCGCTGGCGCACCTCGCCCACGGCCAGTCGTTCACCCAGCCACGCGTGCAGGTCCGCCAGGATTCGACCTTCGGGCACCAGCAGGTGGGTGGGCTGATCGTCTGCCGCCAGGGCTTCCAGCCAATGGCCCAGCTGCGCGTTCTCGTAGGCGAACAACGACATCAGTCGCGCCTCGGGCGCAGGTTTCACGCCGAGGCCGGCAAGGAATGCCTTGCGCGCGGCAGCATCCTGCTCGAACGCAGCACGCTTGCCCAGCAGTTCGCCTTCACGCAGCAAGCCGCCGGTATTGGCGGTGAAGCCCGGGAAGAAAAACACTTTGCGCAGGCCATTGGGTTGTGGCGACGGCAGCCCATGACAACCCTCGACCCAGTCTTCGGCGCTCAGGTATTCGAGGTTCAGCCACAACGCTGGTGTCGAGCGCTCGGCCAGGGCTTCGACATAGGCCGCCGGTAGTTGGCAACCGAAGGCACCGATCACCACCTCGGCGGTTTCGCATGCGGGCCAATCGACCGGCCAATGGCGTACCTCGACGCCTTGCTGATATTGCCGGGCGGCCTGTGGATCAGCCTCCGGGCACAGGCGTGCGAACGCGTGCAGGTCGTCCACCCAAAGGCGCACGATCAACGCATGCTCATCGGCGAGCTGACGCGCCAGGCGCCAGGTGACGCCAATATCGCCGTAGTTGTCGACGACCGTGCAGAAAATGTCCCAGGTGGCTTTCACGACCACTCCCCTCGCAGCGCAGAAAACCATGGATTGTGCGGATAAACCGGCACCGACAAAAGCGCTACCCGCACACCGGCAATAAAACAAATCGCACAGCCATGCGACAATGGCCCCTCGATCGACCCCTGCCAGGAGGCCACGATGCCCCGTCGCCGCGAACTGAAGATCACCCTGAACCCTTTGCAGTTGATTGTCTGCGTGGCCTTCGGCCTGTGGCTCGGCGCCGTCGCCATCGCTTCAAGCCTGTGGCTGGCCTGGCAGCTGTGGCCACAGCAGGTCGAGCCACTGGCCCAGGCAGTGGCTCCGGCACGCAGCGCGCCCGCCCCAGTTGCCCCGCCGCAACCGGCCGACGCGCAGCAAGCGATGTTCGAGCGCTACAAGGAAATCCTCAACACGCAGCAAGCCCAACAGGCCATCGAGGCCAACCCGCGCAACCTGAACAACCCCAAATGCCAGTTCTGGCTGCAGCAGAACCGCAATGCACCGACCGACAAGAGCCAGGCCAACGTGCTGGAGTTCTGCCGCTGACCATGGACAAGCCAACCCTGCTCGCACGCATCATCGACACCCTAGAGCACGACATGGAGGTGCTGCGCCGCGCCGCCCAGACCGCCTACGAAACCGCCACCGCCGAAGAGAACATCGCCGAGAACAAGTACGACACCCTGGGGCTCGAGGCCTCCTATCTCGCCACCGGCCAGGCGCGCCGTACCGCCGAAATCCGCCAGGCGCTGCTGAGCTACCAGCAGTTGCTGCTGCGCGACTACGACCCGGCGCGCGGCATCCAGCTGAGCAACCGGGTAACGCTTGAAGATGAGCAAGGTCGCCAGCAGTTGCTGTTTCTCGGCCCCGAGGGCGCCGGGCTGAAAATCGGCGAAGGCCCTGGACGGGTGACCGTGATCACCCCGCGCTCGCCGCTGGGCAAGCAGTTGATCGGCAAGAAACTCGATGACGAAGTAAGCCTGGTGCTCGCCGGGGTGGCGCAGGTGCAGTTCGTTGTCGAAGTCGACTGACGGCAGAATTCAGGCGCCTGCCATCGCATCGAACTGCTTCGCCAACCCCTGCGCCTCGAAACACGCCAACAGATAGTCGATGAACGCGCGCGTCTTGCCCGGTAGCAGCTTGCGCTCGGCGTAGTAGACACTGACGCTGCCATCGTCCACATACCAGTCCGGCAACACCCGGCACAGGCGTTTGCTGGCCAAGTACGGCACAGCGAACGGCATGCTCACCAAGGCAATGCCCAACCCTTGCTCCGCCGCAGCGCAGGCTGCATCCGAGTCGCTCATGGTCATCGCCTGGCGCAGGTGCAGCGGGCGCTGCTCCTGGTTGCGGCTGGTCAGCGGCCAGGAGCGCACTCGCCCGGTCTGCGGTGAACGGATCAGGATGCCGTCGTGCTGGGGTAGTTGTTCCGGCATCTGGATCGGCGCGTGCCGCTGCAGGTACTCAGGCGCCGCTACCAAGACCCGGTGTGCAGGCGCCAGCTTGCGCGCAACGACACCCGGCGGCAGGTCGAAGCCGCCGCCAATCGCCGCATCGAACCCTTGGCCGATGAGGTCGACCTGGCGGTTGTCGAAATGCCAGTCCGGGACGATCGCCGGGTATCGGCGCAAGAACTCTCCCAGCAACGGCAGCACGTACAAACGCCCGAACACGATACCCATGCTGACCCGCAGCACCCCGGCCGGTTGACCTTCGCTACTGGCCAGGTTGGCCACAGCGTACTGGATGCTGCGAAAACTCTCGCTCACCTCACCCAGAAAGCGTTGCCCGGCCTCGGTCAGGGTCAGTTTGCGCGTACTACGCTGGAACAGGCGCACACCCAGGCGAGATTCCAACTGGGCGACGTTCTTGCCCACCGCCGCAGGTGTGATGGACAGACGCCGGGCGGCCTCGGCGAAGCTGCCGACCTCGGCACTGGTGATGAAGCACTCCAGGCTGCTGAAGGATTCCATAAGCGATTCCCAACCAGAAGTTCACTCTGACGGTAGTGATTGCGATCTTATCAGCAGGTAATCATACGCCGATACTGGCCCCATCCAAGGCACACCGCCTTGCTCGCTTCAGGAGAGCAGCATGTCCCCCGTATCGAACCTCGAAGGCAAAGTCGCCCTGGTCCAGGGCGGTTCCCGCGGCATCGGTGCCGCGATTGTCCGGCGCCTGGCCCGCGAAGGCGCACAGGTCGCCTTTACCTATGTCAGCTCCGCTGCCCCCGCGCAGGCCCTGGCTGACGCCATCAACGCCGAGGGTGGCCGCGCTCTGGCCCTGCGCGCCGACAGCGCTGATGCCAGCGCGGTACAGCAAGCGGTGCACGACACCGTCAAAGCCTTCGGCCGCCTCGACATCCTGGTCAACAACGCCGGCGTATTGGCCGTGGCGCCAGTGACCGAATTCGACCTCGGCGACTTCGACCGCATGCTGGCGATCAACGTGCGCAGCGTGTTCGTGGCGAGCCAGGCCGCGGCCCGACACATGGGCCAGGGTGGCCGGATCATCAACATCGGCAGCACCAACGCCGAACGCATGCCGTTCGCAGGCGGCGCGCCCTACGCCATGAGCAAGTCCGCGCTGGTCGGCCTGACCCGCGGCATGGCCCGTGACCTCGGCCCTCAGGGCATCACCGTCAACAATGTGCAGCCTGGCCCGGTGGACACCGACATGAACCCGGCCAGCGGCGAGTTCGCCGACAGCCTGATCCCGTTGATGGCGATCGGACGCTACGGGCATGCCGATGAAATCGCCAGCTTCGTCGCCTACTTGGCAGGGCCTGAGGCTGGCTACATCACCGGCGCCAGCCTGCTGGCCGATGGCGGTTTCGCCGCCTGAGCCATTGCGACAGGGAGCGGCCCACTGGCCGCCCCTATCCGCCAGCCGCCACGAAGGCTTCGTCCACCCGCGCCAACTGCGCTTCGCTCAAGGTCCCTGCCTGGTAATGCAGCTTGATCCAGGCCAGCAGGTAGTCGTAGCGCGCCCGCGCCAGGTCACGCCGGGTGGTCGCCAGTTGCTGTTCGGCATTGAGCACATCCAGACTCACCCGCTCGCCTCCCTGCACGCTCTTGCGCGTCGACACCACCAGCGCCTCGGCCGCCTGCAGCGCCCGCTCATAGGCACGCAAGCGACTGGCGCCGGACTCGCAGGCGTTGTATTGCTTGCGCAGTTCGATAAGCGTGTTGCGCGTATTGCCATCCAGTTCGTACTCGGCCTGCTCCAGATGCCGGCTGGCCTGGCGCGTCGAAGCGCTGACGCCACCACCGGCAAACAGCGGCACGCTGATCTCAATACCGACGGTGTTGGTGTCGTAGCGCTGATTGTAGGTGTTACCACTGTCCGACTCCTGGCGCCGCGAAGTGGCGAAGGCGCTGACCTTGGGCAGGTGCCCGGCGCGATTACGCTCGACTTCGTAGCGCGCCACTTCCAGCGCATGGCGCTGCGAGCCGAGTTGCGGGTTGCTGGCCAGCGCCAGCGATTGCCAGGCCTCATAGCTGGTCGGCGTAACCTGCGGGAAGGCGAAGCCACTGCGCAGCGGCGCCAGCTCATCGATGCGCACCGCCGGCTCGCCGATCAGCGCACCGAGCTCGCGCAATGCAGCATCCTCGTCGTTACGTGCCTGGATTTCTTCGGCATCGGCCAGTTCGAAACGCGCCTGGGCCTCGAGGATGTCAGTGCGCGTCCCCTCGCCAGCCTGGAACAGGCGCTGGTTCTGCTGAAACTGCTGGCGATAGGCCTGCTTGCTGGCCACGCTGATAGCGATCTGGTCCCGGGCATACAAGGCCTGGGTATAGCTGGTCATCACCCGCACCAGCAACTGCTGGCTCTGGTCGCGGAAGCTCTCGTCGGCGAACAGCGCCTGGGCCACCCCCTTGCGGTAGGCGGCATAGGCTTCGTAGTCGAACAGTGGCTGTTGGAGGATGAAGGTCGAGCCATAGCTGTCATAGCGCCGGTCTTCGCTCGAGCGACGCGAGTCACCGAGGTAGCTGGCCTTCGAATCGTTGCGACCCTTGTTGTAGCTGTAGGAAAGATTGGGCAGCAGGCCTGCACGTCCGATGGCGCGGTACTCCTGGCCTGCCTCGCGGGCCTTGAAGGCGGCGAGGTAGGTTGGATCGCGGCGCAAGGCCTGTTCGTAGACCTGGAACGGCCCCATGCCGGCCTGGGCCAGTGTCGGCAGCAGCACGCAGGCGGCCAGCAGACCGGTGGCAGATGATTTCATCGCAGCGTCCTTATTGTTCGGTCAAGGCGCTGCCTGCACGGTCGAGCAGGGGCTTGAACAGGTAGTTGAGCAGCGAGCGCTCGCCAGTGCGCACGAACAGTTCGGCGGGCATGCCCGGACGGATCGACAAGCCCTGCAAACGCGCCAGCGCCTCTTCGCTGACGGTGCTGCGCAGCACGTAGTACGGCTGGCCGCTTCGCTCGTCGAGCAACTGGTCGGCCGATATCAGCGCCACTTCGCCGGTGACCCGTGGCGTGCTGTTCTGGTTGAAGGCCGTGAACAGGATATCGACCGGCAACTGCGGCGCGACCTTGTCCACCAGGTTCACCGGCAAGCGCCCCTCCACCTCCAGCGCTGTGCCTTGCGGCACGATCTCCAGCAACGTGTCGCCTGCCCGCACCACTGCACCCTCGGTGTGTACGCCCAGGTTGACGGCGATGCCGTCGGCGGGTGCGAGGATCTCGCTGTGACGCAACTCGAAGCGTGCCGAGTTGAGCTGCTGCTCCAGCGTCGCGGCCTTGACCTGGGCCTCGGCCAGTTGGGTGCGCACCTCTTTCTGGTATTCCTCGCGGCGCTGCTGCAGGTTGAGCCGGGCCTCGACGATGCCTTGCTCCAGGCGCGCGCTGTCGCCTGCGTTCTGCGCCAGGTCACGTTGCACCTGGGACAACTGCCGCTGGTATTCGAGTACCCGATTGCGCGGGATGTAGCCCTCGCCGGCCAGCGGGCGCAGATTGTCCAACTGCTCGCGCAGGGAATCAGCCTGGGCCTGCAGGTCGCCCCGTGCCCGGCGCATGCCGGCCAGTTGGGCCTGGGAGCCTTCGATGCTGGCCGACACCGCGCCCTGTTCACGGGCGAGGGCCTGGCGACGGCTATCGAACAGCTGGCGCTGACCTTCAACAACCAGGCCGAGTTGCGTATCGGACTCATCCATCAGCTCGGCAGGAAACTGCACCTGCCCCGCGTTGTCCCGTTCACCGCGCCAACGCGCAAGGCTGGCCTGGGTCATGCGGTACTGGGCCTGCAGCGCCTCGACATCTGCTTGGACCTGGGTACGATCGAGGCGGAACAGCGGCTCACCCTGGCGCACCACCTGCCCTTCGCTGACCAGAATCCGGCTGACCACCCCGGCAGCCATCGACTGCACTGCCTTGCGCTTGCCCGACACCACCACGGTGCCCTGCACCGCCACGCCCTGATCCAGCGGCGCGAGGCTGGCCCAGGCCATGAATCCGCCAAACCCCAGCAGGGTCAGCAGCCAGCCAAGGCGCACGTAAAAGCGTGCATCGCTCGTCACGCGGCTCATGCACCACCTCCGGCTTGCAGCGGCCGCTGTGCGGTGCCCTGGCCCAGCGCCTGGAGAATATCCCGCGCAGGGCCAAACGCCTGCACGCGCCCGTCGTTCATCACCAGCAACTTGTCAGCCTGGGCCAGCGCCGCGCTGCGATGGGTCACCAGCACCACCGTGCGCTCCAGAGCCTTCAACTGGACGATGGCATTGGCCAACGCCGCCTCGCCAAGGCTGTCGAGGTTGGAGTTGGGTTCGTCGAGCACGATCAGACAGGGGCTGCCATAGAGCGCGCGCGCCAGGGCAATACGTTGTTTCTGGCCGCCAGAGAGGTCGCCACCGCCCTCGCCCAGGCGCGTGTCGTACCCCTGCGGCAAGCGCAGGATCAATTCATGCACCCCCGCCAGACGCGCAGCCTCCACCACCTTATGGCCATCGAGCTCGCCGAATCGGGCGATATTCTCGGCAATGCTGCCACGCAGCAGCTCGATACTTTGCGGCAGATAGCCGATATGCGGACCGAGCGCATCGCGGTCCCACTGGGAAAGCTCGGCGCCATCCAGGCGCACATGGCCCGCCAGCGGTTGCCAGACACCCACCAGCAACCTGGCCAGGGTCGACTTGCCGGAGCCCGAAGCCCCCAGCACCCCCAGCACCTCACCGGGCGCCAGGGCGAAACTGACCTGCTGCACCGTGGCGAACCTGCGCCCCGGTGGCCCGCCGCTGACCTGCTCGATGGACAGCTGCCCGTCAGGCGCTGGCAGCGACATTGGCACTGGCGGTTCAGGATGCTCCTGCAGCAAGGTTTCCAGGCGCTTGTAGGCCAACTGCGCACCGCTCCACTGCTTCCACACCGCAATGAGCTGGTCGATCGGCGCCAGCACCCGGCCCATGAGAATGGAGCCGGCGATCATCATGCCCGGCGTCATCTGGCCCTCGATCACCAGCAGCGCACCCAGGCCCAGCACCAGCGACTGCAAACACAGGCGCAGGGACTTGCTGGTGGCAGTGATCACTGCCGACGTGTCGCTGGCCCGGTTCTGCAACTCGAGAAAGCGCCCGTGCAAGGCGAACCAGCGCTGGCGCAGCGCGCCGAGCATGCCCATGGCCTGGATGCTTTCGGCGTTGAGCAGTTGGCTGCCGGCCAGGCTGCTCGACTGCTGCTGCAGGTTGCTCGCTTCGGCCAGCGGGCGCTGGGTCAGGCGCTCGTTGAGCATGGCCAGCAGTACCAACAGCAAGGCTCCGGCACTGGCGAGCACACCCAGCCAGACGTTGAACAGGAAAATCACCGCCAGGTACACCGGAAACCAGGGGGCATCGAAGAAGGCGAACAACGCAGGGCCAGTGACGAACTGGCGCACCTGGGTCATGTCGTTCAAGGCCTGGCCAGCGGCGCCATCACCCTGGCGCAAGTTACGTTCGAACGCGGCGCGATAGATGTTCAGGTTGAAGCGCTGTTCCAGTCGATGGCCGACGCGAATCACAATGAAACTGCGCACCGCTTCCAGCACGCCCATATATGCGAAGAAACCCACCACCATCAGGGTCAACATCCACAGGGTGGTTTCATTCTGCGAAGTCAGTACACGGTCGTACACTTGCAGCATATAAATCGACGGCACGAGCATGAGAATATTGATCAACGCAGTAAAACAACCGACGCTGATCAAAGTCGATTTGAATTCGCCAAGTGCCGCCCACAAAAGTGCGCCGGGCCTGTTGCTCGGAAGTTTCATGTTTCGCCCTTATTGCCGTTATAACTTGGCCGGGTAATTAATTGTCCACACGCTCCAGCACCACTGCACTGCCGGCGGCTGAAGTCCAGGTATAGCGACCGGCGCCCTGTCGGCTGAAATGCACCACCGTGCTGCCGTCGCCGCCCACCAGTGCCAGGGTGTCGGGTGTCACCAGCCAACTGCCCGGACGAATCCCGAGCAAGCGCTCGGCGCAGGCCAGGTCGCCGTCAAGCGCGCCCTCGCTGGCCGACAGGCGCAGGGTACAGGCATTGGCCTGCTGCTGCTGCGGATAAAGCGCCCAGCGCCCGGCCAGTTGCGCGGCGTTGGGGAGTAGCAGGCTGCTCGCCATACCTACCTCGGTCATCGACATCAAGGGAATCGCGCCCAGCGCGATCATTCGTTTGATTGCTCGCATCCATCCACCTCGCGTGGTCCATGTGGCTGGGAGCGACCCGCGCAGCGCTACGCGGGCCGCTCCCGGCCCGTCAGACCACGATGTCCGTGGCGACGGCCTGACCTACGGTGGTCACCAGGAAGTCAGCCAGACTATTGCCGGTGAAGTCGATGGACAGGCTGCCCAGGTTGGTCGCCTGGTCGTAGCTGAGAACGGCCTCGCCGGCATGTCCGGTGAAGGCACTGACGAACTCTAGCGGTAGCTTGCCCTGGGAAAACGCCGAGATGGCTGACAGATCAATCTTGTCCTGACCGCTGACAAAATCCATGATCCGGTCCGGCGCCTTGGCTGTCGAATCGCTGATGGCCCCATAGACGAAGGTGTCCGCACCGCTTCCCCCCCAGAGGGTGTCAGCCCCGCCACCGCCGTAGATGATGTCGTTGCCGGCACCACCCTTGAGCACGTTGGCCACCGCGTTGCCGATCAACAGGTCGTTGCCCGAACCGCCAATGGCGTTCTCCAAGGTCACGCCCTTGGCGATCGAGACGTTACCGATCATGCCGCCAACATCGGAGAACGAAGCCTCGTTGAGGTTGATCTTCTGGTTCTGGGTGAACCCGGAGAAGTCCATAGTATCGTTGCCGCCGCCATCCCACACGCTGAACACCACCTTCGACGAAGCCGAGGTGGCCGAGTAGAAGTCGCGATCAGCCGTGGAGTTGAAGCCGTACACGGTATCGCCCGAACGCGTGGCGTAGTTGGCGCCGTAGAGTTTCTGGATCGCCGCGATGTCGTCCATCAGCGGGGCCGAGGCGTAGTACTGCCCGCCGCCCTTGACGAAGTTCTGCGCGGTGTTGCTTTCGCTCCAGTAGCTCATGACGCTGTAGCCGCGGGTGTCCTGTGCATACGAAGCGTCACGGTAGCTCGGGTTGCCCTCGCCGGCGTTGTAGTCACCGGGGTGGGACAGGCCGAGCACGTGGCCGATCTCGTGGGTCAGGGTCTGGCGACCGTAGTTGCCAGTGTCGGGATTGATGTTCACCTGATAACCGCTATTGATCAGGTACCACGACTCACCTTTGTGCGAACCCCATCCGTCGAACGGCAGGTAGGCGAACGCCGCGCCACCGTTGCTGGCGCTGAAGTTGCCGAAGGTCATGTGACCGTCGCCGCCCGAAGCTGCCTCGGTGAAGCTCAGCTTGGCCACGTCGGCCCACGACTCCATGGCCAGCTTGGCCTGGGCTTTCTGCTGGTTGTTGAACTGGCTGAAGCTGCCCAGGCCACGGCTGGCGAAGTCCGCCGGCGCTTTGGTCAGGAAGGTGTAGGTGAGGCTGATGGTGCCGTCCTTGTTCAGGTCCTTCCAGGACGCCCCGTCGCGCAGCAGTTGGGTGGCTGCCTGATCGACGGTGAACGAAGGTTTGCCATTGATGTTCGCACCACCGCGATCGTACTGGTGGGCGAAGCTGTTGATCAGCCCGAAGGCCGAACTCGGCCCGTTCGGTTGCAACACCGAGGCAGCAGAAACAACAGCATTTGCTTTGACTTTCGACATGCAGACACTTCCTTGTTTGCGGAAAAGTTGATGTTCGACAGGAACGCTCAAACTTTCGGCGAGAGCATCCTGTCACTCGCCCTTGTGAGGCGCAAAAAAACTGACACATTCAGAAACTTTCTGTCCAGTGTTTTTTGACGCCAATCTTCCGAACGGAGAAATAAGCGGTGCGCCGCTGTTATTTGCGCAAACTGTTATGCATCAGGTGTATTGAGGAGTACCCATACTCCAGATAATGACTGACCGGTTTATTATTCAAGGCCGGGAAGTTTTATTATGAAAAAGCGACGTCCTGCTGATGATTCAAGACCGTTGTTCGTTAATGGCATCTGGCCTCGCGACAACCGGTCGCACGACCCTCCGTCGCCTGCTCGTTGACTTGCCGAGGGGCGCGGCGCTCAGTAGGTGCTGGTCACAGCCCCTCCACTGACAGGACGACACAATGACAAGACTCACGGTGCAATCCGGCGATTTCTTGCAAGGTGAAGGCGAGTATCGCAACGGATCGCTCACACTCAAGACCCCACGCAGCCAGGCCGGTGAGCGTATCTCTCTGGCCCGTATCAAGGACCTCCGGCTCGCCAGCCTGGAATCGAACCGCAACCTGGGCGCCACCCTAGGCTGGGGTGTAGCCGGCGCCCTGGTGGCCGGGCCGGTCGGCATGCTCGCCGGATTGTGGCTTGGCGGCAAAGAGGAGGAGGCCACCTTTCTCGCCACTTTCAAGGATGGCCGCAAGCTGCTGGCCATTACCGATGGCAAGACCTGGTCGAAGATCGACGACACCTGGCGCCAGCGTCAGCGCTCGGGCGCCAGGTAAAACGATCGGGTTCGAGTTCGTCTGCATGATCGAGGTGTTCCTTTCGCGGGCAAGCCCGCTCCCACGGGTACCCCACTGAACGCAAGAGCAGTGTGATACCCGTGGGAGCGCGCTTGCCCGCGAAAAGAACACCGCACAGCCCCTGACACCCCTGCTACCATTGCGCCCCCTTTGCCAACCGCCCCACCGACTGCCGCCGGAGCATACCGGCGCGTCCGCCTTCCAAGGAGCCTTGCATGATCCCGCTTCGCCCCCGCCTGCCCTTTGGCCTGCTTGGCCTGGGCCTTGCGCTGCATGCTGGTCAGGGTCTGGCCGATGAACGCGTGACCCTCGCCCCCTTGCAGGTCACCGAACGCAGCGGCGATGACGGCTATCAACCTCGCGAAGCCCAGGTCGGCGGCTGGCATGCCGCACCGCTGCTCGACACCCCGGCCTCGGTCAGCGTGTTCAGCCGCCAACTGCTCGATGATCGCCAGGTACGCCTGCTCAGCGAGGTGCTGCAAAGCGATGCCTCGGTCGGCGAAAGCTACGCGCCGATCGGCTACTACGAGAACTTCAACGTGCGCGGCTTCGAACTGAATGCCGCCAGCAGCTATCGGATCAATGGCCAGACCATCGCCGGCGAGCAGAACGTGGCGCTGGAGAACAAGCAACAGGTCGAATTGCTCAAGGGATTATCGGGCCTGCAGAGCGGCGTGTCCGAACCCGGCGGGCTGGTCAACTATGTGACCAAGCGCGCCGAGGATGTGCGCAGTGTCACCGTCTCGACCAACGAGCAGGGCGAACGCTACCTGGCCACCGACCTCGGCGGCTGGTTCGGCAGCGAGAAACAGTTCGGCCTGCGCGCCAACCTCGCCCATGAAGACATCCGTTCCTACGTCGACCATGCCGACGGCAAGCGCGACTTCGCCTCGCTGGCATTCGACTGGCAGATCAACCCCGACGCCACCCTGCAACTCGATGTCGAGTATCAGCACCGCGAACAGCGCTCGGTGCCCGGCTACCAGTTGCTGGGCGGCACCCAGGTGCCCCACGGCATCGACCCGGACGACCGCCTGGCCTACCAGCATTGGGCCAAGCCTGTGACGAACGACTCGTTGAACCTGGGCGGACGCTTCGAGTACCGCTTCAACGAGACCTGGACCGGCACGGTCAGCGCTTCGCGCAGCAAGGTGGTGATCGACGACTACAGCGCCTTCGCCTGGGGCTCCAGCGAGGGCGCGTTCTTCGGCAGTAATGGCGACTACGATATCTATGATTTCCGCAGCCCCGATGACACACGGCGCATCGACGAACTGCAGGCCACCCTCGAAGGGCGTTTCGATGCTTTGGGCGTTAGCCATGAACTGACTGTCGGCAGCAGCGCGCAGCGTCGGACCCTCGATCAGCGCACTTACTACAACGAGCCTCTTGGACAGGGCGGCAATATCTACACCGGAGCGCCCGCTCAGTCACCGTCCGACCGCCCCATCGGCCCGAGCGAACGTCGTCTGGACAGCCGCCAGTACGGCCTGTTCGTCAGCGACCGCATCAGCTTCAACGAGCAATGGCAGACCGTGCTCGGCGCCCGCGAAGTGCGCCTGGACGAAAAGACCTGGGACGAAACCGGTGCTGCTGGCCGCCATACCCGCCAATACCAGTTGCTGCCCAACGCCGCGCTGATCTACAAGCCGCAAGCGGACACCACGCTGTACGCCAGCTGGTCCAAAGGCCTGTCGGCGGGCGGCACCGCGCCCTGGTTCGCCAGCAACGCTGCCGAGATCCTCGCCCCGACCCTGTCGCGCCAACTGGAAGTGGGCATCAAGCGCGACTGGAAAGGCATGAGCCTGAGCGCAGCGCTGTTCCAGATCCGCCAGGCCTACCAGTACGCCCGCCCGCAGGACGGTACGGACCCAATCTATGTGCAGCAAGGCCAGCAGAAGAACACCGGCCTGGAGCTCGGCGCCAGCGGCTGGGTGACATCCAACCTGCAGTTGCACGCCAGCGCCGCCGCAATCCGCGCCCGGGTGAAGAACAGCGGCACCGACGCCTACGAGGGCCACCAGGCGATCAACGTGCCTCGTCTGCGCGCGGCGCTGCAAGCCGAATACAACCTCCCGGTGCCGGGCCTGGCACTGCTCGGCGGTGCACGCTACAGCGCCAGCAAGTACGCGAGCCAGGCAGGCAACGTCGAGGTCGGCGGCTACACGGTATTCGATATCGGCAGCCGCTACCGCATCCGCTTCGGTGACTACGACACCGTGCTGCGCCTGACGGTCGATAACCTCTTCGACAAGCGCTACTGGCGCGATGTGGGGGATTACCTGGGCGACAACTATCTGTTCCAGGGCGCGCCGCGCACGGCAAGACTGTCGGCGTCGGTCAGTTTCTGAATATATCGCGTCCCCCGCGGCCACCGGCTTGGTCGGTGTTCGCGGGCGAGCCCGCCAAGCCGGATTTCACGCAAACAAAAAACCCCTGAACCTTTCGATTCAGGGGTTTCTTGTGGAATGTGGCGGTGAAGAAGGGATTTGAACCCTTGATACGATTTCTCGTATACACACTTTCCAGGCGTGCTCCTTCGACCACTCGGACACTTCACCGGATCTCTTCAAGCCATTCAGCCTGTCGAGGCGCGCTAATTTAGTAGAAGACCTTTCCTTTGGCAAGCATTTTTTTCAGAATTTTCATGCGCTTAAGCCTCGCCCCGGAAAAGCCTGGCCAGCCAGGGCGATGCTGCCAATCTGGCCTGCGCTTTTTCCGCATTCCGGACACCTGCCCCGACGCCACACGGGGTAGCTGGCCAAGGCTGACCGGCCAGTCAGCCTTGGCGCTTTACCTGGCCTGCGCTGCTGGGTAACGTCATCGCCACGCCACCCAAAGGACTCTGTCATGAGCGAGCTGATTACCTACCACGCCGAAGACGGCATCGCCACCCTGACCTTGAACAACGGCAAGGTCAACGCGATCTCGCCGGACGTCATCACCGCCTTCAACGCAGCACTGGACCGCGCCGAGGAAGAACGTGCCGTGGTGATCATCACCGGCCAGCCAGGCATTCTTTCCGGCGGTTACGATCTCAAGGTGATGACCGCCGGCCCCAAAGAGGCGATCGACCTGGTCACTGCCGGCTCCACCCTGGCCCGCCGCCTGCTCTCGCACCCGTTCCCGGTGATCGTCGCCTGCCCTGGCAATGCCGTGGCCAAGGGCGCGTTCCTGCTGCTGTCGGCCGACTACCGTATCGGTGTCGAAGGCCCGTACAAGATCTGCCTGAACGAGGTCCAGATCGGCATGACCATGCACCATGCCGGGATCGAGCTGGCCCGCGACCGCCTGACCCGCTCGACCTTCCAGCGCTCGGTGAACAATGCCGAGGTCTTCGACCCGCACGGGGCAGTGGTGGCCGGGTTCCTTGACAAGGTAGTACCCGCCGAGCAACTCCAGGAAACGGCGCTGAGCGCGGCGCGGGAACTGAAGAAACTGAACATGCTGGCGCACAAGAACACCAAGCGCAAAGTGCGCAAGGCGCTGCTGGAAACGCTCGACAAGGCAATCGAGGCCGACAAGGGCCACATGGGCTGAAACCAGGCTTGCTGGAGCTGCCGCGTGCCGCTCCAGCAAAGCCAGGACGCGACCGGTCTCTGCTCGCCGGTTTGCCCTGACCAGTGCACGGTCGTACACTGCGCCGCGACTGTCTGGTGTGAGCCGTATCATGCTCTATATGCTTCGCATGCTCCTTCTGGCGCTGCACTTCCTGCTGGTCGGCGCCGTCGGCCTGGTCATCGGCCTGTGCCGCCCCTTCAACCCCGATAACAGCCGCCTGTTCGCCCGCCTCTACAGCGTGCCGGCAGCCTGGCTCATGCGCATCCGGGTCAAGGCTGAAGTCGGCCCCTTGTGGGACCAGCCGCCCGGCTGCGTGATCGTCGCCAATCATCAATCCAACTACGACCTGTTCATCCTCGGCCAGGTGGTTCCACGGCGTACGGTCGCCATCGGCAAGAAGAGCCTGGGCTGGATTCCGTTGTTCGGCCAATTGTTCTGGCTAGGCGGCAACGTACTGGTGGACCGCAAGAATGCCTACCAGGCGCGCAAGGCGATGCGACTGACCACGCGGATCCTGCGCGACGACACCTCGATCTGGATCTTCCCCGAAGGCACACGCAATCCGACTGAACATCTGCTGGCGTTCAAGAAAGGCGCGTTCCACATGGCGGTCGAGGCCGGCGTGCCGATCGTGCCGGTATGCGTCAGCCGCTACGCCAAACGCCTGAGCCTCAACAGTTGGCGACAGCGCACGGTGATCGTCCGCTCCTTGCCACCGATCGCCACCCATGGCCTGGGGCAGCAGGACGTGCCGGCGCTGATGGAGCAATGCCGACTGCAGATGCAGCAGTGCATCGATCGTATGGAGCGGGAGTTGCCGCAGGCCTGAGCCGCCAGCTTGCTCTACGCCGCAGCACGGCCCAAGCTGTCGGGGTGTCCAACCGAAGAAGCAGGCA
>NZ_JAYFUI010000075.1:0-34115 GCF_034961125.1 Pseudomonas machongensis | reverse complement strand
CCTGCTGCGACAACTCGAAGGGACAAGAGCTGAGATGTCGCTGGCCGTGACCGCTTACAACCTCAAGCGAGCGATCAGCGTCCTGGGTGCCAAGAAAATGATGCAACTGATGGGCTGAAGAGCCTTTTTCAGCACAAAAACAAACGCCCCGAACAAGTCGGGGCGTCTGGTCTAAGGCTTGTCAGTGTGTTTTCACACAGTCTGTTGCGGGCCTTTTTTGTCACTGCAGCGATCAGCGCTCCAGATCAGCGATCTTGCCTGGCTTGCCATCCCATTCTTCAGCGTCCGGCAGGGGATCCTTACGCTCGGTGATGTTCGGCCATATCTCAGCCAGCTCGGCGTTGAGCTCGAGGAAGTTCTCCATCCCGGCAGGCACTTCGTCCTCCGAGAAAATGGCCTGTGCCGGGCACTCAGGCTCGCACAGCGCACAGTCGATGCACTCGTCCGGGTGAATGACCAGGAAATTCGGGCCTTCGTAGAAGCAGTCCACCGGACAGACTTCCACGCAGTCGGTGTACTTGCATTTGATGCAGTTGTCGGTGACGACGAAGGTCATTTCTAATTTTCTCCTCAGGCGACGGCAGCGTGCCCTTCCTTCCAGGGCAGCGCGGTTTACGTTGGCTGCAGGCCAGGCTAATAGCCTGCAGCTCCGGCAAACCGCGGCGGATTCTACCAGCTTGCGCGGCTGGCCGTTATAACAGGTTTTTCAGTTGATATAGCATTTCGATAGCTTGGCGAGGCGTCATGTCGTCCAGTGCCAGCTTGCCCAGCTTCTCGATGACCGGGTGGGGCAGGCTGGCGAACAGGTCGCTCTGGTGCGGCACGTGCGGTTCGCCCTTGGCTTTGGTCACCGGCGCCTCGTGGGGCAGGCTGGCAGTTTCCAGGCGGCCCAGGTGTTCACGGGCGCGCAGGATGACTTGCGATGGCACGCCCGCCAGTTGCGCCACTGCCAGGCCATAGCTCTGGCTGGCAGGGCCTGGCAGCACATGGTGCAGGAACACGATACGCTCGTTGTGCTCGGTGGCGTTCAGGTGCACGTTGGCCACCAGCGGCTCGCTGTCCGGCAGCACGGTCAGCTCGAAGTAGTGGGTGGCGAACAGGGTGTAGGCGCGCAATTGCGCCAGACGTTCGGCGGCGGCCCAGGCCAGCGACAGGCCGTCGAAGGTACTGGTGCCGCGGCCGACCTCGTCCATCAGTACCAGGCTGCGGTCGGTGGCATTGTGCAGGATGTTGGCGGTCTCGCTCATCTCTACCATGAAGGTCGAGCGGCCGCCGGCCAGGTCGTCGCTGGAACCGATGCGGGTGAAGATGCGGTCCACCAGCGACAGCTCGCAGCGCGCTGCCGGCACGAAGCTGCCGATATGCGCCATCAGCACGATCAATGCGGTCTGGCGCATGTAGGTGGATTTACCGCCCATGTTCGGGCCGGTGATGATCAGCATGCGGGTGTTGTTGTCCAGGCCCAGGTCGTTGGCCACGAACGGCGTGGTCAGTACCTGCTCGACCACTGGATGACGCCCCTGCTCGATGCGCAGGCACGGCTCGTCGACAAAGGCCGGGCAGTTCAGGTCCAGGGTCAGTGCGCGCTCGGCGAGGTTGCTCAGCACGTCCAGCTCGGCCAGCGCCGCAGCGCTGTCCTGCAACGGTGCGAGGTGGCTTATCAAGGTCTCGAGCAGTGCATCGTAGAGCATCTTCTCGCGGGCCAGGGCGCGGCTCTTGGCCGACAACGCCTTGTCTTCGAACGCCTTGAGCTCAGGTGTGATGAAACGCTCGGCGCCCTTGAGCGTCTGGCGGCGGATATAGTCGCCCGGCGCTTGTTCGGCTTGTTTGGTGGGCAGCTCGATGAAATAGCCATGCACACGGTTGTAGCCGACCTTGAGATTGGCAAGCCCGGTGCGGGCTTTCTCTCGGGCTTCGAGGTCGATCAGGAACTGACCGGCGTTCTCGCTCATGGCCAGCAGTTCGTCGAGTTCGCTGTCGTAGCCGGTCTTGAGTACGCCGCCGTCGCGGATCACCGCAGGCGGGTTGTCGATGATTGCCCGCTCCAGCAGGCTGGCCAGCTCCGGGTAGGTGCCGGTGATCGCCGCCAGGCGGGCCAGGTGGGGGGCTTCGAGCTCGGCCATGGCGTTCTGCAGTTCGGGCAGGGCGCCAAGGGCATCGCGCAGGCGTGCCAGATCACGTGGGCGGGCGTTGCGCAGGCCGATACGGGCGAGAATCCGCTCGATATCACCGATTTCCTTGAGTTGCGGCTGCAGCTTCTCGAAGCGGTAGCCGTCGAGGAAGCAGCGAATCGAATCCTGGCGTGCCTGCAGGACTTTCAGGTCGCGCAGCGGGCGGTTCAGCCAGCGGCTCAGCAGGCGGCTGGCCATCGCTGTCTGGCAGCGGTCGATGACCGACTGCAGCGTGTTGTCGCGGCCACCTGCCAGGTTGATGTCCAGCTCGAGGTTGCGGCGGCTGGCGCCGTCGAGAATCACCGTGTCATCCATGCGCTCATGGCGCAGGCTGCGCAGGTGCGGCAGGCTGGTGCGCTGGGTTTCCTTGGCGTAGGTCAGCAGGCAGCCGGCGGCGCCGATGGCCAGGGTCAGCTTGTCGCAGCCGAAGCCCTTGAGGTCCTGGGTTGCGAACTGCTGGCACAGACTCTTGCGCGCCGAGTCGCGATCGAAGTCCCACGGCGCCCGGCGTCGTGCTCCTGGGCGCTTCTCTGCAGGCAGGCCCTGGGGCCAGTCGTCGGGAATCAGCAGCTCCACCGGGTTGATACGCTCGAGTTCGGCGAGCAGGTTTTCCCAGCCCTTGATCTCCTGCACGGTGAAGCTGCCGCTGGTGATGTCCAGTACCGCGAGGCCAAACAGGCGTTCGTCACCCAGCAGGGCGGCGATCAGGTTGTCGCGGCGCTCGTCGAGCAGCGCCTCGTCGCTGACCGTACCCGGCGTGATGATACGCACCACCTGGCGCTCAACTGGGCCCTTGCTGGTGGCCGGGTCGCCGATCTGCTCGCAGATCACCACCGATTCGCCGAGCTTGACCAGTTTGGCCAGGTAGCCTTCCAGCGAGTGGAACGGAATCCCGCACATGGGGATCGACTGGCCCGCAGACTGACCGCGCGCAGTCAGGGTGATGTCCAGCAGTTTCGCGGCTTTCTTCGCATCTTCGTAGAAGATTTCGTAGAAGTCGCCCATGCGGTAGAACATCAGCTGGTCTGGATGCTGGTTCTTCAGCTTCCAGTACTGTTGCATCATCGGGGTGTGTGCGGAGAGATCAGACATTCAGGGCCTTGAAACAGGTGGTCTGGTGGCAATTTCGAAACCCGCAATGGTACAGGCTTTTTTTGCCTGCTGCAGGACACAAAGGGCAGGGCACCGCTATGATTTGTCGATTTTCCGGACAGGCCCGAATACAGCGCGAGGAATTCCATGCCAAGGGTGGCGTTTTATCTGATGGTCGCAGGCTTGAGCCTGCCGTTGCCGGTCATGGCGGCTGCACAGTGCCCTTTCCCGCAGGGTATGCAGGCGTCGATAGAGGCTTCGCGGCATGTCGTCCAGGCACGGGCTGACGGGACACCGCGGGAGCAGTTGCTGCAGGGGATACCGGCCAAGCTGGACGAGCCGACCCGCCAGTTGCTGCGCGAGATCGTGAGCGAAGTCTATGACAATGAGCCGGTGCAGGCCGATGTGTATGCGGCCTATCGCTTCGAGCACTGTTTCTTGTCTCAGCAGCATGCCGAGACTGTCGCTGCAATCAAGTTCAGCGACGCATTGCCGTTGCTGCGCAAGTGCGAGCAGATCGAACCCCAGGGCGCGCGTCCGCCTTGCGCGATGCGGGCGGTGCATGCGGTGACGGGGATCCCAGAATGATCGCGTGTTCAGGGCGCGCTGTATGCATTTGCATTTCCCATCGATCTGCAGCAATATGCATTTTATGCAAAAGCGCAACGTAGCCACTGTACTCAGAGAACTGCTCGATCGCCACGGCCTGTCCCCGACGGAGCTGCACCGGCGCACGGGCGTACCGCAATCCACCCTGTCTCGGATTCTCAGCGAGAAAATTGTCGATCCGTCAGACAAGCATGTCTCCAGGATCGCCGATTACTTCGGCGTGAGCACCGATCAGTTGCGTGGCCGCATAGAGCTGGGTGAGTCCCGCGAGGCGCAGCCCATGCATGGTCATGTGGACCTGAGCGACATCAGCCTGTGGGACGACGAAACCCCCGTCGAGGATGACGAGGTGTCCGTTCCATTTCTTCGAGAGGTCGAATTGGCAGCAGGATCAGGAAGATTCGTCATCGAGGAAAGCGAGCGCGCGCGCCTGCGTTTCGGCAAGCGCAGCCTGCGCCACAATGGTGTGCAGTTCGACCAGGCCAAGTGCGTCACGGTGCGCGGCAACAGCATGCTGCCGGTGCTGCGCGATGGCGCGACGGTCGGCGTCAACACCGGTAAATGTGCCATTGGCGACATCATCGATGGCGATCTCTACGCCATCAACCACAATGGCCAACTGCGGGTGAAGCAGGTTTATCGCCTGCCCACCGGCATACGCCTGCGCAGCTTCAACCGCGATGAGCACCCCGACGAAGACTACAGTTTCCAGCAGATGCAGGAGGAGCAGATCAGCCTGCTCGGGCATGTCTTCTGGTGGGGCATGTACGCACGCTGACCCGCAAATCCGCTGGATAAAAACCCGCTTCGGCGGGTTTTTTCATGCATACGAAATACCCCCACCTCCCGCCTTGCATCCCCCGCCGCCACAAGTCATGCCCGTCCTACAAAATTTTTAGGCTCTCTGAAAAGCCCTACAGGCCATACCCGACAAGGCCTTCATGCATTTAAGCAACTCCTCATGCATAAATATTTTCAAAAATGCATTGACTGCATATGCATCAGTGCATAGCCTGTATCTCAAGCCGGACAGCAACCGGTTGTTACACAGGCAGCGATGAACAGGCCTTGACTGTTCAGAGGGTTGGCAACTGGCCCGGGTGTGCAGCGTAAAGCACCACGATCAGTTATCCGGCGGGCAGGTGGCCGCGGTCGGAGTCACAAATTTGAAGCGGAACCGGTCGGTGTCACCAGATGTGACCGACGGTTCGACAACGCATTACTGAAGGGCCTGCACGGACGGGCCTTTTGGAATGCCGCGTTACACGGCAAGGGATCCACCGGCACTCGCCGGTGGCCATGACACAGGAGACAGGACAGTGACGAACGAGCAACAGGCGTTACTGGAGATGCCGCTCTGGCTGGTGATCGTCCTGGCATTGCTGGGAGGGCTTTCCGGCGAGATGTGGCGGGCCGACAAGGCCGGTGCCCGAGGCTGGTCGCTGCTGCGGCGGCTGGCGCTGCGCTCGGGGGCTTGCATGGTCTGCGGGGTGTCGACGGTGATGCTGCTGTATGCCAGCGGCATGTCGATCTGGAGCGCCAGCGCCTTCGGGTGCCTGACCGCGATGGCGGGGGCCGATGTAGCCATCGGCCTCTACGAACGCTGGGCAGCCAGGCGCCTTGGTTTGAAGGACGAACGATAGGAGTGCGGCACATGAGCGAACTGGCCACCTTGCATGCGGCATTGACCGCAACGATTCGAGAGGCGATTCCGGAACTGGCATCGGTCGATGCCTATACGGAAGCAGGAAATGCCCCGGCATTGCCTGCGTTGCGCCATGGCATCGTGCGCATGACTGCCGATGCTGCGCCCAGGGATGGACGCTCGGTGCTGGTCACCACCTTCGAGGCGGACATCACCCCCGATGCCGCCAACCCCGAGGCACGCCTGCAGGGCAGTGTGCTGGCCGCGCAACTGATGGACCTGTTGCGCCAGCAGCTATGGGGGCTCGACTTCGTCGAGCCGAGCCGCAACGTACGGGCGTTCTTCGCCGGTGCTGGCTGGCGCGTGCGCTGGGATCAGCCGGTGCTGCTGGGCGAATTGCAATGGCACTGGCCCGACCAACCGCCGGGCAGCCTCCGGCTGGGCTTCAGTCCAGACACGGGGCCCGGCAATGAAAGCAAGTACATCGCCCCGGAGGACCTGGCATGAGCTACGTCAGCGCCACGCATGACCGCATGCTCGCCACCCTGGTGATTCCCTGCCGCGTGGTGGCGGTGGACTTGGCCGCTGCCCGGGTCCGTGTGTCCGATGGTGGTGGCTGGAGCAGCGCCTGGGTGCGCTGGCATGCCCAGGCGGCCGGCAAGGCTCGGCACTGGCGGGCGCCGAGCCTGGGTGAGCAGGGCGTGTTGCTCAGCCCTAGTGGCGAACCGGCGCAAGGTACTTTCTTTGCCGGGCTGTATGGCAATGCCGGCCTCCCGCCAGACAACCGCGAGCATGCCGAGGTCTGGCGCTTCGATGACGGCGGTTCGCTGACCTACGACTGGCAGGCCCGGCGCTATGACATCGAACTGCCCAGCGGCAACGCACGCATCAAGGTCGGTGCCAGCACCCTGGTGGTCAATGATGGCGCGATCACCCTCGAGGCCTCGAGCATCACCCTGACCGGCAAGGTCACGGTCAACGGCCCGCTGACTGTCAGCGGCGACATCAACGGCGGCGGGCGGATCATCGATACCGCCGGCAACACGCCCAACCACAAACACTGAACCCAGCCCGCCATCGCGGGCTTTTTCATGCCAGGAGAACGCAATGGATACCCATCAACGCGCCCGGGCCTTTCCGGGAGGCGCGCCATGATCGGCCTGGACCGTCGCACCGGCTTGCCACTGGCCGGCATCGCTCACCTGCGCCAGTCCATCGAGGACATTCTCACCACCCCTCTGGGCAGTCGCCGCATGCGCCCGGACTACGGCAGCCAACTGCGCCGCTATGTCGACCTGCCGGTCAACGAAGGCTGGAAGAGCGCGGTCCAGGCCGAGGTCGCCCGCGCCCTTGGGCGCTGGGAGCCACGCCTGCAACTGGAGCGAGTGAAGGTCGTGGCCGTGCTCGACGGCCAGGTCAGCCTGGCCCTGAGCGGTCGTTACCTGGGCGACGACGCCCTGGTGGAGGTGAGCGTATGAGCCAGGTAGACCTGTCAAAACTGCCCGCCCCGCAACTGCTCGAAGACCTTGATTTCGAGGCGCTGTACGAGGCCGACCTTGAAACCTTTCGTGCACATATGGGCGATGGCTGGACGGCACAGCTGGAAAGCGATCCGGTCACCAAGCTGCTCGAAGTCGGCGCCTACCGAAAACTGCTCAACCGGGCACGCATCAATGATGCTGCGAAGGCTTTGCTGCTCGCCTATGCCCAGGGCCGCGACCTTGACCAACTGGCGGCCAACGTTTCGTTGCAGCGCCTGGTGATCCAGGCCGCCGACCCCACCACCGTTCCGCCCACCGAGGCGATTCTCGAGTCCGACGACGCCCTGCGCGAACGTGTGCAACTGGTCTATGAAGGCCTGACCACCGCCGGCCCGCGCAACAGTTACATCCTCCACGCCCGCAACGCCTCGGGACGGGTCGCCGACGCGACCGCCGAAAGCCCGTCACCAGCGGTGGTCGATGTCACGGTACTGAGCATCGATGACGACGGTGTCGCGCCCCAGGCGCTGCTCGACGAAGTCAACGCCTACCTCAACGACGAGGACATCCGCCCGGTTGCCGACCGGGTCAACGTGCGCAGCGCCCAGGTGCTGCCATACCGGATCGACGCCGTGCTGCACATGGCCGACAACGGCCCCGAGTACGAGGCCATCCTCAGCGAGTGTCGGCGTCGTCTGCAGGCCTGGATCAACCCGCGGCGCCGCCTGGGTGTCGAGGTCGCCCGCTCTGGCATCGACGCCCAGTTGCACATCGACGGCGTCAGCCGGGTCGAGTTGATCGACTGGACCGACATCCGCCCGAGCAAGGCCCAGGCTGCCTGGTGCACAGGCTTCGACCTCAAGCGCGGAGGCTGACATGCGAAGCCTTCTGCCGCTCAACCGCACCCCGCTGGAGCGGGCCATCGAAACGGCTGGCGACGAAGACCTCAAGGTCACCCTGCGCCAGCTCTACAACCCCGACACCTGCCCCGCGCACCTGCTCTACCAGCTGGCCTGGGCCTGGTCGGTGGATCGCTGGGACGACAGCTGGAGCGACACCGTCAAGCGTTCGGTGATCCGCTCGGCATTCTTCGTCCATGCCCACAAGGGCACCCTCGGCGCCCTCAGGCGGGTGGTCGAGCCGTTCGGTTACCTCATCGAGGTGCAGGAGTGGTGGCAGGCCCAGCCTGCCGGGGTGCCGGGGACCTTTGCGCTGAAGGTGGGCGTAGAGGACAGCGGCATCGACGAACAGACCTACCAGGAGCTGACTCGGCTGATCGAGGACGCAAAGCCGATCAGTCGACACCTGATCGGACTGGATATCAGCCTGGAGACCTTCATCCCCGCCTATCAGGCCGTCGCCTTGAACGAGGGCGAACTGCTGGAGGTTTATCCCTGGGAGGCCGCGGATATCGAAGTGCGTCTGGGCGCTTTCAACCTGGTGAACGACCACACCCTGGACTTATTGGACATCTACCTAAATGGCTAACTCGACCACTCAATTCGGTGGGTTCCTGACCAACATCGGTATCGCCCAGCAGGCCAACACGGCTGCGCTGGGTCTGCCCTGGAACATCACCCACATGCTCATCGGCGATGCTGGCGGTGAGCCCTCGCAAACACCCGATCCGACACCCAAGCCGACCCAGACCGCTCTGGTACGCCAAGTCTATCGGGCGCAACTCAATGCGCTCTATCCATCACCTGCCGATCCGGGTGTGCTAGTGGCAGAGCTGGTGTTGCCACCCGAGATTGGCGGCTGGTGGATTCGCGAGCTGGCGCTGGAGGATGCCAGTGGCAACCTGATCGCCATCGCCAAACCTGCACCGAGCTACAAGCCCCTGCTGGCGCAGGGGTCGGGACGAACCCAGACCATTCGCATGCACGTGGTGTTCGGTAACGTCGCCAACGTTAATCTGAAGATCGATCCGAGCATCGTACTGGCCACCCGGGACTATGTGGACAAAGCGCGCGAAGCCGCCGAGCTGTATACACGCAATCAACTCAAGGCCCATGTGGAAGCCGCTGACCCGCATCCCCAGTACCTGCGTCGGGCCGACGCTGCGAAGGATTCAGGCCCGTTGGCCTGGCTGGGCGACGCCAAGGGCACCGCTGATGCCCTGGTGCTCGAACTGAAGAGCAGCGAGACAGTGCTGACAGCTTATGCCGCAGGTCAGCGCTTCCAGTTCAAGGCCACAGCGACCAACACGGGAGCGGTTACGGTGCGCGTCAACGGACTCGCCGCGGTGCCCGTCAAGAAGGCCGGCACAGGTGGGCTGGTCGACCTGGTAGGGGGCGATATTCGCGCTGGCGCCTTGTACGACCTGAACCATGACGGTACCTACTTCCAGCTCGGCGGTGGCGTCGGCGCGGGCAAGGCGTTCGAGCGATACTCCTTCGAGGCCTCGGTCGGGCAGACGGTATTCGAGGTCGCACACACCGTTGGAAGTACCATCGTCCTGCGCAATGGACGCGAGGTCACTGATTACTTGTCCGACGGGCAGCGCATCACCTTCATGGCGCCGTGCACGCTCGGGGAGTCGGTGGAAATTCTCGCATTCAGCGCGTTCCAGTCTGCCAACACCTACACCAAGGCCGAGATCCAGGCACTGTTGAAGACAGCTTCGGCATTGCCGGTCGGCACCATGCTGCCATTTCCACGCGGTACGGTGCCTGCAGGCTTCCTCGAAGTCGATGGCAGTACCCAGAGCGCCGCGGTCTATCCGGATCTTGCTGCTTATTTGGGCGGTGCGTTCAACAAAGGGAACGAGCAGAGCGGATTCTTCCGGTTGCCGGATTCTCGGGGTGAGTTCTTGCGGGGTTGGGACCATGGGCGGGGGGTAGATGTCGGGCGCGCCGTAGGGAGCCTGCAGACTGACGATTTCAAGAAGCACAACCACAACTATCTGGACGGCGGAAACTCCATCTATGTGGAAGCCCCAGGAACCGATGGTATCGAGACCAGGCACACCGTTGACGGTAAGTCGGTAGTGAATCCGGTCAAGCTTTATGCTCATGGGGACATGTGGGGCGATGTTCTACTTCCTTCGACTGTGAGCACGGGGGGAAATGAAACACGTCCTCGAAACATCGCTGTCATTTGGTGCATCAAGGCCTGGAATGCGCCGGTCAACCAAGGGCAGATTGACGTATCGGCGCTTGTTGAAGAGTTGGCCAAGTTGCGATCCGCGATGCCGGTCGGTGCCATCGTGCCATTCCCAATAGCCACGCCACCTGCGGGTTATCTGGAGTTGGACGGAAGTTTACAAAGCAGCGCTGGCTATCCGGACCTTGCCGCCTATCTGGGCGCAGCCTACAACAAGGTTGGTGATCCGGCCGGTTACTTCCGCCTTCCGGACTACCGCGGCGAATTTCTGCGGGGTTGGGACCATGGCCGCGGTGTGGATGGTGGACGTGGTTTGGGTAGTTCCCAGGAGGAGTCGTTCAAGTCTCACGAACACAAAGACATTGGCTTTATCGATAACGTCGGCGCCGGGCCTGGTGCAAGCGGCGTTTCGGGAGCCACCGCCCCTGTAACGACGCTGTTCGGTAAGGCGTATGGCAGCAGCGCTTCGTCTACTGCGAAAGCTTACAAGGAAACATCCAAAGGTTCGATGAATGGATCAATCGCCGGTTTGATTTCCGGCAGCACCGGCGGAGATGAAACCCGTCCTCGTAACCTTGCGGTGATGTGGTGCATCAAGGCATGGAATGCGCCGATCAATCAAGGGCAGATCGACGTCGCCGCGTTGGCTGCGCTAGCGAGAGAAGGAAGTGAAACCACCTCCGGCACCTTGCGTATCGCATCGCAGGCCGAGGTCAATGCTGGCGTTGTAGACAACGCCGCAGTGTCCCCCCGGAAAATACGCTGGGGCTTTTCCATGCAGTTCGGCGCCAACGGCTACTTGATGCTGCCCACATGGCTCGGAGGTTTGATCCTCCAGTACGGTTCAAGCGTTAACACCACCGAAAACGCGGATGTCAGCTTTCCGTTGGCTTTTCCAAATCGCTGTTTTTGGGTAGGCGCCTATGACAATACCCAGCCTGGTGGTACCACGCGTACCTTCTGGCAGTTCCGAGGACTCAGTAACACGGGAATGAACGTGCTGAACATTGGCTCCTACACCAAGGGTTCGGTGGGCTGGGGCAACCCCACACTTTCCGCCTGCCCCTATTTTGCTATTGGTTACTGAGGCAACACTGCATGAAGCGCTATTACAGCAAAACCACAGGCACTACCTATTTGGAAGGTATCCACGCTGACATCCCAATGGATGCCGTAACGATTTCCGAAGACATGTTTCGGGCGATAATTTGCAATCCTCCGCCAGACAAGCTCCGTGCCCATGACCAGCACGGCCTACCCGTTCTCGTCGACCCTCCCGCGCCCACGCTTGAGCAGTCTTCGAATGCCGAGCGTCTATGGCGAAACCTGCAACTGCAAACGAGCCAATGGCTTGTGGCCAGGCACGTCGAGCAGCAGGAGTTGAACCTCGCCCCAACACTGACGCCTTCTCAGTTCGCTGAGCTTCTGCGCTATCGGCAGGCGTTGAGAGAGTGGCCTGAGTCTGAAGGCTTCCCCGATGACTCCCTGCGTCCGCTGACACCTTCGTTCGTCGAGTCCGAATCCGCAGCAAGCTGATTCGCAAAAATCATCGGGATTCGTAGCTTCCCCTTGCACGGGGAATGTCCACCTCGAACCAGATACCCCAAGGCCCCGCATCCGCGGGGCCTTTTCATTTCATCCGCAAACCTGGAGTAACCCTACATGAGTGGATTCTTCCACGGCGTCACCGTAACCAACGTAGACACCGGCGCCCGTAACATCGCACTGCCGTCGTCGTCGATCATCGGCCTGGTCGACACCTTCACCGAAGGTGCCGGTGTCACGGCCAAGGCCAACGACCTCGTCCTCATCACCAGCGAGCGTGAAGCCGTGGCCGCCTTCGGCGCCGATGCGGCGATCACCAAGGCCTGCCGCGCCATCTACAGTCGCGCCAAGGCGGTCATCGTCGCTTGCGGCGTGGCCAAGCTCGAGGAGGCGGCCGAGCAGACCGCAGCGATCATCGGCAACGTGCTCGCCGACGGCAAGCGCACTGGCCTGCAGGCGCTGCTCGACGGCAAGAGCCGTTTCAACGCTCAGCCGCGCCTGCTGGTCGCGCCCAAGCACAGCGCCACCCAGGCGGTAGGCACCGCGCTGGTGGCACTGGCCGACAAGCTGCGCGGCATCGCCATCATCGACGGCCCTGGCACCACCGATGAAGCCGCGCTCGCCTACGCCAAGAACTTCGGTGCCAAGCGCGCCTTCCTGGTCGATCCGGGCGTGCGCTACTTCGACACCGTCGCCGAGGCCACCGTTGATGCACCAGGTTCGGCCTGGGTCGCCGGCCTGTTCGCCTGGACCGACCGCGAGTACGGTTTCTGGGCCTCGCCATCGAACAAGGAGTTCGTCGGCATCACCGGCACCAGCCGCCCGGTGGAGTTCCTCGATGGCGACGACAGCTGCCGCGCCAACCTGCTGAACAACGCCAACATCGCCACCATCATCCGCGATGACGGCTTCCGACTGTGGGGCAACCGCACCCTGTCCAGCGATCCGAAGTGGGCCTTCGTCACCCGCGTGCGGACCATGGACATCGTCATGGACGCGATCCTCTACGGCCACAAGTGGGCCGTCGACCGCTCCATCACCGCCACCTACGTCAAGGATGTCACCGAGGGCTTGCAGGCCTTCATGCGCGACCTGAAGAACCAGGGCGCGATCATCAACTTCGAGGTCTTCGCCGATCCGGAGTTGAACACCGCCAGCCAACTGGAGCAGGGCAAGGTGTACTGGAACATCCGCTTCACCGACGTACCGCCTGCCGAAAACCCCAATTTCCGCGTCGAAGTCACCAACCAGTGGCTGACCGAAGTCCTCGATTCCGCCGCTTAAGGAGCGCATCTACATGGCAATGATTCCCGAAACCCTGGCCAACCTGAACCTGTTCGTCGACGGTGTGAGCTTCCAGGGCGATGTACCCAGCCTGACCCTGCCCAAACTGACCCTGAAAATGGAAGAACACCGTCCCGGTGGCATGGACATGCCCGTCGAGATGGACCTGGGCATGGAGAAGCAGGAAGCGGCCTTCACCACCACCGGCGTGCGCCGCGAGTCGCTGAAGTTCTTCGGCCTGGCCGATGGCACGGCCTTCAACGGCACGTTCCGCGGCGCCTTCAAGGGCCTCAAGGGCCAGATCAATCCGGTCATCGTCACCCTGCGTGGCTCGCTCAAGGAAGTCGACATGGGCGACTGGAAATCCGGCGACAAGGCCGAGATCAAGCACAGCGTCGCACTCAGCTACTACAAGCTGGAGGTTGATGGTCGCCTGGTCTACGAGATCGATGCCCTGGGCATGAAGCGGGTGATCGACGGTGTCGACCAACTGGCGGCGCAGCGTACTGCGCTGGGCCTGTAAAGGAGGTGTTCATGGCTCAGGAAAACCGCCAGCCCCAGTGGCTGAACCTTGCAGCCGACCGCGTCACGGTGCGTTTGTCGCGTCCGAGCGAGGCCAATGGCATTCAGGTCGACAGCCTGACGTTGCGGGCCCCGACGGTGCGTGACATGCGCAACGCCCAGGCCGGCGGCGCCAGCGACGACGAGCAGCGCGAGCTGAACTTGTTCGCCTCGCTGGCCGAAGTTGGCATCAAGGACCTCGAAGGCCTCACCCTGAAGGACTACGGCCGCTTGCAGGCCGGGTATTTTCGCCTGGTGCAGGACGACGAGGTTTGACCCGACCCGGCAGAAGGCCGCCGCAAGGCGGCTGGCCAAGGAGCTGAACTTTTCCGCGAGCGAAATCATGACCATGTCGTTCAGCGACATGGTCTGGTGGCTTTCGGATTGAGAGGATTAACGGATGGCGAACAAATCAGGGATTGCCCTGGGGGAAGCCGTCGCATCTGGCTCGGCTTTCCCTGGCGCGCTCGATGACTATCGCGCCAGGTTTACCGATCATTGGGCGCCTTACGGCAAGGCGCTGCAATCGTTTTCATCACCGCTGGATATCTGGCGACCAGGCCCGTATCCATCGGTCGTGCCACAGCTGTCGAACTGGCAAGGACTCACTCCGGCACTGGAGCACCAGCCGTTACCCTTGGCTGCCCAGGAATGGCGCGCATCCAACTCACCCCCGTTCGAGTTGCCCGCTCAGATCGTACATGCGTACCCCCAGCCTCGGCCGCGCGCAGGCTCAACTCCCCGGATCAACGCGGATGCACCTGAAGCCCGACAAGGGGTGGTGTCGGGGGAGGGCGAAGCAGTTTCGTCAGCCTCTGCTGATCCCACGCCGAGCCGAGCCACTGCCCGTACTCGAGCAGGGGCTGCGGCCAGGGAGGCTGCCTCTGCAACAAAGTTGGATTTGGGGTTGAAGCTCTTCCACACCGCTTCCACCGCCACCACGGCGAAGGAGCAGGCAGTGGGCTATCTCAGTGCGGTTGGGTCGGCAGTCGGCACATTAGGCGGCAAGGCCTTGGGAGCGGCGGTGCCGCGCTGGGGCACGATGGTTTCGGAGGTGGGCGGCGTTGCCTTCGGTATGGCCGGCGACAAGCTGGGCGCCTGGGCTGGCGAGCGGGTCACGAACCCTGCATCGGAGACAGCCAAGGACAAACCGCCATCAACGCCGGTATCGACTCAGTCGAAACCTGACGCGGATCCTTATTCGACGCTGTCTGGCTCAGTCAAGGACGCGCTTACAACTGCTGCGGTGGTGGGCGGGGGTTATGCCAGCTGGGAAGTACTCAAGCGGCGTTACACCAACCCAGGTGCTGTCGCTGGGACCGCCAAGGGCGTCGCAGAGAACCTCAAGGCATTGAAAATACCCCTTGCTTCGATGTTCATCGAGGCGGGTGCAAAGGCGGCCTATACCTATGGCACGGCGCAAACCCGTGAAGAAAGGTGGAGCGGTTATGGCGGCGCGGCAGGGGGCCTGATCCTTGGCGGCGCCCTGGGTGCCGCCGGATCGTTGCTGGGTCCGATCGGTACCACGATAGGGATGTCGGTTGGCAACTTTGTGGGCGATCAGGTTGGGTCGGCGTTAGGCAAATATTTGGCCACCCAGTACCCGGAGCCTGCCTCCACAGCACAGCCGGTACGGCGCGGGTTGTCGGCCAAGGTAAGCGGTACTGCACAGGAGCAGAACCCGGAGCGCGCCAGGACGTCGGGACCGCCGTCTCCTCTTCGACTGCCGGGACTTATGGCGCAGTTTGCAACCGCCGCAAGCGGTTCATCGCAACGGCGGCCTTCGATGTTGACTATGCCGAAGCCGGGTTCGACTGCTGACATTGCCGGCATGGACAAGGCTCTCGTCAGAGATCTGTTGAGGCCTCCTGTGAATGAAGGGAGGGCAGCAAGTGTGGTGGCCAAGCAACGGGTTGCAGGCGCCATCGCTGAGCCTCGTGCATGGCCTCCGGCGATTCCTGGTCTTTCGTTGGTCCCCGGTATCGTGCCTTCTCCCAGATTCGAAAGTCATGGCGCCAGCGTTGCGCCCGCTGCCGTAAAGGTCGAGCTCCCTCGATCGCCTCAGAAGCCGTCAAGGCCGGCTGCTGTACTGAGGTTGTCGAAGGTTGCGGTGCAGGCCTCAGCGTCTGGACGTTCAGCTGTAATGGACAAGCCCGCAGTAGAGGTGCAGGTACCAGCCGCGCAGTTGTCGGTGCCGCCGCAAGCCAGCGTCCTGCCAGATGCTCTGCCGCAAGCCCCGGCCCAACCGGTCATTACCAGCGGGGCTGGCCAACCCTTCAACTTCACCACCAACATCCCCATCACGCTGCAAGGCGCCGCTGTTGCACACGACCAACTCGCCACCGACCTGGAACTGGCTGTGCGCCGGGTACTGGAAGAGCGGCAAAGAGCTGATGAAGCGCGTCTGGCAGACCCTCTACGACAATTTTGAACCGGAGGGACATTCATGACCTACCTGGAGCAGTTGCAGGCCGCACTGCATGCACTGGTCAAGGCGGGCGAGGAGGGGCGTCGGCGTGCCGGCGCCATGCTCGACCCGATGAACCAGGCCGTGGACCACGTCAAGGAAGCCGCGGCTGAACTCGAAGCATTGCCTTGGATCGGTCCGGCCATCGGCAAGCGCCTGCAACGTACCCTGCGTGCCATCGACTCGGCACAAGGGCGTGTCAACAAAGTGATTGCCCGCTACGACAAGAGCGTCGACGAGGTGCGCAAGGTGCAGGAGCGTGTCGATGCGTTCTCCGAACACCTAGGCAAGGCTGGCGCGGCGATCCGCAAGGTGGTGGGCGATACCCGCGCGGTGGCAAGCGGGGTGCTCGTCACCTTCGGCTTCGCACCGCTGACAACGCCGACCGCCGAAGCGATCAAGCCATTCCCGCACCTGCTGGTGCTGCAACCGCTGAAGGCCAATGCCACACCGTACTACTTCAACCTCGATACCGCCGCGTTTGACCAGTTGCGTCGCCAGACCCGCTTTCGCTGGGCCGCCCAGGAACGCCTGAGCCGCGACAGCGCGCAGCAGGCCGTCGGCCAGGGCGAGGAGACGATCAGCATCCGTGGTGCGATCTTTCCCTCCTTCAAGGGCGGTCTGGGCCAACTGCAGACCCTGCGCAGCATCGGTCGCCAGTTGCTGCCCCTGAGCCTGACCACAGGGTACGGCGAGGTGCTCGGCAACTGGTGCCTGACCAGCATCGACGAAGACCAGAGCAACCTGCTGGCCGGGGGCATTCCACGCAAACAGGGTTTTTCACTGGAGTTCACCCGCTATGGCGAAGATCTGCAAAACGTCTGACGGCGACCTGCTCGACACCCTCTGCCAGCACTACTACGGCCACCTCAACCGCACGGTCGAAGCTGTGCTGGAGGCCAATCAGGGGCTGGCCGACGAAGACCAGCCCCTGCGCGCCGGCGTGATGATCCTGCTGCCGGCCCTGCCCACTGCCACGGTCAGCAGCGTGCAGCTCTGGGACTGAGCGCAGGCCCATATCCACACCGACAACGGAGGCATGAGTCATGCAACCTGTCTTCAGCATCAACGCCGATGGCAAGGACATCACCGCCCTGATCAACGACCGCTTGTTGCTGCTGCGCACCACCGACAAACCCGGCATGGAGTCGGATACGTTCGAGCTGCGCATCGATGCCCGCGACGGTGCCCTGGCCCTGCCGCCTCGCGGCGCGGTGCTGGAGGTGCACCTGGGCTACGCCGGGCAGCCACTGACGCTGCTGGGGCGCTTCACCGTCGATGAGGTCGAGCTGTCCGGGCCGCCGGACACCCTGGTGATCCGCGGCAAGGCCAGCGACCTGTGCGGCAGTGGCAGAACCATCCGCAGCGGCAGTTGGGAGAATGTTCCGCTGCAACGCATCATCGCCGAGATCGGTGCGCGCAACGGCTGGCAGGCGATCTGCCCGGTCACCCTGAACGTGCCGCGTATCGACCAGTACAGCGAGTCGGACTTCAACTTCATCACCCGTCTGGCCCGCCAGTACGACTGCACCGCCAAACTCGCCAACGGCCAGCTGCTGGTGCTGCCGCGCCAGGGCGGGCAGAGCGCCAGCGGCAAGACGCTGGGGCTGGTGACGCTGCGGCGCAGCGACGTCAGCCAGTGGCAATTTCGCCTGGACGACAAGGCCACTCGCAAGGCCGTGCGCACCCGTCACCAGGACAGTGCCAGCGGCGAGCTCAAGGTGGTCGAACTGAGCAACGCCGAAAGCTCGGGCAGCCAGCGTCCTGTTCATACCGACCGCCACCTGTACCCCAATCGCGCCGCCGCCGAACAGGCTGCCCGCGCACGCCTGGCCAGCTTCAATCGCGAGACTGCCAGCGTGCGCCTGGACATGCCTGGTCGCACCGACCTGTTCGTCGAGCGCAGCATAGAGGTCAGTGGTTTTGTCGACGGGCTCGACGGCCAGTACCTGATCGACTCGGTCGAGCAGGTGTTCACCGGCTCTGGCTGGCGCACCACCGTGCAGTGCAACGGTGGCAAGGCGGGCAAGGCCAAGAGTGCCGGGCGTGCAGCGGGCAGGCCCGCTTCTCTCAAGGCCTAGGCCGTTTTCGACAAGGAGTCTCTTCATGCAATCGAGTTTCAACCCGGATGCGATCCAGGTGCTGGACGACCTGCTCAGCCCCAAGGAGCTGTCCATGCTCGCCCAGCGGCTGGCCGGCCCTGTATGGCGTTTCGGCTGGGCGCAGCACTACGGCGTATTGGACCGACCGTGCTGGCATGCCTTCATTGCCGGCAGCGCACGCGAACAACGACAGGACTGCGAGCAGGAACTGCGTGAGCGCGCAGGCTGGACGTTCCTGGCCGACTGGTGGGCCGGCTTCAAGGACAGCCATCTGCCGCAGGCAACATTGCTTGGGGTCTACGCCAATGGCCAGACCAGCGGCCAGGACGGCCCTATCCACCGCGACAATCGCCCGGATGAGCCGGGCAAGACCCTGGTCATGTTCTGCAACGAACACTGGGCTTCGGCCTGGGGCGGCGAGCTGCTGTTCTTCAACGCCGCCAAGACCGATGTGATCAAGGCCGTCCTGCCCAAGCCCGGGCGAATCGTGCTTTTCGACGGACGCATTCCCCACAGCGCCAGATCGCCCGCCGCAAGCTGCAACCGCTTGCGCGTGAGCCTGGCTTTCAAGACCCTCATCAAGGAGTAGATAACCATGGCTGGAACAGTCGAACTGATCGTCGGCTATGTCGACAAGGCGGCAGGCACCGGTGCAGCCGGCACGTCGCTGATCGACCAGTACAACAGCGACAAGGAGGGCTTCGCCCTGGTCAACCAGAGCACCCAGACGGTTGCGACAGTGGCCGGGGTGACTTCCATGGTCAAGCTCACAGCCGGCTTCACGCCGTTCCTGAGCGTGACCACCAACACGCTGGCCGCGACCACCGTGTTCGTCAAGATCACCGCGGAGTACCGCACCGAGCAGCCGTTCAACACCGGCGATGTCATCAGCCTGGTGGGCAACGTTGCCGGCGTGGTCGGCGGTATTGCCCTGCTGGCCGGGTTCGGCCCTGCAGCGGCCTTGTTCACGGCGGTCGGTATTGGCGCCAACGTCTCGGGCATCATCACCTCCGACGTCAGGAACAACCTCTACCAGGCGCTGGTGAAACCGGTTTGGGAGCAGTATTTCAGCGCCAATCCCCAGGCCAGCTACCCCGACTACTGGGTGGCGCCGGACCTGAAACTGGCCACGCTCGCCGAGCTGGGCGCCTACTACGCTGATCGCATCGCCACCAGTCACTGGGATCCGGCAACGGGGGCGGTATCGCTGTCCAGTGACAGCCGGAGCGTCTATGACGAGGGTGCGGCGGCTGGCGGCGGGGGAGGGGGCTATGTCGAAGGAGGCAGCTCCGGTACTGCGCCTGTGGTCTACCCCGATCTGCCGGACGCCTGGATCGATATCGGGCCGATCGAGATCGTGAACCCGGGCGATGTGTACCTGGGCAGCGATCAATACCATCGCTGAGGTTCATGGTAGGGTTGCGCTCCAGCCCAACGGTCATCGATAACGGACATATGGCTTCACTCGCCTCTCAGCTTTCTGCGCTCACCCCCCGCCAGCGTTTCATCGTCCTGCTGCTCCTAGCGATCTGCTTCCTTGCGTTCGCCGCGATCTATGCGCGGGGATATCGCGACGCTCCTGCGTCGGATGACACCCGGCTGGTCACGCTCGACGGTCGACTGACGACCCACCCCCAAGTCTGGAAGCCCCAGCCCGAGTTGGTCAGCTTTGGCGTGGCCTACGACCTGGACGGTCAGCGTCGGCAGCAGGGTTTGTATGCTTATCGCAGTGCGTTCGAGCAGGCGGGAATCGGTATGGGCACCGTGCTCAGGCTGACCGTGGAAGGCTCCGGGCGGGTGCGAGCTCTGGCCAGTGAAGAGGGCCGTATCCTGTTCGATGACCGGCTCAACCAGCAGGTCATCGAGTGGAACAATATTTCGATCCGGCGCGGTGTAATCGTCAGTGGCGTCATGTCGGCTGCAGCGCTGGCCTTCGCGCTGCTGACCGGCTGGCGGCACCGGCGGCGCATTTTTTCCCGAGGCGGTGCTGCCGAAGGCTGACGTCTCGCACCGATCCTCTGCGCCATCGTCCAGGACGCAGTCCACACCCCACTCCCAACCCAGGCTTGCCTGGGTTTTTTTTGCTTGCCAGGGAGGTTCTGCATGCTCACCGAGCGGCAACTCATTCAGATCTATCCACTCGCCGGCCAGCGTGTCGGCACGTTTCTCACACCTCTCAACGAGGCCATGGCCCGTTGGGAAATCGACCATCCCAAGCGCATCGCCGCCTTTCTCGCCCAGGTCGGTCATGAGTCCGGCCAGTTACGCTATGTGAAGGAACTGGGCAGCGATCGCTATCTTTCACGCTACGACACCGGCCCGCTGGCCCTGCGCCTGGGCAACACGCCCGAGGCCGACGGTGATGGCCAGCTGTATTGCGGTCGCGGCCTGATCCAGGTCACCGGGCGCAACAACTACCAGGCTTGCAGCCGTGCGCTGTTCGGTGATGAGCGGTTGCTGGCGCAACCCCAGCTACTCGAGCAGCCACGCTGGGCCTGCGAGTCGGCGGCCTGGTTCTGGCAGTCGCGCGGGCTCAATGCCCTGGCCGATCGTGGTGAGTTCAACCGCATCACCCGACATATCAATGGTGGGCTCAATGGCCTGGATGAGCGCCTCAAGCTCTGGGCCAGGGCTCGGGAGGTATTGTGCTGAGCCGCCTGCAGTTTGCTGCGTACGTTGCCTCGGTAGTGTTGTCCGCCGCGTTGGCCTGGCAGGTTCAGGCCTGGCGCTACGAGCGTCTGCTCGCCGAGTCGGACGAGTTGCAGGCGCGCCAGCGGGTGGAGCAGGCCGAGGTGCTCAACGAACAGCTGCGCAGTGAGCGCGAGCAGCGCCAGGCGCTCGAACGACGCCTGCACGACAGCGAGTCGACTCATTTCCAGGAGCTTACCGATGCGCAACACAATCAGGCTCGGCTGCGTGATCGCCTTGCTACTGCCGATCTGCGCCTGTCGGTCCTGGTCGAGCGCGACGCCGCCTGTTCCACAATGCCTGCCGCCACCGGCGCCAGCGGCGTGGATCATGGCGCCGTACGCGCCCGACTTGACCCGGCGCATGCTCGACGAATTATCGCCATCACCAACGACGGCGACCGGGGGCTGATCGCCCTGCGCGCCTGTCAGGCGTACATCCGCGCGCTGGCGCCGTGAATCCTTGCCTGGGGGGATGAGGGTGGTAGGGTAGTGCGCAGTCACGCAAGGAGCCTGCCATGGACCCGATCACCGTACTTTCTACCCGCCTGGGCGAACACCTGCGCCGCTTCAATGCGCAGGTGACCACCGCCGAGTCCTGCACCGGTGGTGGCATCGCCGAAGCGATCACCCGTATTCCCGGCAGTTCGGCCTGGTTCGAGGCGGGTTACGTCACCTATTCCAACGCCCAGAAGACCCGCCAGCTTGGCGTCCCCGAGGCACTGTTCACCCAGGTTGGCGCCGTCAGCCAGGAGGTTGTCGAGGCCATGGTCCGTGGTGCCCAGGCCGCCAGCGGCGCGCGGTTTGCCGTAGCGGTCAGCGGTGTCGCCGGGCCGGATGGCGGCTCGCCGGCCAAACCGGTAGGCACCGTGTGGCTGGCCTGGGGCGATGGAGCCCGCGTGATCAGCGAGCGTCGCCACTTCGAGGGCGATCGCGAGGCGGTGCGCCGACAGACGGTGATCGCTGCGTTAGACGGCTTGTTACAGCTTGGTGCCGAGTAAATCGCTCGACGGGGGTTTGCGGAAACGAATCCCTGTGGAATAATACTGGCTACTTATACAGGTATTCCGGCCATCAGGGCCAAGTCGAACACGTGAGGATTTCAATGGACGACAACAAGAAGCGCGCCTTGGCTGCGGCCCTGGGTCAGATCGAACGCCAATTCGGCAAGGGCGCAGTCATGCGCATGGGCGATCACGAACGCCAGGCCATCCCGGCCATCTCCACCGGCTCGCTGGGCCTGGACATCGCCCTCGGCATCGGCGGCCTGCCAAAGGGCCGTATCGTCGAGATCTACGGCCCGGAATCCTCGGGCAAGACCACGCTGACCCTGTCGGTCATCGCCGAGGCCCAGAAGAACGGCGCCACCTGCGCCTTCGTCGACGCCGAGCATGCCCTCGACCCTGAGTACGCTGGCAAGCTCGGCGTCAACGTCGATGACCTGCTGGTCTCGCAGCCAGACACCGGCGAACAGGCCCTGGAAATCACCGATATGCTGGTGCGTTCCAACGCTGTCGACGTGATCATCGTCGACTCCGTGGCGGCCCTGGTACCCAAGGCTGAGATCGAAGGCGAAATGGGTGACATGCACGTCGGCCTGCAGGCCCGTCTGATGTCCCAGGCGCTGCGCAAGATCACCGGTAACATCAAGAACGCCAACTGCCTGGTCATCTTCATCAACCAGATCCGTATGAAGATTGGCGTGATGTTCGGTAGCCCGGAAACCACCACCGGCGGTAACGCCCTGAAGTTCTACGCCTCGGTCCGTTTGGACATCCGTCGTACTGGCGCTGTGAAGGAAGGCGACGAAGTAGTGGGCAGCGAAACCCGCGTCAAGATCGTCAAGAACAAGGTTTCGCCACCTTTCCGTCAGGCCGAGTTCCAGATTCTCTACGGCAAGGGTATCTATCGTAATGGCGAGATCATCGACTTGGGCGTCTCTCAAGGCCTGGTCGAGAAATCCGGCGCCTGGTACAGCTATCAGGGCAACAAGATCGGCCAAGGCAAGGCCAACGCTGCCAAGTACTTGCAAGAGAACCCGGCCATCGGTTCGGAAATCGAGAAGCAGATTCGTGAGAAGCTGCTGACCTCCGGCGCTGTCGCCGCTGCTGGCAAGGCCGCCGCCGCTGAAGCTGATGCCGACGATATGGCTGATGCTGAAGCCGGTTATTGATATCGCTGGTTGATCGCGCATGTCGTCCGTCGTACTCGACACCCCCGTCGCCGTTCGGCGGACAGCCATGGACCTGCTCGCGCGCCGCGAGCACGGTCGTGTCGAGCTGACGCGCAAGTTGCGTCAGCGCGGCGCCACCGATGAGCTGATCGAGCCTGCGCTCGATCGGCTTGCCGAGGAAGGACTGCTCAGCGAGGCGCGCTACCTGGAAAGCTTCATTTCCTATCGCTCCAACTCCGGCTATGGCCCCGCACGTATTCGTGAGGATCTGAGTCAGCGAGGGCTGAACCGTGGCGATATCGATCAGGCACTGCGCGAGAGCGGTGTGGACTGGTCGGCCCGCCTACGGGACGTCTGGCAGCGCAAGTTCGCCGGGCAACGTCCTCAGGATCCCCGCAGTCGCGCGCAGCAAACGCGCTTTCTCGCCTACCGTGGTTTTTCCATGGACATGATCGGCCGGCTGCTCAGCGGGCGCGACCTCGATGATTGACGGCCAGTACGGCTGACCAGGCAGATATCTGCCTGGTCAGCCGTACTGGCCGTTTTTCGTTCAACTGACTTTCAGCGCTTCTCGCGCATGCTGGGTCGTGTGCATGGGCTGAGGTTTTGCCCAGTTTTCCGGCAGGTTGATGAAGTCCACCAATTCACGCAGGCGCCCCTGATCGCGGCCGTTGAAGGCGAAGGTCAGGCGGGTCAGGTGATTGAAGTCGCCGACTTCATGTTCTGCGCTACTGTCGGGCTGTTGATGATACTTGCCGCTCAGGCGCAGGTCGGCAAAACCCTCCTGAATATCGCATAGCGCAGCCTCGCTCAAGGGGTGCAGCATGCGGATCACGAACTGGTTCTTCAGCCAGCGGCTCGAGTGGTAGTTGCTATAGAACTGCTTGATCTCTTCAACGGCCTCGTCGGCGCTGTGTACCAGGCGTACCAGCTTCAGGTCGCTGGGCAGGATATAGCGGTTCTCTTCCAACTGACGGCTGATGAAGTTCAGGGCATCCTGCCAGAAGCTGCCGCCAGGCGAGTCCAGCAGTACCACCGGCACCAGTGGGCTTTTACCGGTCTGGATCAGGGTCAGCACTTCCAGCGCTTCATCGAGGGTGCCGAAGCCACCCGGGCAAAGGACCAGTCCGTCGGCTTCCTTGACGAAGAACAGCTTGCGGATAAAGAAGAAGTGGAAGGGCAGCAGCTTATCGGTGCCGTCCACCGTGGCATTGGCATGTTGCTCGAAAGGCAGTGTGATATTGAAGCCCAGGCTGTTCTCGGCACCGGCGCCTTCGTGGGCAGCGGCCATGATGCCGCCGCCGGCACCGGTGATGACCATCAGCTCGGAGCGTGCCAGTGTGGCGCCCAGTTCCCGGGCCAGGGCATACATCGGGTGTTCCTGGGGTGTGCGCGCCGAGCCGAACACCGTGACTTTGCGTCGGCCCTTGTAGCGCTCGAGAGTACGGAAGGCGTGATCCAGTTCGCGCAGGGCCTGCAAGGTGATCTTGGCGTTCCAGCGGTTGGCGTCGTCGCTGGCCATGCGCAGTACGGTCAACATCATGTCGCGGTAGAGGGGCAGGTTGGGGCTGTTCGGCGCCACCAGTTGCAGTTGTTCGTCAATCCTGCCCAGGTCGATTCCCTGGTCGCTGAAGTGCTTGGACAGCAGTTCATTCGGTAGGTAAGGCATTCAACGTCTCCTTCTGCAGCAAAACCTCTGACCGGTCGATGGTGAGTACCGGCCACGACACTGCGTGTGTCGCTGGCTGCTGTGGCTCGAGTGTGCATCCCGAGCATTGCAGTAGGCCTTCAAGGCCGTGATGCAGTGGCTTGTATCCATCTTGTCTGTTTTCGTTGCGGATCCGGCAACGTCGTGGCGTCGGCAATCTCCTGTGCTTGCCGAAAATGCCTGTCGTTTGCTTTCAATCTAGACGCTGGCGCGCGATCGTGCCGGTTCGCTGAAGGTCAACCGTTCGTCTGATCGGATCCAATCCTTGCCGAGCTTTGTTTAACTGAGGGGCAGAGGGCGATGCAGGGAGGAAGAAGCATGCATCGGTTGGTCATCGAGGTGGACCTGCAGTTGTATGAACTGCTTAGGCGTGCGGCCAAGGACCATCACTTGAGCCTGGAGGGCGAGTGCCTGCGCAGGTTGCAAGGCGCCGACAGGCAATCACGTTACCTTCAGGCCCTGCTGGCGGATCTGCGCGCCGATGAAGAACAGCGGCGCGCCAGCGACGATCAGGTCGCCTGAATCACTTTTTCTTATTGCCAGCGGTGCAACTGGCAGCATCGAACGCCTGGTCCATGACCGGCTGGTTGGTCTTGTAGACGGTGAAGCGGTAGACCATCACCGCGCCCTTGGTCATCAGTTGGCGGTAGCCGGTGTTGCGGCAGACGCTGTCGCCAAGCTGGCTGCGCACCAGCGCCGGGTTTTCCAGCATGCGCTGGGCATGTTCTTCACGCACGCTCAGGTGGTTGACCAGCGCCTTGCCCTTCTCGACGGTGTAGCCTTGGTCGAGGATGTCTTCGTTGACGGCGCGTGGCGTGCCGACGCTGCTCTCCTTGGCAACCTTCTGCAGCATCTGGCTCAGCTCGTAGTCCTGCTTGGACGCTGCGTTGGCGGCAAGCGGCAGGGCGAGCATCAGGCTCAGGGTCGGGACGATAAGACGCAGCATGAATCTCTCCTGGTTCGGTGACTGGCGCTTTGACCCGCGCCGGCAGGCGGCGTTCCATGAACAGGTCGCGCTCCGGGCGCAGCCGCCGCCAAAGGCTGGATTATAAGGGAGCCTGGCAGTGGCCTGCACGGCAAACCTGCGCCCGCTCTGGTAGACTGGCACCTTTGTTTCCCGCCGAGTTGTCGCAGTGTCCATCCTATTCCCGTCGCCAGGCTTGCAGCCATGAGCCATGCGGTAGCGCGTCTGCGCGCCGAGCGTCTGGCGCGCAGCAACAAACCCTTCGTCGCCCGCGGTTCGCGAGCCGATCGCTGCCCGGACTGCCGGGTTATCGCCAGCCATTGCCTGTGCGCCTGGAAGCCTCGGGTCGACGCTCAGGCCGGCATGTGTCTGGTGATGCACGACACCGAGCCATTGAAGCCGACCAACACCGGCTGGCTGATCGCCGACCTGATCGAAGACACCTGGGCCTTCGGCTGGCAGCGCACGGATGTCGATGCGCGCTTGCTGGCGCTGCTCGAACAACCCCAGTGGCAGCCCTATATCGTCTTCCCTGGTGAGTTCGTCGCACAGGAGCGGGTGGTCAACGAAGTGGTGTGCGAGCCGGGCAAGCGGCCGCTATTCATCCTGCTCGACGCCACCTGGACCGAAGCGCGCAAGATGTTTCGCAAGAGCCCGTACCTGGACCGCTTCCCGGTGCTGAGCCTGGAGGCCGAGCAGATGTCGCGCTACCGCCTGCGCCGCTCCAAGCGTGACGATCATTTCTGCACCGCGGAAGTGGCGGCCATGTGTCTGGACCTGGCCGGCGACAACCGTGCCTCCCAGGCGCTGGATGCCTACCTTGACGTGTTCAGCCTGCATTACCTCAGCGGCAAGCGACACCTGGCACTGGACGACCAGGATGAGCCGCATCAACGCTTGCATACCTTCCTATAGTCCAAGGGGCAAGCTAGCCGGATTGGTTCATACTGTCGAGCAGGTCGCCAGGGTGGGCGAGGCCGCCGGGCAATTGGCTTGACCACCCGGACGGTGCTCGGCATCCTTGGCGCCGATTCGGCCACGACGCAGCCGCTACCGCTGGTCTGCATCGTGCCCTTGCCGCTGGCGGCGCCGCCGCCCGCGCCTTGAGTTGCCCGCCAGGCACAGGCCCCATACCCCACAGTGCCTGGCACAGAACAGGACCCCTGGATCGATGGCTACATATGAAATCCTGATTGCCGATGACCATCCGCTGTTCCGTAGCGCCTTGCGCCAGGCCGTGACCCTTGGCCTCGGGCAGGACGTACGTCTGGTGGAGGTGGCAAGCATCGCCGAACTGGAAACCCGCCTGACCGAGAAATCCGACTGGGACCTGGTCCTGCTCGACTTGAACATGCCAGGTGCCTATGGCTTCTCCGGGCTGGTCCTGCTCCGCGGGCAATACCCGCAGATTCCGGTGGTGATGGTGTCGGCTCAGGAAGAGGCGGCCGTGGTGGTCAAGTCCCGTGAGTTCGGGGCCAGCGGTTTCATTCCGAAGTCCAGCCCGCTGGAAACCATCCAGGACGCCGTGCGCAAGGTGCTCGACGGCGAAGTGTGGTGGCCGCCGCAGGCGTTCGAAAAGGTTGATGTGTCGGCCGAGGCCAAAGCCGCCAGCGAAGGGCTCGCAAGCCTGACGCCGCAGCAGTTCCGGGTGCTGACCATGGTCTGCGAAGGTTTGTTGAACAAGCAGATCGCCTACGAGCTGAGCGTTTCGGAGGCGACCATCAAGGCCCACGTCACCGCGATCTTCCGCAAGCTGGGCGTGCGTACCCGGACCCAGGCCGCCTTGCTGCTGCAACAACTTGAATCGGTTTCAGCCAACTGAGCCTTCCGGCTTCACGCTTTTTTGACCCAGGCTGGACTAGCCTGCAGGTCTTTTTCAGGTGAATTGACTCACATGTCGCCATTCAAGGGCCAGACCGGCCTGAAACGCATCTTCAATGCCGCCGGCTATTCGCTCGACGGCCTGCGCGCCGCCTTCAAGGGCGAGGCTGCCTTCCGCCAACTGGTGCTGCTCACTGTGCTGCTGATCCCGACTGCCTTCTGGTTGCCGGTCAGTCGCGGCGAGCGTGCGATCCTGATCGCCGTGTGTCTGCTGGGGCTGATCGTCGAGCTGCTCAACTCGGCGGTCGAGGCTGCCATCGACCGCATTTCGCTGGACCGTCACCCCTTGTCGAAGAACGCCAAGGACATGGGCAGTGCTGCGCAGTTGGTGGCAATGAGCATGGTGGCGCTGGTCTGGGGCGTAATCCTGCTCGGCTGACGCTCAGGCGATGGTCGGCAGCACGATCTCGTCGCTGCGCTGCACCCCCGCAGTGAAGCTGCGGCACAGCTCGAGAAACTCACGCATGGCTGAGGTCTGGTACTTCTGCTTGTGCCAGATGAAGTAGAACTGGCGCAGCAGATCCAGCTCCGGGGTTTCCACTGCCACCAGGCTGCCGCGCCTGAAAGCGTCGCGCAGCGCGAGGCGTGAAATGCAGCCGATCCCCAGACCCGACTCCACGGCGCGCTTGATCGCTTCCGTATGTTCGAGCTCCAGGCGGATGTTCAGGTTGGCGCGGTGGTGGCGCATGGCCTGGTCAAAGGTCAGGCGGGTGCCTGAGCCTTGTTCGCGCAAGATCCACGCCTCCTGGGACAAGGCCTCGATATTGGCGCGGCCGACCTTGGCCAGTGGATGCTGCGGAGCGCAGAACACCACCAGTTCGTCCTCGACCCAGGGTTGCACCTCCAGGTCAGGGTGGTTGCAGTCACCCTCGATAAGACCCAGGTCAATTTCGTAGTGCGCCACCTGTTGCACAATGTGCGCTGTATTCTGCACGTGCAGCTTGACCTGGCTTTCCGGGTGCACCTGCATGAAGCTGCCGATCAGCAGCGTTGCCAGGTAGTTGCCGATGGTCAGGGTGGCGCCGACGGCGAGCGAGCCGAAGCCGGACTTGCCGTTGAGCAGGTCTTCGATTTCCTTGGCCTGGTCGAGCAGGGCTACTGCCTGGGGCAGCAACTGATGGCCCAGGGCGTTGAGGCTCAGGCGCTTGCCGGCGCGATCGAACAGCTGGCAGCTGGACTGGCGCTCCAGTTCGGTGATGGAAGTACTGGCCGCCGACTGCGACAGGGCCAGTACATTGGCCGCTCGCGATACGCTTTGATGCTGGGCGACGGCGACGAAGACTTGAAGCTGGCGGAGAGTGAATCGCATATCTATATAACCGATAAGTCATATCTTGATAATTCAGTTAACAGATATTCTCGCTGCCCCTAAACTATCGCGCAACTGCGCGTCTTGCGCGCGCCGCGTTTTTCTTCAGGAGCCCCACTAGATGAGCAACATGAACCACGAACGTGTCCTCAGTGTGCATCACTGGAACGACACCCTGTTCAGCTTCAAGTGCACCCGTGATCCGGGCCTGCGCTTCGAGAACGGTCAGTTCGTGATGATCGGCCTGCAGCAGGAAAGCGGCCGTCCGCTCATGCGTGCCTATTCGATCGCTTCGCCGAACTGGGAAGAGCATCTGGAGTTCTTCAGCATCAAGGTGCCGGACGGTCCGCTGACCTCCCAGCTGCAGCACCTGAAGGAAGGCGACGAGATCATCATCAGCAAGAAACCGACCGGCACCCTGGTGCTGGACGACCTGAACCCGGGCAAGCATCTGTATCTGCTGAGCACCGGCACTGGCTTGGCGCCGTTCATGAGCGTGATCCAGGATCCGGAAACCTATGAGCGTTTCGAGAAGGTGATCCTGGTCCATGGCGTGCGCTACGTGAACGAAGTCGCCTATCGCGAGTTCATCACCGAGCACCTGCCGCAGAACGAGTTCTTCGGCGAGGCCGTGCGCGACAAGCTGATCTACTACCCGACCGTGACCCGCGAGCCGTTCGAGAACCAGGGCCGTCTGACCGACCTGATGCGCAGCGGCAAGCTGTTCAGCGACATCGGCCTGCCACCGATCAACCCGCAGGACGACCGTGCGATGATCTGCGGCAGCCCGAGCATGCTCGACGAGACCAGCGAAGTGCTCGACAGCTTCGGCTTGAAGATCTCGGCGCGCATGCGTGAGCCGGGTGATTACCTGATCGAGCGCGCATTCGTCGAGAAGTAAGGCGAATTGCGGCATAAAAAAACGCAGACTTGGGTCTGCGTTTTTTTATGCCTGGGGAGTGCGAACTCAGGCTTCGCGCGCAACCTCCAGCACTCGGATCACCTCCGGCTGCGGATAATGCCAGCGCACCTGCACATCCCAGAATTTCACTCCGTAGACCCGTTCCGGCGCTGGTACCTGATAAGCCGGGCGTGGATCCTGGGCCAGACACTGCTCGATCAGTTCTACCAGTGGTTCTGCCAGGCGCAGAGCGTGCTCGTGGGCCTGGTGCAGGGCGCTATCGCTCCACTGCACGTTGATCGGCAGTGGCGCATCGCTGGCCATCTGGTTGATGGCATTGTCGATGCTGTCGGCGTAGGGCACATAGGGTTTGATGTCGAGCACCGGCGTTCCGTCGAGCAGATCGATACCTGACAACAGCAGGCGCCCAGGCTCGACAGCTTCAAGGCGTACCACCGATTGGCCAATACCATTGGGACGATGGGTGGCGCGCGTGGCGAACACGCCCATGCTCTTGTTGCCGCCCAAGCGCGGCGGGCGCACCTTCAGTCGGGGCTTTTCCTCCAGTGCTTGATGGAACAGGAACAGCAGCCACACGTGGCTGACCTGCTCCAGGCCCTGTACCGCGTCACCCTGGTCGAACGGCGGCAGCAGCTCCAGCACGCCACGTGCGGCGGGCGCCAGGCGCGGCTGGCGGGGGATGGCGAACTTCTCCTTGAAGCAGGAATGGACGATGCCCACCGGTGTGACGCTGTGCTGCATGATCGGCTCAGCCACGTACGCGAAGGGTCAGGCCCTTGAGGAAGTTGCGCAGCAACTGGTCCTGGCAGGGGCGGTAGTTGTCATGCCCTACCTTGCGGAACAGCGCGCTGAGTTCGGGCTTGGACACCGCGAAATTGACCGACTTGAGGATCGCGTGCAGGTCGTCTTCCTTGAGCTCGAAGGCCACCCGCAGCTTTTTCAGAACGGTGTTGTTGGTCACCGGCAACTCGACGGGCTGGGGTGCACGGCTGTCGTCCTTGCCACGGCGGTGGATCACCAGGCCATCGAGAAAATGGGCCATGACGCGTTCCGGGCAGCGCACGTAGCCGGCTTCGTCTTCCTTCTTGATGTAGCCGGCAAGCACCACCGGGTTCACTTCAAGGCCGGACAGGGCGATGATTTCGGCCATCTTGGCGTCGTTCACCTTGAGCATGTAGCGCAGGCTGCGCAGGACATCGTTGTGGTTCATGTGACTCGAATCCTTTTCAGGGCCGCACCTGGCGGCGCGGCGGTATCGCTTAGAAACGTTCGCTGGCGGCCAGGTAGCGCCACTGGCCCAGGGGCAGCTTGCCCATCGACACACCACCCAGGCGAATGCGACGCATACCGAGCATTTCCAGGCGAAGGTAGGCGCACAGTTCGGAAATCTGCCCAGGCTGCGGGTTTTTCAACACCAGGCGCAGGTGGGTTTCGTTCTGCCAGCTGGCCTTGGCCCGCGGCAGTTCCCGGTCATTGCGCGTGGCACCACGGGCCAGGCGCTCGAGCGCCTGCGGTGTGGTTTCACCGCGTACTTCGATGATGTATTCCTGCTCCAGGCGACGCAGGTCGGCGTCGATCTTGCGGTTCACCCGCCAGTCCTGGGTGAATACCTGCAGGCCGCTGGCGCCGCGTTCGAGCGGGGCGAGGCAAGCCAATCTGGCGAAGTGCCCGTGCAGGGGGCGCACGCCTTCGCGGTGGGCTTCGCTGAGGCTTGCCATGTTCATGCTGGCGCGGGCAGCTTCACTGTCCTGGCCCTTGGGCTGGTTGAGCAGCAGGGTGACCGGCTCCAGTGTTTCGGCACGGGCACCCGGGAGCAGTTCGACACGCTGAGTTTCAACCTTGAACTGCGGTTGCTCGACAACGACTCCATCGACCGTGACCCAGCCGCCCTCGATGTACAGTTCGGCCTCGCGGCGGGAGCAGCCGAGCTGTTCGATGAGGCGTTTGGACAGGCGGACGGGTTCGGACATGAGCAGACATTCGCAGGGCAGGGAAAGGTGTCCATTGTACCCGTCCGAGCCGTGCTGCGGCTGGGAATCTGTGCCATTTCGGCCATTTGCACAGCGGTTGCGGCGCAGTTGCTAGCCCTGTGTGCGGATCAGTCGCATATGCAGCAGTGGATACGGCTGGCCCAGGCCATCGGTTTCCGAGCGGCCCGCTATCTCGAAGCCCTCATGCAGGTAGAAGCCCAGCGCCTGGGGGTTCTGTTCGTTGACGTCCAGGCGATCGGCATTGAGCTCGGAAATGGCGTGATGCAGCAGGCGCTTGCCAACGCCTTGGCCGCGGTGCTCAGGGGCGACGAAGAGCATGTCGACACGGCCGTTGGCGACGCCGGTAAAGCCGAGGATCCTGCGTCGAGTGTCCCGGCAGCAGACCAGCATCACGGCGTCCAGATAGCGGCGCAGTACATGGTCGCGCAGCAGCACGATGTAGGCGTCGGGGAGAAAATCATGAGTAGCGCGCACCGACGCTTCCCAGATACGGACCAGCTCGGGGTAGTCGCTGTAGTGGGGGGTATGTAGCGTCAGGTGCAAGGACATTCTGTATTCCTCGGGTAGTGAGGAAAACATAGATGCTGCAGCACCGGTGTGCGGATTTTTTCTGTCTGGCAGGCCCTTTCGCGGTGTTATGCGCGAAAGGGCGTGACGATCAGATGGGCTCGGCCCACATGTCGTATTCGTCGGCATCGACAATACGGCAACGGACCTTGTCGCCCGGCTTGAAGCCGTGGTCACCGTCGATGAACACGCTACCGTCGATTTCCGGCGCGTCGAAGAAGCTGCGACCTACCGAGCCCTGTTCCTCGACCTCGTCGATCAGTACCTCGATCTCCTTGCCGATACGCAGTTGCAGGCGTGCAGTGCTGATCGCCTGCTGGTGGGCCATGAAGCGGTCCCAGCGATCCTGCTTGACGTCATCCGGGACTTCTTCCAGGCCCAGGTCGTTGGCTGGGGCGCCTTCGACCGGCGAGTACTGGAAGCAGCCGACGCGGTCGAGCTGGGCTTCGGTCAGCCAGTCGAGCAGGTATTGGAAGTCCTCTTCGGTCTCGCCGGGGAAGCCGACGATGAAGGTCGAGCGGATCACCAGTTCCGGGCACTGCTCGCGCCAGTTCTTGATGCGCGCCAGGGTACGGTCCTCGAAGGCCGGGCGTTTCATGGCCTTGAGCACCTTGGGGCTGGCGTGCTGGAACGGGATGTCCAGGTACGGCAGGATCTTGCCGGCGGCCATCAGCGGGATCACGTCATCGACGTTGGGGTAGGGGTAGACATAGTGCAGGCGCACCCAGGCGCCCAGGCTGCTCAGGGCTTCGCACAGCTCGAGCATGCGGGTCTTGACCGGGCGACCGTTCCAGAAGTCGGTCTTGTACTTGACGTCGACGCCATAGGCGCTGGTGTCCTGGGAAATCACCAGGATCTCCTTGACGCCAGCCTTCACCAGGCGCTCGGCCTCGCTCAGCACTTCGCCGACCGGGCGGCTGACCAGCTTGCCGCGCATCGACGGGATGATGCAGAAGCTGCAGCTGTGGTTACAGCCTTCGGAGATCTTCAGGTAGGCGTAGTGGCGCGGGGTCAGCTTGACACCCTGCGGCGGCACCAGGTCGATCAGCGGGTTGTGGTCCTGGCGCGGTGGCACCACTTCGTGCACAGCGTTGACCACCTGCTCGTACTGCTGTGGGCCGGTGACCGACAGCACGCTGGGGTGCACGTCGCGAATGGTGCCTTCCTCGACACCCATGCAGCCGGTGACGATGACCTTGCCGTTTTCCTTGATCGCTTCGCCGATCACTTCCAGCGACTCGGCCTTGGCGCTGTCGATGAAGCCGCAGGTGTTGACCACCACCACGTCGGCGTCTTCGTAGGTCGGAACGACTTCATAGCCTTCCATGCGCAGTTGGGTAAGGATGCGCTCGGAGTCGACCAGGGCCTTGGGGCAGCCCAGGGAGACAAAGCCGACCTTCGGCGTGGCGGGAGTGGTGGACATGACTAACCTCGGTATTGAAACAGGTCGCGCCTGCCAGTGGCGGCGCGATCCGGGCGGGCGTTTTTGGCGCCTCTGATCAAAAAGTGCGCAATTCTAGCGAGCGCAAGGTCGCTTGACCAGCAGAAAAGCGACGAGCGCTGCGCTATGCTTCGCGCCGTTGTGTCCGGGTAACAATGATAGCCGGATGACGACAGCGGTCCGGGCGCTGCGAGCATGCCGCCCGGTGCGAATACTACCGGCCCCGAAGGGCCGTCTGCGGGAGTGGTCGATGGTTCAGGCAAGCAGTCACGCCGAGGGCGGGCATGGGGCGGCGCGCCCTTTGTGCCTGCTGGTGGCAGCTGTGGGGGTGGTCTATGGCGATATCGGCACCAGCCCGTTGTATACCCTCAAGGAAGTCTTTACCGGCGGTTATGGCGTACAGGTCGACC